>NZ_JBVHPN010000015.1:0-223415 GCF_055567935.1 Streptomyces sp. NPDC026301 | reverse complement strand
CAGGGGGGACCCTGTGGGAGAGTAGGACGCCGCCGAACAATTTTTCAGCTCCGGTCCCTGAACCTTCTGGTTCAGGGACCGGAGCTTTTTTGTTTCGCCATTGCAGTGCGGCGCGTCACTTGCCGTTCACGTTCGGCCGCCAGCATCCGAGCCATGGGGACAAGTGGAACGCTTGAGTCGCTCGAGTCGGCGGGTATCGGCACCGGTGACGAGGTCGTGGTGCCGGCGTTCGGCAACGCCGAGGTCACCGAGGCCGTCGTGCGCGCCGGAGCCGTACCGGTCTTCGCCGACGTGGACCCGGACACCTACTGCCTCGACCCGGCCGCGGTGGCCGACGTCGTGAGCGCCAGGACCGCCGCCGTGATCGCCGTGCACCGCTTCGGACAGCAGGCCGACATGGCCAGGCTGCGGAAGCTGGGAGCGCGCCACGGGCTGCTGGTGCACGGCGCCGAGGAGCCGGGTGTCGCGCCCGGTGGCGCCGAGCGGCGGCGGGCGTACGCGACGTACTTCGACGGGCGGCTGCGCGGCGTCGTGACGCCCACGGAGCGCGCGCCGCACACGTACGAGCAGTACGTGGTCCGGGTGCCGGGCAACGGCCGGCCGGACCGCGACGCTTTCGCGCGGACGCTGCGGGCGAAGGGCGTGGCCTGCCGGGTGCCCGTGCCGGTGCCCGTGTACCGCATGCCCGCTTACCGCCGCGATCTGCTGCTGCCGCAGACGGAGCGGGCGTGCGACGAGACGCTGGCGCTGCCCGTGGGGGAGTCGTTGAGTCGCCGTGAATTGCACCGCGTAGTGAGCGCGTGCAATGCGCTCGGCGGGCTTCTCCAGCCGGCGTTCTGACCGCTGCCGGAGTTACCGGAGTAATGCGGGTGGGGCCGCTGTCGGGTAATTCCGATTTACCGGGAGTGTGCTGCTGACCTGGGCGGCAGGTGGTTCGAATCACGGCTGGGAGTCGGGTATAGTTAATGCCGTCGACGCGCCCCAATAGCTCAGTCGGCAGAGCGTCTCCATGGTAAGGAGAAGGTCTACGGTTCGATTCCGTATTGGGGCTCTGACGAGAAAGGCCCCCGCCAGCAGGCGGGGGCCTTTTTGTATTTGGGGGGGGGAACGGTCGGGGCCTTGAGGCGATGCCCCAAGGCCCCGATGACTTTCGGCCGTCCTACGGCGTCATTGCGTCGTGCACCGCCTCCGGCACCCGCATGGCGAGGATGGCCATGTCGTCCGAGGCGGGCTCGGCGGCGAAGCGTTCCACGGCGCGCAGGATGCGTGCGGCGACCGCGCCGGCCGTGAGGCCCGTACATGTCGTGAGGACGTCCGCCAGGCCGTCGTCGCCGAGCATCCGCGTGCCCTCACGGCGCTCCGTGACGCCGTCGGTGACGCAGAGGAGGACGTCGCCCGGGTCGAGGGTGACGGTCTGCGCGTAGAGCTCCAGGTCCTCCATGACGCCCAGCAGCGGCTGCGGTTCGGCGGCGGGTTCGACCGTGCCGTCCTGGCGCAGTCGCAGGGGCAGCGGGTGGCCCGCGCAGACGACCTTCAGTACGGCGCTGCCGTCGCGCTGGGGCCACAGTTCGCCGTAGAGGAGCGTGAGGAAGCGGCTGCGGGCGCCCTCGTCGAGGATCGCGGCGTTGAGGCGCTCGAGGACGGCGGGGCCGCCGAAGCCCTCGCGGGCGAGCAGGCGCAGCGCGTGCCGGGCCAGGCCCGTGACGGCCGCGGCCTCCGGGCCCGTACCGCAGACGTCGCCGATGGCGAAGCCGTACGCGCCGTCGCGGATGGGGAAGAGGTCGTAGAAGTCGCCGCCGACCTCGTTGCCCTCACCGGCCGCGCGGTAGATGACCTCGACCTCGACGCCGGGGACGTCGGGCAGTTCGGGCGGCAGCAAGCTGCGCTGGAGGGACTGGCTGATGGCCGTGCGTTCCGAGTACAGGCGCGCGTTGTCCAGGGCGAGCGCCGCTCGCCGGGAGAGGTCCTCGGCGAGTTCGAGGATCTCCTGGCGGAAGTGCTCCTCGGTGGGCTTGCCGAGGGTGAGCATGCCGATGACGCGGTTACGGGCGACGAGCGGCAGTACGACGGTCTCGCCGCCGACGGCCGAGGCGGTGGCCAGGGTGGCGCCGGGGCCGCTGGACGGCCGCGCGGAGGCGCCCAGTCCGAGGCTGCGCAACGAGGTCCGCAGGGCGGCGTCGTGGGCCGCGTCTCCTGGGGCGCTCCATACGCGGGCCCCGGGAGTGGGCACCGGCTCCGGCGGCGGGACCTTCTGCAGCAGGGTCTTGAGGCCGTCGATGCGGTCCTCGTCCTCGTGCAGCACGAAGGAGAGTTCGGGCTCGGACGCCTGGTCGGCGACGGTGTACACGGCGCACCAGGTGGCGAGCGTGGGGACCGTCATCTGGGCCATGAGGGCCAGCGTCTGATTGCGGTCCAGGGTGCCGGCGAGCAGGTCGGACGCCTCGACGAGGAAGGAGAGGGAGCCGCGGCGGAGCCGTTCCAGCTCGGTGAGGCGGGCGCGTTCAACGGCGAGCGCGATGCGGTCGGCGGCGAACTGCAGGCGCAGCGCCTCTTCGTTGGTGTACCGGCCGGGGGCCTCGGCCGCGACGCCGAGGGAGCCGGTGAGCCGGCCCTCGACCTTGAGGGGGACCGTGACGACCGAGCGCATGCCCGTACCGGAGAGCAGCGGGACGGCCCCCTGTACGGCCGTGAGGTCCTCGTGGACGGCCGGCATACGGGCGGAGCCGTAGCGGCCGCTGCCGGCCTCCACAGGGACGCGTGCGAAGCGCTGACGGGCGGAGGGCAGCCCCGTGGAGGCGCGGACCTCCAGCTCGGTCTCGTCGTCGGTGGCCAGGAGGAGGTACGCGGCGTCGCCGTCGAGCATGTCGCGGGCGCGTTCGACCGTGCGCTGCAGGAGGCCGTCGAGGTCGTCCGGCGCCGGGGAGCCGATGAAGACCTCGAACGGGTCGGCGGGGCCGTGCCCCTCGGACTGCTGGCCGGACGAGTCCGACGGGGTGCGCGGCGGGCTCTGGAGGACGGCGCGCTCGTGGTCGCGGACGAGGAGGCAGACCGTGGAGGGCTCGCCGTCGGCGTCGCGCACCCGTAGGTGCGAGGCGTACACGGGGACGACGCGGCCGTCGGCGCCCCTTATGCCGTAGCTGCCCTCCCAGCGGGAGAGCAGCAGGGCCTCGGCGATGCCGGTGCCCGTACCGGGGGTGTGCGGCCAGGCGGCGAAGTCGGTGAGGGGCTTGCCGATCACCTGTTCGGGCGCATAGGCGAAGAGTTCCTGCGCGTCCTCGTTCCAGGAGCTGATGCAGCCGCCGCGGTCGATCTGGACGACGGCGACGCGGACCCGGTGCTCGGCGACGGGGAGCGCGTCCACGGGCAGCGCGGGGCCGGCGGAACGGGTGCCGGCGGGGCGCTCGGGCAGGTCGAGCTGGAACCAGACGTGCTTCTGGGAGGGGGTGTACTCCACGCCCCAGCGGGTGGCCAGGGCGCCGCACAGCAGCAGTCCGCGGCCGCCCTCGCGGTCGGGGTGGGCGAGCGCCTGTCCGGAGCTCTGTACGGGCACCTCGCGCTCCGGATAGCGGTCGGCGACCTCGATCCGGACGCCGGTGTCGGTGCGGAGGCAGAGCACGTCGGCGGCGGTGCCGGCGTGCACGACGGCGTTGGTGACGAGCTCGCTGGTGAGGACGACGGCGTCGTCGATGATGTCGCCGTGGCCCCAGCCCTGGAGGGTGTCGCGCACGAAAGCCCGAGCCGTGGCGACCGAGCGTCCTACCGGCTCGAAGGTGGCAGCGGCCCGCGCGGTGATCACTGGTCTCCTCATGCGTGTGTCGGTGATCTGCTCCCCCATAGTCGCGGCGCCCCTCCGAATGCCCGTCGTGCTCGCGCCACCGCACCGGCCGTGCGGGTGGACAGCCGGAGCCCAGGGTACTTACCTTCGACGCCCGCATGGATGCCGGTCACGTGTGTTTCCCGCCCCGGGCTCGCCACGGACGGTATGCGATGCTGCCGAACTGTTATGGCCTGGTTGGGCCATGGTGAAACACTGGGAAGGCTTCAAGAGAAGGCCCGGGTAGAACGGTCGACCCTGCGGGAGGGACACGGTGGAGTCTGGCGGAGCGGCGCGGGGTGCAAGCACGCGCGCGAAAGGCGGACGCTCCCGCAACAACGGGACGACCGAGGTGGACACGGCGGCACTGAACCGCCTGCTGTCCGCCTTGGTGTCGATGCGGGACGGCAACTTCCGCAAGCGGCTGACCGTCTCCGGTGACGGGATCATGGCGGAGGTGGCGGCCGTCTTCAACGAGGTCGCCGACCGCAATCTGCACCTCACGGGCGAGCTGGCCCGGGTGCGGAGGGTCGTGGGACGTGAGGGAAAGCTCACAGAGCGGCTGGAAGTGGGGGCCTGCGAGGGCTCCTGGGCGGCCGCGATCGACGCGTCCAACGCGCTCGTGGACGACCTCGTACGGCCGGTCTCCGAGGTGGGCCGGGTGCTGTCCGCGGTGTCCGAGGGCGACCTCGAGCAGCGCATGGACCTGCGCACGCGGAGCAGCGACGGGACGACGGCGCACCCGCTGCGGGGCGAGTTCCTGAAGGTCGGCCGCACGGTGAACGGGCTGGTGGACCAGCTCTCGGCGTTCACCGACGAGGTGACCAGGGTCGCCAGTGAGGTCGGTACGGAGGGCAAGCTCGGCGGCCAGGCGCGCGTACGCGGAATGTCCGGTTCGTGGAAGGACCTCACGGATTCGGTCAACACGATGGCCTCGCGGCTCACCGCTCAGGTACGTGACATTGCTCTCGTCACGACCGCGGTGGCCAAGGGTGACCTGTCCAGAAAGGTCACCGTCCACGTCGCGGGCGAGATGCTGGAGCTGAAGAACACCGTCAACACGATGGTGGACCAGCTCTCGTCCTTCGCCTCCGAGGTCACGAGGGTGGCCAGGGAGGTCGGTACGGAGGGCGAGCTCGGCGGCCAGGCGGGGGTGCCGGGCGTCGCGGGCGTCTGGAAGGACCTGACCGATTCGGTCAACCTGATGGCCGGCAACCTCACGGCCCAGGTGCGCGGGATCGCGCAGGTGACGACGGCGGTCGCCAACGGCGATCTGTCCCAGAAGGTCACGGTGAGCGCGCGCGGCGAGGTCGCGCAGCTGGCCGACACGATCAACACGATGACCGAGACGCTGCGCACGTTCGCGGACGAAGTGACGCGGGTGGCGAACGAGGTCGGCGCCGAGGGCCAGCTGGGCGGCCAGGCGCAGGTGCCGGGCGCGGCCGGTACGTGGAAGGACCTCACCGACTCGGTGAACAACGCGTTCCGCAACCTCACCGGTCAGGTGCGGGACATCGCGCAGGTCACGACGGCGGTGGCCAACGGTGATCTGTCGCAGAAGATCACCGTCGACGTCTCCGGCGAGATGCTGGAACTGAAGAACACCGTGAACACGATGGTGGACCAGCTGTCCTCCTTCGGTGCCGAGGTCACGCGGGTGGCCCGGGAGATCGGTGTCGAGGGTGAGCTGGGCGGCCAGGCGCAGGTGCCGGGTGCCGCCGGTACGTGGAAGGACCTCACCGACTCGGTGAACACGGCCTTCCGGAACCTCACCGGCCAGGTGCGCAACATCGCCCAGGTCACGACGGCGGTGGCCAACGGTGATCTGTCGCAGAAGGTCACGGTCGACGTCTCCGGCGAGATGCTCCAGCTGAAGAACACCGTGAACACGATGGTGGATCAGCTGTCCTCGTTCGCCGACCAGGTCACGCGGATGGCCAGGGACGTGGGTACGGAGGGCAGGCTGGGCGGCCAGGCCCAGGTTCCGGGTGTGAGCGGTACGTGGAAGGAACTGACCGACTCCGTCAACTTCATGGCGGGGAACCTCACGTCCCAGGTGCGGCAGATCGCGCAGGTGACGACGGCGGTCGCGCGGGGTGATCTGTCGCAGAAGATCGACGTGGACGCCCGCGGCGAGATCCTGGAGCTGAAGAACACCATCAACACGATGGTCGACCAGCTCTCGGCATTCGCGGAGCAGGTCACCAGAGTCGCCCGTGAAGTGGGTACGGACGGCCGGCTGGGCGGTCAGGCGCAGGTGCCGGGTGTGGCCGGCGTGTGGCGGGACCTGACCGATTCGGTGAACGGTATGGCGGGCAACCTGACCGCTCAGGTCCGCAACATCGCACAGGTCGCGACCGCGGTCGCCCGTGGTGACCTCTCCCAGAAGATCGACGTGGACGCCCGCGGCGAGATCCTGGAGCTGAAGAACACTCTGAACACGATGGTGGACCAGCTGTCCTCGTTCGCCGACCAGGTGACGCGGGTGGCCCGCGAGGTGGGCACCGAGGGCATCCTGGGCGGCCAGGCCGAGGTCCAGGGCGTCAGCGGCACCTGGAAGGACCTCACCCAGTCCGTCAACTTCATGGCGAACAACCTCACCTCGCAGGTACGGAACATCGGCGAGGTGACGACCGCGGTGGCCCGCGGCGACCTCTCCAAGAAGATCACCGTCGACGCCAAGGGCGAGATCCTCGAACTGGTCACGACCGTCAACACGATGGTGGACCAGCTCTCGCTGTTCGCCGAGCAGGTGACGCGGGTGGCCCGTGAGGTGGGTACGGAGGGCCAACTGGGCGGCCAGGCCCGGGTGCCGGGCGTGACCGGCATCTGGAAGGACCTCAGCGACAACGTGAACCTGATGGCCAACAACCTGACCATCCAGGTGCGGAACATCTCCCAGGTCTCCGCGGCGGTGGCCAACGGTGACCTGACCAAGAAGGTCACGGTCGAGGCGCGCGGCGAGGTCGCGACGCTGGCCGACACGGTGAACACCATGGTGACGACCCTGTCGTCGTTCGCCGACGAGGTGACACGGGTCGCCCGTGAGGTGGGCACCGACGGGATCCTGGGCGGTCAGGCCCGGGTGCCGGGCGTCGCGGGGACGTGGAAGGACCTCACGGAGTCGGTGAACTCCATGGCGTCCAACCTGACCGGCCAGGTGCGGAACATCGCGATGGTCACGACGGCCATCGCGAAGGGTGATCTGACCAAGAAGATCGACATCGACGCCCGGGGCGAGATCCTGGAGCTGAAGACGACGATCAACACGATGGTCGACCAGCTGTCGTCCTTCGCCGAGCAGGTCACCCGGGTGGCCCGCGAGGTGGGTACGGAAGGCCAGCTGGGCGGTCAGGCGCAGGTGCGCGGCGTGGCCGGTACCTGGAAGGATCTGACCGAATCGGTGAACGAAATGGCGGGGAACCTCACCCGTCAGGTGCGCGCGATCGCCGCCGTCGCCGCGGCGGTGACCCTCGGCGACCACAACGTCCGCATCGACGTGGACGCGGCCGGCGAGATCCTGGAGCTCCAGGACAACGTCAACACGATGATCGCCACGCTCCGCGAGACCACGCTCGCCAACGAGGAACAGGACTGGCTGAAGGGCAACCTCGCCCGGATCTCCGGTCTGATGCAGGGCCGCCGCGACCTCAAGGACGTCGCGAAGCTCATCATGAGCGAGCTGTCGCCCGCGGTCTCCGCACAGCACGGCGCGTTCTTCCTCGCCACGTCGGCCGACGACAACCAGGAGATCGGCGCGGACGGCGGTGAGGCGGGCGACTACGAACTGCGGCTGACGGGCTCGTACGGCTATTCGATGGGCGCGATGCCCACCACCTTCGTTCCGGGCGAGACGCTCATCGGCACCGCGGCCGAGGAGAAGCGCACCATCCTGGTGGAGAACGTGCCGTCGGGGTACCTGAAGATCTCCTCCGGACTGGGCGAGGCGCCGCCGGCCAACGTGATCGTGCTGCCCGTGCTCTTCGAGGACAAGGTGCTGGGCGTCATCGAACTGGCGTCGTTCCAGCCGTTCACGCAGATCCAGAAGGACTTCCTCAGCCAGATCGCGGAAATGATCGCGACCAGCGTCAACACGATCTCGGTCAACACCAAGACCGAGATCCTGCTGAGCCAGTCCCAGGAGCTGACCGAGCAGCTCAAGGAGCGCTCGGCGGAGCTGGAGAGCCGGCAGCGCGCGCTGGAGCTGTCCAACTCCGAGCTGGAGGAGAAGGCGGAGCAACTGCGCAAGCAGAACCGCGACATCGAGGTGAAGAACACCGAGATCGAGGAGGCGCGGCAGGTTCTGGAGGAGCGCGCCGAGCAGCTCGCGGTCTCGATGCGGTACAAGAGCGAGTTCCTCGCGAACATGTCGCACGAGCTGCGTACGCCGCTCAACTCTCTGCTGATTCTCGCCAAGTTGCTGGCCGACAACGCCGAGGGCAATCTCTCGCCGAAGCAGGTGGAGTTCGCCGAGACGATCCACGGCGCGGGCTCGGACCTGCTCCAGCTGATCAACGACATCCTGGACCTGTCGAAGGTCGAGGCGGGCAAGATGGACGTCAGCCCGACCCGGATCGCGCTGGTGCAGCTGGTGGACTACGTCGAGGCGACGTTCCGGCCGCTGACCGCGGAGAAGGGCCTGGACTTCTCGGTACGGGTCTCCCCGGAGCTGCCCGCGACGCTGCACACCGATGAACAGCGCCTCCTTCAGGTGCTGCGCAACCTGCTCTCCAATGCGGTGAAGTTCACCGACTCCGGAGCGGTGGAGCTGGTCATCAGGCCGGCCGGTTCGGACGTCCCCGTGGCCATCCGCGAGCAGCTCCTGGAGCACGGCGCGCTGCGCGACGCGGACGCGGACATGATCGCCTTCTCGGTGACGGACACCGGCATCGGCATCGCGTCCAGCAAGATGCGGGTGATCTTCGAGGCGTTCAAGCAGGCGGACGGCACGACGAGCCGGAAGTACGGCGGTACGGGCCTGGGCCTGTCCATCAGCCGCGAGATCGCGCGGCTCCTGGGCGGCGAGATCCACGCGGCCAGTGAGCCGGGCCGCGGCTCGACGTTCACGCTGTACCTGCCGTACAACTCGGGCGGGCTGCCGCCGCAGGGCTATCCGCAGCTGGTCGCGGGCGGCTTCGCGATGGACGCGGAGGCGCACGACGCGGAGATCGCCGAGCAGGAGGCGGCGGCGGACCGCGCGGCGGAGGAGCAGCCGACGACTCCGGACGCCGCGGTCTCGGGCCTCAACCGCCGTCGCCGGCGCGGGCTCACGGGTGCGGCGCCGCGGCCCGCGCTGCCGGCGCTGCCCAGTGGGCCGACCGTCTCGCAGTCGCAGCAGTCCGCCGACGAGCCGTGGATGGGCAGCGGACAGGACCTGGTGGCGCCGTCCTCCGAGGGCGGCGGTTTCCACGGCGAGAAGGTGCTGATCGTCGACGACGACATCCGCAACGTCTTCGCGCTCACCAGCGTCCTGGAGCAGCACGGCCTGTCGGTGCTGTACGCGGAGAACGGCCGTGAGGGCATCGAGGTGCTGGAACAGCACGATGATGTGACAGTGGTGCTGATGGACATCATGATGCCGGAGATGGACGGTTACGCCACGACCGCGGCGATCCGCCGGATGCCGCAGTTCGCCGGCCTGCCGATCATCGCCCTGACCGCCAAGGCCATGAAGGGCGACCGGGAGAAGAGCATCGAGTCCGGGGCTTCGGACTACGTGACGAAGCCGGTGGACACCGACCATCTGCTCTCGGTGATGCAGCAATGGATGCGCGCGGAGTGACGGGGCGTACGCGGAGAGGCCGGACCTCGCCCCATATGCTGACTCCCTGTGGTCGCGCACGTGTGGGAGCACGGTATTCGGGGAACCTTCTGGTCTCCCGCTGCGTTTCTGCTACGTGCACGGTGACATAGCGGTGACAGGGTGTGGCGACAGGCGGGGTGCGGCTACCATGACCGGCACAAGTACGGGCGGCATGACGGAGCCGTCCCCTGGGGCGGCGTCCGGTGGAGTGCCGGGGCGAGGAGGACGGGCCATGGTGCAGAAGGCCAAGATCCTCCTGGTCGATGACCGGCCGGAGAATCTGCTGGCGCTGGAGGCGATCCTCTCCGCGCTCGATCAGACGCTGGTGCGGGCATCGTCCGGGGAGGAAGCGCTCAAGGCGCTGCTCACCGACGACTTCGCGGTGATTCTGCTCGATGTGCAGATGCCGGGGATGGACGGGTTCGAGACCGCGGCGCACATCAAGCGCCGCGAGCGGACGCGCGACATCCCGATCATCTTCCTCACGGCGATCAACCACGGCCCGCACCACACCTTCCGCGGCTACGCGGCCGGTGCGGTCGACTACATCTCCAAGCCGTTCGATCCGTGGGTGCTGCGCGCCAAGGTCTCGGTCTTCGTCGAGCTGTACATGAAGAACTGCAAGCTGCGGGAGCAGGCGTCGCTGCTGCGGCTGCAGCTGGAGGGCGGCCAGACGGCCGGCGACGAGGACGCCAAGGAGGCGGCGGGGCTGCTCTCCGCGCGGCTGGCGGCCGTCGAGGAGCAGGCCGAGGCGCTGTCCAAACAGCTGGACGAGTCGGCGGACGCCGCCGCCGTGGCGACGGCCGCCCATCTGGAGCGGAAGCTGACCGGACTGCGCCGCGCACTGGACGCCCTGGAGCCGGGCGCGGGCAACAGCGACACGCCGTCCGTGCCGTCGCAGAACTGACGCCGCGGCGCCGGGCGTACGGCGCCGGCGCCGCCCGGCCGCGGAGCTGACCCTGCGGCAGCTCCCGGCGCTGTCCCGGGTGTTGGGCCCGGAGTCGGCCAACCGCCCATATGGCGCGTTGGTTACGACACGAACGGGTGAAGGCCCGAGTGCCCGTGTCACCCCGGGCCGTCGCCTGTAACCTCGTCACCATGGCCTCACGTACGTCCGGCAAGGGTTCCCAGAGCACGGCGGGCCCCTCGAAGCAGCGCGCCGGGCGCCCCGGGGGCGCCGCCAAGAAGACCGCGGCGAAGCCGCCCGCCGCCAAGAAGGCGGCGGCGAAGAAGGCGCCGCCCAAGAAGGCCGCGGCCGCGAAGAAGGCCCCCGCGAAGAAGGCGGTGGCGAAGAAGCCCGCGCCGTCGCCGACCGGGGGCGTCTACCGCGCGGTGCGCGCCCTCTGGCTGGGCCTCGCGCACACCGTCGGCTGGCTCTTCCGCGGCATGGGGCGCAGCGCGAAGAATCTCGACCCGGCCCACCGCAAGGACGGCCTGGCGCTGGCCCTGCTCGGCCTCGGCCTGGTGATCGCGGCGGGCACGTGGGCCAATCTGAACGGCCCGGTCGGTGACGTCGTCGAGCTGCTGGTGACCGGCGCGTTCGGCCGGCTGGACCTGCTCGTACCGATACTGGTCGGCGGCATCGCCGCCCGTGTCTTCTTCCGCCCCGAGCAGCCGGAGGCGAACGGGCGGATCGGCATCGGGCTCTCGGCGCTGGTGGTCGGCGTGCTCGGGCAGGTCGCCATCGCCTGCGGGTCGCCGGACCAGGACGATGTGGCGGGGGTGCGGGACGCCGGCGGCTATCTGGGCTGGGCCGTGTCCAAGCCGCTGCTCTTCATGGTCGGGCAGACCCTGTCGGTGGCGCTGCTGGTACTGCTGACCGTCTTCGGCCTGCTGGTGGTCACCGCGACCCCGGTCACGGCCATTCCGCGGCGGTTCCGCGCGCTCGGCGTCCGGCTGGGCCTGCTGGAGACGTACGAGCCGGACGCCGACGCCTTCGCCGACGAGCCGCGCGAGCAGCCCGCCCGCAGGGGCCGTCGGAGCCGCTCCGAGGAGCTGGAGGCGTCCCCGGAGGCCGCGGAGGAGGCCGCGCTCGCCAAGCGCCGCAAGCCGCGCCGTACGGCCGCTGAGCCGGTCGCCGAGCCGGCCGCCGAGTGGGAGCCCGCGCGGTCCCGGGACGCGGTGGACGTGGCCGCCGGGTACGCCGCCAACCTGGACGGCGCGGTGCTGCACGGCATCCAGCCCTCGGCCCTGGTGGCCGACATCAGCAGCGGCATCAAGGCCGACCGCGGCGACCACGAGGACAGCGGCGCGACGACGGGCACCGCCGTACCGCCCGCGCGCGGCGCCGAGCCGCCCGCCGCCTCCCCGGAGCGTTCCTCCTCGGTCCCCGACTTCACCAAGCGCGCGCCGGAGCCCGCCTCCGACCTGCCGCCGCGCGCCGAGCAGCTCCAGCTGGCCGGCGACATCACGTATGCGCTGCCCTCGCTGGACCTGATGGAGCGCGGCGGGCCGGGCAAGACCCGCAGCGCGGCCAACGACGCGGTGGTGGAGTCGCTGACCAAGGTGTTCCAGGAGTTCAAGGTGGACGCCGCGGTCACCGGCTTCACGCGCGGCCCGACGGTCACCCGGTACGAGATCGAGCTCGGCCCGGGCGTGAAGGTCGAGAAGATCACCGCGCTGGCGAAGAACATCGCGTACGCGGTGGCCAGCCCGGACGTGCGGATCATCAACCCGATCCCGGGCAAGTCCGCGGTCGGCATCGAGATCCCCAACAGCGACCGCGAGATGGTCAACCTCGGGGACGTGCTGCGCTCGGTCGCCTCGGTGGGCGACGACCACCCGATGGTGGTCGGGCTCGGCAAGGACGTCGAGGGCGGCTACGTCTCGGCGAACCTGGCGAAGATGCCGCACGTCCTGGTCGCGGGCGCCACCGGCTCCGGCAAGTCCTCCTGCATCAACTGCCTGATCACCTCGGTCATGGTCAGGGCCACGCCGGAGGACGTACGGATGGTGCTGATCGACCCCAAGCGGGTCGAGCTGACCGCGTACGAAGGCATCCCGCACCTGATCACGCCGATCATCACCAACCCCAAGCGGGCCGCCGAGGCCCTGCAGTGGGTGGTGCGCGAGATGGACCTCCGTTACGACGACCTCGCGGCGTACGGGTACCGGCACATCGACGACTTCAACGAAGCGGTGCGCAGCGGCAAGGCGCAGGCCCCCGAGGGCAGCGAGCGCGAGCTGTCGCCGTATCCGTACCTGCTGGTGATCGTGGACGAGCTGGCGGACCTGATGATGGTCGCGCCGCGGGACGTGGAGGACTCCATCGTCCGGATCACCCAGCTGGCGCGCGCGGCCGGCATCCACCTGGTGCTGGCGACGCAGCGCCCGTCGGTGGATGTGGTCACGGGCCTGATCAAGGCGAACGTGCCCTCGCGGCTCGCCTTCGCGACCTCCTCGCTGGCCGACAGCCGGGTCATCCTGGACCAGCCGGGGGCGGAGAAGCTCATCGGAAAGGGTGACAGCCTGTTCCTGCCGATGGGGGCGAGCAAGCCGACCCGTATGCAGGGCGCCTTCGTGCAGGAGGCGGAGGTCGCGGCGGTGGTCCGGCACTGCAAGGAGCAGATGGCCCCGGTCTTCCGCGACGACGTCACGGTCGGGCAGAGCAAGAAGAAGGAGATCGACGAGGACATCGGCGACGACCTGGACCTGCTGTGCCAGGCGGCCGAGCTGGTCGTCTCCACGCAGTTCGGGTCCACGTCGATGCTGCAGCGCAAGCTGCGGGTGGGGTTCGCGAAGGCCGGGCGGCTGATGGACCTGATGGAGTCGCGGGACATCGTGGGGCCCAGCGAGGGCTCCAAGGCGCGCGATGTTCTGGTGAAGCTGGAGGATCTGGAGGGAGTGCTTGCGGTGATTCGGGGGGAGGCTCACTGACAAGTCACTCGAAAGAGATCGCAAGCAACCGTTTCTTCTGCCGATACGTCAAGTTGATGGAAGAGACGGATCGACGCGCGACCGTCGGGCTCTCGGTGCGCACCGGGGAGCCTTCCGATGGCGTACAAAGTCCGCTCTCCCGCTTGCCCGACCCTTTCGGTACACCCCTAGACTGAACATCCAGCAGGTGGCTACACGCTCGAAAGGCGCCCCCGTGTCCATCGGCAACTCCCCTGAAGACGACCGGCCTTCCGTCGGTCGTGTCCTCCAGCAGGCCCGCGTCGACGCCGGACTGACCGTCGACGAGATCAGTACGACCACGCGGGTGCGCATCCCCATCGTGCACGCGATCGAGCAGGAAGATTTCTCGCGCTGCGGCGGGGATGTCTACGCCCGCGGCCACATTCGAACACTCGCGCGTGCGGTAGGCCTCGATCCGGCCCCGCTGATCGCCCAGTACGACGCCGAGCACGGCGGCCGGCCCGCGCCGACCCCGGCGGCGCCGCTCTTCGAGGCGGAGCGCATCCGCCCCGAGCCGCGCCGTCCGAACTGGACGGCGGCCATGGTCGCCGCGATCGTTGCCGTGATCGGTTTCGTCGGGTTCACGCTGTTCAGCGACGGCGACAAGAGCCAGGAGGCCTCCGTCGCCGACGGTCATGTGGGCGAGAGCCCGACCGTCAAGCCGTCCCCGACCAAGACCGCCAAGCCCGCCGACCCCAAGCCCGATCCCTCGGACAGCGCCATCGCCGGCCTGCCGAAGGACAAGGTGACCATCAAGATCACCGCGCGCGACGGGCAGAGCTGGATCTCCGCCAAGGACGCCAACGGCAAGCTCCTGGAGGACGGCCTGCTCCGCAAGGGCGAGTCCAAGACCTTCACCGACAAGAAGCGGATCGACCTCGTCCTCGGTAACGCCGGAGCCGTACAGCTGTACGTCAACGGCAAGGAGGTCAAGGAGATCGGCGACAAGGGCTCCGTGGAGCGCCTGAGCTACACCCCGGGTGATCCGCAGGCCGGCTGACCGAGCGCCCGCCGTCTTCCGGGGAAACGCCGGGAAAACGCCCGTCGCCCCTCCAGGAGAGGCGGCGGGCGGCTGTATGACCGGGCGCGGGGCGGTGCGGGGAACCCTCCCAGGCATGGGGACGTCCGGGACGAAGTAGGCTGGGCGCCATGCCCGAACGCCGTACCGTCGCCCTTGTCACTCTTGGCTGCGCCCGTAACGAGGTGGACTCGGAGGAGCTCGCAGGCCGCCTGGCAGCGGACGGCTGGGAGCTCGTCGAGGAAGCCGCCGAAGCCGATGTCGCCGTCGTCAACACCTGTGGTTTCGTCGAGGCCGCCAAGAAGGACTCCGTCGATGCCCTGCTGGAAGCCAACGATCTGAAGGACCACGGCCGCACCCAGGCCGTGGTGGCCGTGGGCTGCATGGCCGAGCGGTACGGCAAGGAGCTGGCCGAGGCGCTGCCCGAGGCCGACGGCGTGCTCGGCTTTGACGACTACACCGACATCTCCGGCCGCCTCCAGACCATCCTGAACGGCGGCAGCGTCGAGGCCCACGCTCCCCGTGACCGGCGCAAGCTGCTGCCGATCAGCCCCGCCGAGCGCCAGGGCGCCGGGGTCGCACTCCCCGGCCACGGTGACGCACTGGAGTCCGCCCCCGAGGACCTGCCCGAGGGCGTCGCGCCCGCCTCCGGGCCGCGCGCCCCGCTGCGCCGCCGCCTGGGGAACAACCCCGTCGCCTCGGTGAAGCTCGCCTCCGGCTGCGACCGCCGCTGCTCCTTCTGTGCCATCCCGTCCTTCCGCGGCTCCTTCATCTCGCGCCGCCCCTCGGACGTGCTGGGCGAGACCCGCTGGCTGGCCGAGCAGGGTGTGAAGGAGGTCATGCTGGTCTCCGAGAACAACACCTCGTACGGCAAGGACCTCGGCGACATCCGCCTCCTGGAGACGCTGCTCCCGGAGCTGGCCGCCGTCGACGGCATCGAGCGCGTCCGGGTCAGCTACCTCCAGCCCGCCGAGATGCGGCCCGGGCTGATCGACGTCCTGACCGGCACCGACAAGGTCGTTCCGTACTTCGACCTGTCCTTCCAGCACTCCGCTCCCGGTGTGCTGCGCGCCATGCGCCGCTTCGGGGACACCGACCGCTTCCTGGACCTGCTCGCGCAGATCCGTACGAAGGCGCCGCAGGCCGGTGCCCGCTCGAACTTCATCGTCGGCTTCCCCGGGGAGACCGAGGCGGACTTCGCCGAGCTGGAGCGCTTCATCAGCGAGGCGAGACTCGACGCCATCGGCGTCTTCGGGTACTCCGACGAGGACGGCACCGAGGCGGCGGGGTACGAGAACAAGCTCGACCCCGACGTGGTGGCCGAGCGCCTGGCGCACCTCTCCCGGCTGGCCGAGGAGCTGACCGCGCAGCGCGCCGAGGAGCGCCTGGGCGAGACCGTCTCCGTGCTGGTCGACCGGGTCGACGACGAGGACGGCGTGGTGGGCCGCGCGGCGCACCAGGCCCCGGAGACCGACGGCGTCACCCTCCTCACGACCGGCCAGGACCTGGCCCCAGGTCGTATGGTCGAAGCAAAGGTGGTGGCGACCGAGGGCGTGGACCTCGTCGCGGAGCCGCTGCCGCTCAGTGCCGAGCACGGCGCCGGGTGTCCCGAGGAGGCGGGCAGATGACCGGAGTCCCGGCTTCCGCCGCAGGTGCTTCCGCCGCCGGCGGGGCCGGACGGCCGAAGACCGTCCGGCGGCAGGCCGGGCTGTGGAACATCGCCAACATCCTCACGATGCTGCGGCTGGTCCTGGTACCGGCCTTCGTGCTGCTCCTGATGCACGGCGACGGGTACGACCCCGCCTGGCGCTCGTTCGCCTGGGCCTCCTTCGCCGTCGCCATGATCACGGATCTCTTCGACGGGCATCTGGCGCGCGCGTACGACCTGGTCACCGACTTCGGGAAGATCGCCGACCCCATAGCGGACAAGGCGATCATGGGCGCCGCGCTGATCTGCCTGTCGATCCTGGGCGACCTGCCCTGGTGGGTCACCGGAGTGATCCTCTTCCGTGAGCTCGGCATCACGGTGATGCGCTTCTGGGTGATCAGGCACGGAGTCATCCCGGCCAGCCGCGGCGGCAAGATGAAGACGCTCGCCCAGGGGACCGCGGTCGGGATGTACGTCCTCGTGCTCACCGGCCCGCTGGCCACGCTGCGCTGGTGGGTGATGGCGGTGGCCGTGCTGCTGACCGTCGTCACGGGCCTGGACTACGTGAAGCAGGCCGTCGTACTGCGCCGGGCCGGGCTGGCCAAGTCGCGCGAGGCCCTCCGGGCGCGGTCCGGTGAGGAGCCCTCCGGTCGGGGGTCGACGCGGTGAGTGGTGGTACGGAGGCTGCGCGCGGGTCCCAGGAAAGCTCTGAGACGCGCGCTGACGGCCTCGACGCGTCCGCCGGGCCTTCTGCCGCCTCCGGCGCCCGGGAGGGCGCTGCGCGGGCGCTGGCGGCGTTGACGGAGCGCGGGCAGACGCTCGCCGTGGCCGAATCCCTGACGGGCGGCCTGGTCGCGGGCGAGTTCACCGCGGTTCCCGGTGCCTCCCGGTGCTTCCGGGGCTCGGTCACGGCGTACGCGACCGAACTGAAGAGCCTCGTACTGGGTGTGGACGGCGCGCTTCTGGCCACCCGTGGTGCGGTGGACGCCGATGTCGCCCGCCAAATGGCACGGGGTGTACGACGCGTGCTCGGCGCCGACTGGGGTATTGCCACAACAGGGGTCGCCGGCCCCGACCCGCAGGACGGGCAGCCGGTCGGCACGGTCCACGTCGCGGTCACCGGGCCCGACGGTGAGGGAAAAGTGCGCCGACTGGCGTTGCACGGGGATCGCGACCGGATCCGCCGGGACAGCGTCATCGCAGTAGTGGATCTGCTGTTGAGCGAACTGACAGAAAATGCGCGGGCAAAGGATACGGAACATCACGGGGGTATCTGATGTTTACAGCCCTGAGTGAACACGAACTCGCTCCCGGCACGGCTGAGGCCCGAGGCGGTACGGTGGGGCGAGAAGGATCCGGATCCGAGGTCCGAGGAGGGAGCCAGCGATGATTCTGCTCCGTCGCCTGCTGGGTGACGTGCTGCGCCGACAGCGTCAGCGTCAAGGCCGCACCCTGCGCGAGGTCTCCTCCTCCGCCCGGGTGTCGCTCGGCTATTTGTCCGAGGTCGAGAGGGGGCAGAAGGAGGCTTCCTCCGAGCTGCTCTCGGCGATCTGCGATGCGCTGGACGTACGGATGTCCGAGCTCATGCGGGAGGTCAGCGACGAGCTGGCACTCGCGGAGCTGGCCCGGTCCGCGGCCGCGAGCGAGCCGGTGCCGACGCCGGTGCGCCCCACGTTCAACGCCGTGTCCGTCACTTCGCTGACGGGCGTTCCCGAAGAGCGCGTGACGATCAAGGCTCCCGCGGAGGCCGTGGACGTCGTAGCGGCCTGACCGCGCGGTCCCGGAGATCGCTTGCAGGCATGAAGAAGACCCTGGTGGGCACTGGCCCACCGGGGTCTTCGTGTTGCCGGAGCGTGTTGCCGCAGCGTGTTGCTGGAGCGGGAGCGCGCCACGAAGATCCTCGTCCGAACTGCGGCTTTTCCTGTGATGGGGCATCGTTTGTACGATGGCCAAAACGGACCATTCGCTTTGAAACGGGAGTAATACATGCCTGTCGTCAACAGCACGCTGTCCGAGAGCGACTGCAAGACGGTCGGCGACGCGCTTCAGGGAGCGCTGGTGGACCTGGTCGACCTGTCGCTCCTCGCCAAGCAGGTCCACTGGAACGTCGTCGGCCCGCGCTTCCGGTCCGTCCACCTCCAGCTCGACGATGTCGTCGCCAGCGCACGCGGCCACGCCGACACGGTGGCCGAGCGCGCCTCCGCGATCGGCGTGAACCCCGACGGTCGCGCCGAGACGGTCGCGAAGACCAGCGGGATCGGCGCCGTCGACGCCGGCTGGATCAAGGACAACGACGCGGTGACCACCCTCGTACGGGCGCTCGGCTCCGTCATCGAGCGGATGCGGGAACGCATCTCCGCCACCGACGAGCCCGACCCCGTCACCCAGGATCTGCTGATCGGTCTCACCGCCGACCTGGAGAAGCATCACTGGATGTTCCAGGCCGAGGCGGCCTGAGGCGCTCTCCGGTGGTTCGATCGCTTCCGCCCCGTAGTGCCGGGAGCTGACTGCGGTCCGACAGCCGGTGACAGACTCCGGAGCCGGATCGGACCGGTCGGGGAACGGTTCCGTCCGAGCGCGTGTCGTGCGTTGCGGAACGCGCCGTTCGTGCCCCGGTGCGCCCTCCCGCCGGAGGGTCATGGCCGACTACCGTCGACCGGAGGAGGCAGTCATGGCATGGCGCGGCTTCTTCTCCCGGCACCCGGTCCGGGGCGCGGGCGCCGAGCCGCCCGGGACACCGGGCCGCGGCAGGGTGGGGGCGCCGGGCCGCGGCCCGATGGACGGGGCGGTGGCGCTGCTCCGCCAGGTGCCGGGCCGCTGGGCCGCCGCGGTGCTCCTCGGGGCGCTGTGGTGGTGGGCGGTGCTGCGACTGCTCTTCTGGCCCGAGGGAGCGGGGGTCGTGGAAGGTGCGATGGCAGCGGGCGGCTGGGGTCTGAGCCTGCTGCCGGTGCACTGCGTACCGCGCCGGGCGCGCCGAGGTGGGGGGCGCGTCGGCGCGGCCGGCTGGCACACGCGCGGCGGCTGCGTGGGCGCCCCGGGCGACTCCGCTCTCACGGCGCGGCTCACCAGGGCATGGCGGCACGGGCGCTGGGGCGGGGGGCCGGGGCGGTCCTGAGCGACGGTGGGGCCGGGCGTCCGGCCCTGAGAGGCGTTCGGGCGCCTTTCGCCTGTGTCAGGGAGTCGCGCCCGCAGAGGGGTCGGGCTGGCAGCGCGGGCACCAGTACGTGACACGGGCCTGTGGGCCGGGGTCCTGGTCGGCGACCCGGATCGGCGTCTCGCACCGGAGGCAGGGGCGGCCGGCGCGGCCGTACACCCACAGGCGGCGGTCCGGGCGCGCGCTGGGCGTGGTCGTACGGGCGAGACGCCGCTTGTTCGCCTCCAGCAGCCGCTTCGCCAGCGAGACCGCCCGGTCGGGCCGCGGCAGCGCGCCCACCGGCAGCCAGGGCGAGGCCCGCAGCAGGAAGCACAGCTCGCACTTGAAGACGTTCCCGATCCCGGCCAGATTGCGCTGGTCCAGCAGCGCCTCGCCGAGCGCCCGGTCCGGATCGGCCAGCAGCCGCCGCAGCGCCTCGTCCGGGTCCCAGTCAGGGCCCAGCAGGTCGGGGCCGAGATGGCCGACGACGCTGTCCTCGTCGGCGGTGCGCAGCAGCTCCAGTACGGGGAGGCGGTAGCCGACGGCGGTGCGTTCCGCCGTGGCCAGCACCGCGCGGATCTGGTGGTCGGGACCGCCGCGCCAGCGCTCGCCCGCGCCGTACACCCGCCAGGCGCCGTCCATCCGCAGGTGCGAGTGGAGCGTCAGGCCGCCGTCGACGCGGGTGAGGAGGTGCTTGCCGCGCGCCAGCACCTCCAGTACGGAGCGCCCGGCCAGGTCGGTCGTGGCCAGCTTCGGTACGCGCAGGTCGGTACGGGTCAGCCGCCGCCCGGCCAGCGCCTCGTGCAGCTCCGCGGCGGCCCGCCAGACGGTGTCGCCTTCGGGCATGGCTCCATCATGCCGTGCGCGGCGCCCCGGGAGCGCGGGTCGGCCTCTGTGGGGCCGCGGCCCCTGCGCCCCCTGTGGGGCCGCAGGCCCACGTGCGGCCGTGGCCCCGTGCGGTCGTGATCCCGTGCGGCCCGGTGGCGCGCCTCATATCCGCAGTCGCAGTCCCCTCGGTGTCGCGTGGAAGCCCGCGCCCTCCAGCTCGGCGGCCAGCGGCGAGGTGAGCGCCGACGAGCCGTTGATGCGCTCCACGGTGAGCGCGCCCACGAAACCGTTCCGCACCGCGGCCGCGAGCGCCTCCACGGCGAGCCGCACCCGGGCCCCGCCGCCCTCCTCACCGGCCTGCCAGGCCAGCAGCGTCTTGCCGCCGCGCTCCATGTAGACCGCCAGTTCGCCGTCGACCACGACGACCAGCGAGCCCGCCTTGCGGCCCGGCTTGTGGGACGAACCCTCCGGCGGCTCCGGCCAGGGCAGCGCGGCGCCGTACGCGTTGGCCGGGTCCGCCGCGGCCAGTACGACGGCGCGCGGGGTGCCGCCGCGGGCCGGCCCGGCCGGCTGCCAGGAGCCGCCGGGCGCGGTCTCCTCGGCCGTACGGTCCCGGCTCGTACTGACCGCGCGCAGCCGGTCCACCGCGCCGTCCATCGCGAACTGCGCCGCGCCCAGCCCCTCGACGACGTACCCGCGGCGGGCCTGGCCGGTCTCCTCGAAGGCGGCCAGGACTCTGTACGCCGCGGAGAAGCCGCCCTCGACGCCCTCGGCCGCCACCGCGCCCCGGGTGACGATGCCGTGCCGGTCCAGGAGCGTGTGGGCCAGCGCGTGCGCCCGGTGGGTGGGGTCCGGCTCCAGTACGGGCAGCAGCGACCAGCGCCCGGCGACCGTGGGCGGCCCGGAACGGGACGCGGTGGGCCGGCCCGTCCGGCCGGTGGCGGCGGTGAGGCTGCCGTACCGGCCGCGCGGGGTGGCCCGGCGGGCGCGGTGCGCGGTGGCCCCGGCCGTACGGCCCGAGCCGAGCAGCGCGCGGAGCGGCGCGAGGGTGTCGTTGGTCAGCCGCCCGGACCAGGCCAGGTCCCATACCGCGTCGGCCAGTTGGAGATCGGTGGCTTCCGGATGCGTCGTCGCCCGTACCTGATCGGCGAGCTGACGGAAGAACAGGCCGTACCCGGGCGCGAGGGCGTCCAGTACGGACTGGTGGAGCGGCGTCACCTCGAAGGGGTGCGGCTGCGGCAACAGGAGCGGCGCGGTGTCGGCCGGGTACAGGGCGATCCAGCCGTCCTTGCCGGGCAGCGCGCCGGCGCCCGCCCACAGGACCTCACCCGTGGAGGTCAGCTCGTCCAGCAGGGCGGGGGAGTAGCCCGACACCCGGGAGGGCAGGACGAGCCGCTCCAGGGCCGAGGCGGGCACCGGCGCGCCCTGCAACTGCTCGACGGCGCGCAGCAGTCCGTCGATGCCGCGCAGCCCTTGGCCGCCGACGCTCTGCCACTGCGGCAGGAAGGCGGCCAGCGCGGGCGGCGGCACCGGCTCCAGCTCGTGCCGCAGCGCGGCCAGCGACCGCCGCCGCAGCCGCCGCAGCACCTGGGCGTCGCACCACTCCTGGTGCACGCCGGACGGCGCGAACTCGCCCTGGACGACCCGGCCGGTCCCGGCGAGGCGGTGCAGCGCCCCGTCGGTGACGGCCGTGCCGAGGCCGAAGCGGGCTGCGGCCTGCTCGGAGGTGAACGGGCCGTGCGTGCGCGCATACCGGGACAGCAGGTCGCCCAGCGGGTCCTTGACCGGCTCCATGAAGGACTCCGGGACACCCACGGGCAGCGCCGTACCGAGGGCGTCCCGCAGCCGCCCGGCGTCCTCGACCGCGGCCCAGTGCTCGGCGCCCGCCACCCGCACCCGGATGGCGCGCCGGGCCGCGGCCAGCTCCGTGGCCCACGCCGGATCCGCGCCGCGCTCGGCCAGCTCGGCGTCGGTCAGCGGCCCGAGCAGCCGCAGCAGGTCGGCGACGCCCTCGGCGTCCTTGACCTTGCGATCGTCGGTCAGCCACTGCAGCTCGCGCTCCAGATCGGCGAGGACCTCCGGGTCCAGCAGCTCGCGCAGGTCGGCCTGGCCCAGCAGCTCGGCGAGCAGCCGGGAGTCGAGCGAGAGGGCCGCGGCGCGGCGCTCGGCCAGGGGGGAGTCGCCCTCGTACAGGAACTGGGCCACGTACCCGAAGAGCAGCGACCGGGCGAACGGCGAGGGCTCCTGCGTGGTCACCTCCACGAGCCGGACGCGGCGCGACTCGATGTCCCCCATCAGCTCGGCCAGACCGGGAACGTCGAACACGTCCTGAAGGCACTCGCGGATGGCTTCGAGGACGATCGGGAAGGACCCGAACTCGCTCGCCACCTGGAGCAGTTGCGCGGCGCGCTGGCGCTGCTGCCACAGGGGCGTGCGCTTGCCCGGATTGCGCCGCGGCAGCAGCAGCGCGCGGGCGGCACACTCCCGGAAGCGCGCGGCGAACAGCGCCGAGCCGCCCACCTGGTCGGTCACGACCTGGTCGACCTCGCCCTTGTCGAACACGACGTCGGCGGCGCCCACCGGCGACTGGTCGGGGTCGAACTCCGCGCCCGCGGCGTCCGGGTCGGTGTCCAGCAGGTCCAGGCCCATCAGGTCCGCGTCCGGCAGCCGCAGCACGATGCCGTCGTCGGCGTGCATCACCTGTGCGTCCATGCCGTACCGCTCGGCCAGCCGGGCGCCCAGCGCCAGCGCCCAGGGCGCGTGCACCTGCGCGCCGAACGGCGAGTGCACCACGACCCGCCAGTCGCCCAGCTCGTCCCGGAAGCGCTCGACGACGATCGTGCGGTCGTCGGGGATGTGGCCGCACGCCTCGCGCTGCTCGGCGAGGTAACTCAGGACGTTGCCCGCCGCCCAGTCGTCCAGCCCGGCGGCCGACAGCCGGGCCCGCGCCGCCTCCGGTTGAAGCGCGCCGATCTCCCTGAGGTACGCGCCCAGGGCCCGGCCCAGCTCCAGAGGACGGCCGAGCTGGTCGCCCTTCCAGAAGGGCAGCCGGCCGGGCACCCCGGGGGCGGGCGAGACCAGCACCCGGTCCCGGGTGATGTCCTCGATGCGCCAGGAGGTCGTGCCGAGCGTGAAGACGTCGCCGACCCGCGACTCGTACACCATCTCCTCGTCCAGCTCCCCGACGCGGCCGCCGCCCTTCTTGGGGTCGGCGCCCGCCAGGAAGACCCCGAAGAGGCCGCGGTCGGGGATCGTGCCGCCCGAGGTGACGGCGAGCCGCTGGGCACCGGGCCGCCCCGTGACCGTGTTCGCGACCCGGTCCCACACGATGCGCGGCCGCAGCTCCGCGAACGCGTCCGAGGGGTACCGGCCCGCCAGCATGTCCAGCACGCCGGTGTACGCCGACTCCGGGAGCGCCGCGAACGGTGCGGCCCGCCGCACCGTCGCCAGCAGCTCCTCGACGTCCCAGGCGTCCATCGACACCATCGCGACCAGCTGCTGAGCCAGTACGTCCAGCGGATTGGCCGGCACGCGCAGCGCCTCGATGGCGCCCTCGCGCATCCGCTCCGTGACCACCGCCGCCTGCACCAGGTCGCCGCGGTACTTCGGGAAGACGACGCCCGTGGACACCGCGCCCACCTGATGGCCCGCGCGGCCCACCCGCTGCAGCCCGGACGCGACCGACGGCGGCGACTCCACCTGGACCACCAGGTCCACCGCGCCCATGTCGATGCCCAGCTCCAGGCTGGAGGTGGCCACCACGGCAGGCAGCCGGCCCGCCTTCAGGTCCTCCTCGACCTGCGCGCGCTGCTCCTTGGACACCGAGCCGTGGTGCGCCCTGGCCAGTACCGGAGGCGCCCCCTTGGCGCCGCCGGACTGGGCCATCAGCTCGGCGGGCGAATGGTCCTCGGGCATCGGCTCGCCCGTGGCGCGCTCGTACGCGATCTCGTTCAGGCGGTTGCACAGGCGCTCCGCGAGGCGGCGCGAGTTCGCGAAGACGATCGTTGAACGATGCGCCTGCACGAGGTCGGCGATGCGCTCCTCGACGTGCGGCCAGATGGACGGCTTGTCGCCGCCCGTGTCGCCGCCGTCGGGTCCGGTCTCCCGTACGGGCGAGCCGCCCAGCTCGCCGAGGTCCTCGACGGGCACGACGACCGAGAGGTCGAACTCCTTCCCCGAGGGCGGCTGCACGATCTCCACCCGGCGGCGCGGCGACAAGTAGCGCGCGACCTCCTCCACGGGCCGCACCGTCGCCGAGAGCCCGATGCGGCGGGCCGGGCGGGGCAGCAGCTCGTCCAGGCGCTCCAGGGACAGCGCCAGGTGCGCGCCGCGCTTCGTCCCCGCGACGGCGTGCACCTCGTCCAGGATGACCGTCTCCACGCCCGCCAGGGCGTCCCGTGCCTGGGAGGTCAGCATCAGGAACAGCGACTCGGGGGTGGTGATCAGGATGTCCGGCGGGCGGTTCGCGAGCGAGCGGCGCTCGGCGGCGGGGGTGTCGCCGGAGCGGATGCCCACCCGGATGTCGGGCTCCGGCAGGCCGAGCCGGACGGACTCCTGACGGATGCCGGTCAGCGGGGAGCGCAGATTGCGCTCGACATCGACCGCGAGGGCCTTGAGCGGGGAGACGTACAGCACCCGGCAGCGCTTCTTGGGCTCGGCGGGCGGCGGCGTGCTCGCGAGGGAGTCCAGGGAGGCGAGGAAGGCCGCGAGGGTCTTGCCGGAGCCGGTCGGCGCGACGACCAGCACGTCGGAGCCCTCGCCGATGGCCCGCCAGGCGCCGTCCTGCGCGGCGGTGGGCGCGTGGAAGGCCCCCGTGAACCAGCCTCTGGTCGCGGGGGAGAACGAATCGAGCGCGGTCCTCGCCATGACCCCATCGTGCCTCGGACCACTGACAACGGTCGGCGTGCGGCCCGTCCGGACCGTGGACGCGCAGGTCAGCGGCGTGGCGCCGGGCGCAGAATGGGTGCATGGGGAGCACCGGCGGTGAGTGGGCGAGGCACTGGCGGTACGCCGGGCTGCCCGGACTCGATCTGCTCCGGGCCCGCTACGTACGGCACGCCTTCCCGCGCCACAGCCACGAGGGCTTCGTGCTCGGCGCGGTCAGCGGCGGGATCGAGGAGGTCGGGCTGCCGGAGGGGTCCGTACGGGCAGGCCACGGCAGCGTCGTCATGATCAACCCGGAGGTTCCGCACACCGCGCGGGCAGGCGTCGACGAGGGGTGGACGTACTCCACGCTCTACCCGTCCGCCGCCTTGGTCGCGGAGATCGCCGCCGAGACCACCGCGCTCCGCGGCACTCCCGGCTTCACCGAGTCCGCCGTCGACGACGCGTACGCCTCCCGGCTCATCCACGAGGTGCACCGGGCGGCGGAGGCGGGCAACGCGCTGGCCGCCGACAGCATGCTGCGGATTGCCGTGGACCGGCTGCTGCGCAGGTACGGAGGGCCGCTTCCGGCCCGTACGCCCCGTGCGGCGGGGGCGACCGGGGCGGCGCGGGCGCGGGAGATCCTGGAGGAGCGGCTGGCGGATCCGCCGTCGCTGGAACAGCTCGCCGCGCAGCTGGGCACCAGCCCGTTCGCGCTGCTGCGCGCTTTCAAGAAGGCGTACGGAATGCCGCCGCACGCCTGGCTCACCGATGCGCGGGTACGTCGCGCCCGGCGCCTCCTGGACCGCGGCACCCCGCCCGCCGAGGCGGCGACGGCCGTCGGCTTCACGGATCAGCCGCATCTGAACCGGCACTTCACGAGGATCGTCGGGGTACCGCCCGGGGCGTACCGCCGGGAGCGCGGGGCTTAGCGGCCCGGCCGCCCGGCCGCAAGAACGTACAAGACTGCGACGGGCGCCCCTGCTTAGCGTGGTGAGGTGCCTGAACAGATCGAACAGACCGCACCCCACGGGATACGCGAGACGCCGCGCGCTCCCTCGGACGCGGCGCCGCGCAAGGCCGACGCCGCCGTCATCAGGGACGCGCTCGGCGTCGGCGTCGCCGTCGGCCTCTCGGGCTTCGCCTTCGGAGTCACCTCGGCGGGCGCGGGCCTCAGCGTGCTGCAGAGCTGCCTGCTCAGCCTCCTCGTGTTCACCGGCGCCTCACAGTTCGCGCTGGTCGGCGCGCTGGGCGCGGGCGGCAACCCGTTCGCCGCCGCGGCCGGCGCCTTCTTCCTGGGCGCCCGCAACGCCTTCTACGGGCTGCGGCTGTCCGGCCTGCTCGGCTACCGGGCCCTGCTGAAGCCGCTCGCCGCCCACTGGGTCATCGACGAGACGTCCGCCGTCACGCTCGCCCAGCCCGACCGGCGCAGCGCCCGCCTCGGCTTCACCGTCACCGGACTGACGCTCTACGTCCTGTGGAACCTCACCACGCTGGCCGGGGCACTGGGCGCCGAAGCGCTCGGGGACACCGCCGCCTGGGGCCTGGACGCGGCCGGCCCCGCCGTCTTCCTGGCGCTGCTCGCCCCCATGCTGAAGACCACCGTGGAACGCGCCGCCGCGGGCCTCGCCGTCGTCCTGATGCTGGTCACCCTGCCGGTACTGCCCGCCGGCGTGCCGGTCCTGGTCTCCGCGCTGGCCGCCCCCGCGGTACTGCTGGCCCAGGGCGCCCGCTCCCGTAGGACCTCGCGCGCACAGGAGGAGAGCCGGTGAACACCTGGATCGCGATCGGCGCCACCGCCGTCGGCTGCTACCTGCTCAAGTACGCGGGCCTGCTGGTGCCCGCCGGCCTTCTGGAGCGCCCTCTCGTCAAGCGGCTCGCCGCGCTGCTCCCGGTGGCCCTGCTGGCCGCCCTCACGGCGCAGCAGACCCTCAGTGAGGGCCAGCACCTCGTTCTGGACGCCAGGGTGGCCGGTGTCGGCGCGGCGGCCCTCGCCCTCGTACTGCGCGCGCCGTTCCTGTTGGTGGTCGCGGCCGCCGTGGTGGTCACGGCGGGAGTGCGGGCGCTCGGCGGCTGAGACGGCGACGGGGGTACGGCGGTCGCGGCTGAGACGGCGGCGGGCGCCACCCCCGTACGCCCGCCGCCGCCGGGTCTCTACTCCGTGCCCAGCCTGCGCGCGTCCCGTTCCGGGCGCAGGAGGAGCGTGACCGCCACCCCGGCTGCCGTCACCAGTACGGCCATCAGCACGTACGCGCCGAAGTACCCGGAGGCGACGGTCGTGCCCGTGTCCACGATGTGCCCCATGACGAGCGGCGCCAGCACGCCCGCCAGGGCGAACACACCCGTCAGCGCGCCCAGGGTGACGCCGCGCCGGTCGGCGGGGGAGATCCGGGAGACCGCGGTCGCCGCGACCGTGAGGACGATGTCCGTGACGGCCATCGGCCCGAGCAGCAGGACGATCTTCAGCCACAGCACGTCCGTCGCGGCGAACCCCACCATGGCCACGCCCGCCAGGATCATCACCAGGCCGGTCTTCACGCCGGAGGACCAGGCGAGGCGCGGCGGCAGTCCGGCCGCCGCCCGCTTGACCGACCACTGGACGAGCGCCCCGTGGGTCAGCATCGCGGCCCCCTTGGACAGCGCGGAGAGCATGATCAACAGGCTTGCGCCGCGCAACGAGAGCCCGCCCACCTCCTGGAAGTAGTCCGCCGACCAGGTCAGCCCGGCCGACAGCGTCCAGTACGCGGCGAACGAGCCCAGCGCCGCCGCCAGCCAGGTCCCCGACAGCAGCAGCTTCCGGTACGGGACGGCGGCCGCGGCCCCCGTGACCGCCGCGCCCGCGGAAACGGGCCCCGGGGTGCGCCGCCCGCCCACCGGAGGCGCCAGCGGCCCCTCCTTCCCGTACCGCAGCCACACCGCCGCCCAGCCGAGGCCGACGAGACCGACGACCCCGAAGGCCCACCGCCAGCCCCAGTGGTCGATCACCACGCCCAGGGTGGGCGCCGCCACCGCCACCCCGGCCGCCGCACCGGTCAGCAGCACCGCGGTCGGCAGCGTGCGGTCCTTCTGCTCGAACCAGCCGTACAGGTGGTGCAGTGCCACCGGGGACGCCGGGCCCTCCGCCGCGCCCAAGAGGACGCGCGTGGCCACCAGCACCCCGAAGCCGGCCGCGCCGACCAGCATCGGCAGCTGGGCGGCCGACCACAGGAGTGCCATGCCCAGCAGCAGTACGGACGTGCGCACGGTGCGGGTGAGGAACGACCCGGCCAGCGCCGCCAGGCTGAAGAGCGCGAAGAACGCCGAGGACGCCGTGCCGAACTGCTCCCGGGTGAGCCCGAGATCGTGCATCATCGGGTTCGCCGCCAGGCCCATGACCGTCTTGTCGGCGAAGTTCACCAGCATGAAGCCCAGCAGCAGCCACGTCGTGCGCCAGGCCCGGCCCCGTACGGCGGCGACCGCGCCCGGTACGACGGCCGGCGCGGACTCGGCGGCGGAGGTCACCGAACGGTCTCCGGCGCCGTCCCGCTGTCCGCCGCTGAGCCGCACGAGCAGCCGTCCTCGTCCGCCACGACGCCGACCGAGATGCCGCCGGCCGCCCGCCTACGGCCCCCCTCGCTGCGCGTCAGCTCCGTGGTGAGGTCGGACCCCTCGACGACCGCCGCCGACTCCGCAGCCGCCCACCGGAAGACGCCCTGGGCCATCGTGGAGGACTCGGCGGCGGCCCGCTTCCCGTACACCTCCGCGCGGACCCCGGCCACCTCCCGGTCCTCCGGCGCCGCCAGTGCCGCGGTCTCGGCCAGATGGGTGGCCAGCCGCAGCTCCCCTCGGCCCAGCAGGTCCGCCGCCCGGCGCGCCAGGGCGACGGCGCCGCCCGCCGCCTCCGCCAGCTCGGCGGCCAGCTCCGCTTCGGGCGCGGGCTTGAGGTGCGCCGGGTTCTGGTCGTACCAGCCGCCCCACAGCCGCCACAGGTTGCGGACCACGAACTCGGGCTCGTCGTACGCGGGATGGAGATACGGCTTCGCCAGCAGCTCGGCCGGGACCTTGACCCCGTGCAGTACCTCGTCCAGGCGCAGCCCGGCGTTCATCAGCTCGCGCGTCTGGGTGCACAGCGACTCCAGCAGCTCGGCGCTGTCCCCGAGGGCCTGCGCGACCCGGGGCGCGCCGACGATCGGCACACCGTGCCCGGGGAGCAGCACCTCGGCACCCAGCTCCGCCATCGCGCGCAGCGCACGCGCCCAGTCCTCCGGGTAGCGCTGCACCTTCTGGGGGTTGCCGGCGTTCGGCGAGTTCCAGATGAACAGGTCACCCGTGCACAGCGTCTTCAGCTCCGGAATCCACACGTAGGTGGCGTCGTCCGTCTCGCCGCGCGCATGGAAGAGCTCGAACGTCAGGTCCCCGTAGCGCAGCGTGAGCCGGTCCCGGTAGGTGGTGTCCGGGTAGCGGTAACGGGTCGGCCAGTCGAGCCCCGGCACCCCGAACTGCCGCCGGTTGATCCAGGAGTTGTAGCCGGCCGTCTCCGTGTAGCGGTCGAAGCGCGCGGCCACCGCCTCATGGGCGACCACCTCGGGAGCGGCCACGCCCCGCGCCCGCGCGTCCTCGTCGAACGGGCCGATCCCGAAGACGTGGTCCACGTGCCCGTGCGTGTAGACGACGCTGCGCACTTCTTTGCGCGGCGCACCGTCCGTCGCCGCGCCGAACGCCGTCACCGCCTTGTGCAACTGTCCGGCCGTGCGGACGTCCCCGGAGTCCACCAGCACCAGCCCGTCCGACCCGGTGTCGAACACCGCCACGTTGGCGAACGCGGGCAGGAACCCGGTCCGCTCGCCGATGCGCACCAGCGTGTCCCCCGTGTACGCCCCGGTGAGGTGGGCGAGCAGGGTGTCCTGCCCCTGCCAGACACGGTCCACATAGGCGAGATAGTCGTCGAGGCTGTGCTGCGTCATAGAAAACGGCTCCTTACGAGGGGTCGGATGCCGGCCGGTACGCCGCGGCCTTTCGCGGCCGGACCACCGAGTCTGGGCCGCGTACGTACGCGATGACATCCGGCGCCGTCACACCGCCCCGGCGCCGGTACTGTGACGCGTCACAACCCCCGCTGCCCTTCGGGTGCGGTGCGGGGCCGCACCCGGAGGAAGGAGGCGCGCGTGCCGCTGTCCGACGCAGCCCGCGACCTGGCCCTGCGCTGCGAGACGCGGGTCAACGAGCTGGCCCGCGAGATGTCCGGAGACGTGTTCGCGCACATCCCCGGATACGCCGAGCTGCCCGACGACATGAAGGACGTCGAGATCGCCGCCACCGCGCGGCACGGGCTGCGCCTCTTCATGCGGCGGGCACGCGGCCAGGACGGCCGCCACGGCGACCATGCGCTCTTCAGACAGCGCGCAGCCCAGCGCGCGGAGGAGGGGCTGCCGCTGCACCTGTTGCTGCGCACCCACGCGCTGGGCACCTACGCCCTGTGGGAGACGCTGCGCGACGAGGCCCGCCCCGGTGAGGAGGCCGCCCTCGCCGAACTGGCCGACTTCCTCCTGCGCAACCAGGGCAGCGTCATCGGAGCGGTCGCCGAGACCTACCTCGACGAACGCGCCGCGCTGGACGCCGAACGGCGCGAGGAACGGCGCACACTCGCGCGTGCCCTGATCGACGGCGCGCCGGCCGCCGACCGGGACGCGCTGGAGGAACTGGGCCTGGACGGCCCCGTCACGGTCCTCGCGCTGCGCCTCCCGCCGGCCGACGGCCCCGCCCCCGCACCGATCGCGGTCCGCCGCGGCCTGCGGCGCCTGCAGACCGCACTGGAACGCGAATTCGGCACCGAGGTACTCCTCAGCCTGGACGCCGCGGGCGGCCACGCGCTCGTACCGGGCGCACCGGAACCCGCCGACGGCCTGGCCCGTCGGCTGGCCCGCGCGTACGGCGGCCCGGTGCGCTGTGCCGCCGCACGGGCCGAGAGCCCCGGAGGCGTCCCGTACGCCGCCCGTACCGCCTCCGAGGTGATCCGCATCGCGCACGCCTCCGGACGGCCCCCGGAGCTCCACCGGCTCGCCGACGTGCTGCTCGAGTACCACCTCTCGCGCCGCGACGAGAGCAGCCCGATGATCGCCGCCCTTCTGGACCCGCTCGACGGCCGCCCCGAACTGACCGACACCCTGCGCGCCCACCTGGAGACGTGCCAGGACCGCCGTGCGACCGCACGGACACTCGGGCTGCACCCGAACACCGTCGACAATCGCCTCGCCCGGATCGCCGAACTCACCGGCATCGACCTGGCCTCCCCACGGGGCACCACCCTGGCCCTGTGCGCGCTGCTCCTCAGAGACAGCGCTCCGGAACCGCCTTCGGAGGAGCGCCCCGGCCGCTCGCCCTCGGGGGCGGGTCAGCCGATGTCGCGCCCGTAGGCGCGCAGCGTCAGCAGCGCCTTGAGGGTCACCATCGGGCGGCATTCCAGCGCGGTGCCCGGCGCCCACGCCCGCCAGTTCAGCGGCCAGCCGCCGTCCTCCTCCTGAAGAGCGGCGAGGTGGTCCAGCGCCCGGTCCATCTCCGCGTCCGTGAACCAGCCGCGCGCCGGGGACGCCGGCGTGGGCGCGTAGTCGTACGCGAAGTGGTGCTCCCCGGGCGCGTACCCCTCCGCCACCGGGATCTCGTGCGCCCGCTCCGGCTCCACGACGACCAGCTCCTGCTCCCGTACGAGCCGGCCCAGCCGCTCGGCGGCGGCAGCGGCGCGCGCCCGGTCCGGCACGCCCTCCAGGAACCGCAGCGCGGCCTCCGCGCCGTACGGGTGCGTCTTCTCCAGGGACTCCACCGCCTGCCAGCAGTAGTCCGTCGCCCGGAACAGCCAGGCGTGCCACACCTCGTTCCGGTGCAGCAGCCCGACCACCGGGCCGGTCGCCAGCAGATCGCTCGGCGGATCGTCCACCACCGGGATCCAGGGCGCCGCCGGATAGCCGCGCAATGAAGGGTGCAGGGCAGGCAGCGCACCTTCGGGGGTGGAGATGTGCGTCAGGTAGCGGCAGACCTGTTCCACCCGGCGGCCGTCGCAGCGCCCGATGGCGTCCAGTACCCCCAGCGCGTGCGCCGTGTGCAGCGGCTGGCTCACCGGGCCGCGCAGGTCCGGCTCCAGGGCGTGCCCGTACCCGTTGTCGTCGTTGCGGTACGCGTCGAGCGCGGTCTCAACGGCGTCCGCGCTCCCGCCCAGGAAGTGATGTTCGAAGCGGCGCTGTTCCAGGACCCGCGCGGTGAGCCAGATGAAGCGCTCGGCGCGCGCCAGAGGGGTCGTCGGTGGGCTTGCGGTTTCGGCCATGGCCCGACGGTAGGACGGAACCCGCGGCCGGTCAGCGGCTCGCGCACGGCTGCACTCTCAGGGCGGGATACTGGGGTCATGCGGTTGACGGACTTCTGGCAGCGGATGGCGGACCATTTCGGCGCGGCGTACGCCGACTCCTTCGCGCGCGACTACGTGATGTCCGACCTGGGCGGCCGGACCGTCCACGAGGCGCTCGACGCGGGCTGGAGCGCCAAGGAGGTCTGGCGCGTGGTGTGCGCCGTCATGGACGTGCCGTACGAGAAGCGCTGACCGCACCGCGCCACCCGGCTCCGCCTCCCCGCAGATCCGACCCGTGACGTGGGTCAGGGCCCGCGATGTCCGACCCGTAGGCGAGACTTGAGCCGTGTCCGCGACTCCGAAGCCCACCGGCCCCGACGACCGACGACCGAACGCTCCGCGCAGTGCTGCGCGGATGCCGCGCTGGCTGCCGCGCGCGATGGTGCTGGCACTCGCCCTGCTGGCCTGTTTCCAGCTGGCGAGCTGGGCGTTCCACCAGCTCATCTCGCTGCTGCTGAACATCCTCATCGCGTTCTTCCTGGCGCTGGCCGTCGAGCCGGCGGTGGACTGGATGGCGGCGCGCGGCATGCGGCGCGGCGGCGCCACCGCGCTGGTCTTCCTCGCCATCCTGATCGTCGGGGTGGGGTTCATGACCCTGCTCGGTTCCATGCTGGCGGGTCAGATCGCCACCATGGTCGGCGAGTTCCCGCAGTACCTCGACTCCGTGATCAGCTGGACGAACGACACCTTCCACACCCACCTCTCGCGTGTGGAGGTGCAGAACAACCTGCTGAACTCCGACTGGCTGCAGCGGTACGTCCAGGACAGCGCCAACAACGTCCTCGCCGTCTCCGCGACCGTCCTGGGCTCGCTGTTCAACCTGCTCACGGTGACGCTGTTCTCGTTCTACTTCGCGGCCGACGGCCCCCGGCTGCGCCGCGCGCTGTGCTCCGTACTGCCGCCCACCCGGCAGGCCGAGGTGCTGCGCGCCTGGGAGCTCGCGGTCGCCAAGACCGGCGGCTATCTGTACTCCCGCGGCCTGATGGCCCTGATCTCCGGCATCGCGCACTACGTCCTGCTGGAGATCCTCGGCGTGCCGTACGCGCCGGCGCTGGCCATGTGGGTCGGCCTGGTCTCGCAGTTCATCCCGACGATCGGCACGTATCTCGCGGGCGCGCTGCCGATGCTGATCGCCTTCACGGTGAACCCCTGGTACGCGGTCTGGGTGCTCGGCTTCGTGGTCGTCTACCAGCAGCTGGAGAACTACCTCCTGCAGCCGCGGATCACCGCGCGCACCGTGGACATCCACCCAGCCGTCGCCTTCGGGTCGGTCATCGCCGGCACGGCGCTGCTGGGCGCGGTCGGCGCGCTGATCGCCATCCCCGCGACGGCGACGCTGCAGGGCTTCCTCGGCGCGTACGTCAAGCGGTACGAGGTCACGGACGACCCGCGGGTGCTGGGGCGCGGCCGCCGCAGACGGGGCGCATCGCTCCTGGCCAAGGTGCGGCACATCCTCCACGCGGAGCAGACGGAGGCGCCGCTGGACGAACGCCGGCGGTCCGAGGGAGAGGACCGGACGGGAGAGCAGGACCGGGGAGCGGACGGGGAGCCCGGCACCGACCGGCGCCGGGAGGACGACGGGCCCGGCGACGACTGAGCGGTTCCGGGGCCCGGCCCGGGGCTCTGGCGCGGCGTGGTGCGCTTGACACCAAAATCGAACATCCATTCTTATGAGGGCTACGGCCCCTATTTTCTGGGGGTTCCCTGGAAGTTATCCACAGGCCGGGGCCGGGTCCGGGCGCATTGTCAGTGGCAGGCGTTAGCGTCATGGACGTGAAGCGATCGACTCAAGCGAACCGGGTGGAACCCATGGCAGGCACTGACCGCGAGAAGGCGCTCGACACCGCACTCGCACAGATTGAACGGCAATTCGGCAAGGGCGCAGTGATGCGCATGGGTGACCGGCCGAACGACCCCATCGAGGTCATCCCGACAGGGTCGACCGCGCTCGACGTGGCCCTCGGCGTCGGCGGCATCCCGCGCGGCCGCGTGGTCGAGGTGTACGGCCCGGAATCCTCCGGTAAGACGACCCTGACCCTGCACGCCGTCGCCAATGCGCAGAAGGCCGGCGGCCAGGTGGCCTTCATCGACGCCGAGCACGCCCTCGACCCCGAGTACGCCAAGAAGCTCGGCGTCGACACCGACGCCCTGATCCTCTCCCAGCCGGACAACGGGGAGCAGGCCCTGGAGATCACGGACATGCTGATCCGCTCCGGTGCGCTGGACCTCATCGTGATCGACTCCGTCGCCGCCCTGGTGCCGCGGGCCGAGATCGAGGGTGAGATGGGCGACTCGCACGTCGGCCTCCAGGCCCGGCTGATGAGCCAGGCGCTGCGGAAGATCACCAGCGCGCTCAACCAGTCGAAGACCACCGCGATCTTCATCAACCAGCTCCGCGAGAAGATCGGCGTGATGTTCGGCTCGCCGGAGACCACGACCGGTGGCCGCGCCCTGAAGTTCTACGCCTCGGTGCGCATCGACATCCGCCGTATCGAGACCCTCAAGGACGGCACGGACGCGGTCGGCAACCGCACCCGCTGCAAGGTCGTGAAGAACAAGGTCGCCCCGCCCTTCAAGCAGGCGGAGTTCGACATCCTCTACGGCCAGGGCATCAGCCGCGAGGGCGGCCTGATCGACATGGGCGTGGAGCACGGCTTCATCCGCAAGTCCGGCGCCTGGTACACGTACGAGGGCGACCAGCTCGGCCAGGGCAAGGAGAACGCCCGTAACTTCCTCAAGGACAACCCCGACCTGGCCAACGAGGTCGAGAAGAAGATCAAGGAGAAGCTGGGCATCGGCGTGAAGCCCGCGGACCTGTCGGCGGAGCCCGGTGCGGACGCGGCGGCCGAAACGCCGGCCGAGCCTGCCAAGGCCGTCCCGGCCCCCGCGGCCAAGGGCGCCAAGGCAGTCAAGGCCGCAGCGGCCAAGAGCTAGTCCTCCGCCGTGACCCGCCGAACGCACTGGCCCGACAGCGGCGAGCACGACGCCGCGCCCGTCGCCGATGGCGGCAGCCCGGACAGCGGTGGCCCGGCCTCGTCGAGGGCCGGGGACGGGCCGCCGCGCACACCCGAGGAGCAGGCGCGGGCGATATGCCTGCGCCTGCTCACCGGAAACCCACGCACGAAGAAGCAGCTCGCGGACGCGCTGCAGAAGCGAGGCATCCCCGACGAGGCGGCCGAAGAAGTGCTCTCCCGCTTCGAGGAGGTCGGGCTGATCGACGACGCGGCGTTCGCCGGGGCGTGGGTGGAGTCCCGGCACCACAGCCGCGGCCTGGCCCGCCGCGCGCTCGCCCGGGAGCTGCGCACGAAGGGCGTGGAGTCGTCGCTGATCGACGAGGCCGTCGGACGGCTCGACCCGGAACAGGAGGAGCAGACCGCCCGAGAACTGGTCGACCGCAAGCTCCGGTCCACGCGGGGGCTGGACCGTGACAAGCGCCTGCGCCGCCTCGCGGGCATGCTCGCCCGCAAGGGCTACCCGGAGGGCCTGGCCCTCCGCGTCGTCCGCACGGCCCTCGAAGCGGAAGCCGCCGAGGAGGACGCGGACGCGGGTGCCGCGGATTTCCTCGACGAGTACATGCCGGGGGGCTGAGACGAGTACGCGCGGTGCGGCGTCGAGCGCGTGGGGATGAGCGCTTGGGGCGAGCGCTGCGCTCAGCGCTCGGGGATGAGCGCTGAGCCCGGCGCTCAAGGCTGAGCGAGTACGGAGGGACGAGGGACTGGGAGGGGTGGGGGCGGGGGGGGAGGGCCCCCCGGGGGAGACGGGCCTGAGGAAGCGGTCCAGCCCCGAGGAAGGGGTCCAGCCCCGAGGAAGGGCTCCAGCCCTGAGGAAGGGGCCCAGCTCCGAGGAGGCCCCCGGTCACCGAGGTGGGTTCACCGGTAGGCCGGCCGTGCGCCAGGATTGGAAGCCGCCGGTGAGGTCGGTGGCGCGGTGCAGGCCGAGTCGGCGGAGGGAGACGGCGGCGAGGCTGGAGGCGTATCCCTCGTTGCAGATCACGACGATGCGGAGGTCGCGGCTCGTGGCCTCGGGCGCGCGGTGGTCCCCCGTCGGGTCGAGCCGCCACTCCAGCTCGTTGCGTTCCACGATCAGCGCGCCCGGGATCGTGCCGTCCCGCTCGCGCAGCGCCGCGTAACGGATGTCCACCAGCAGCCCGCCGTCCCGCTGGACGGCCGCGGCCTCGTGGGGCTCCACCCGGTCCAGCTCCGCGCGGGCCTGCGCCAGAAGGTCGTCGATCGCGCTCATGCCCATTCCTCCGGACGCTCGATCTCCTCGAGCCGCAGTACGGCGCCGCTGCGGCTGTAGCGCCGCATCAGGGGGAGCGGCGGGTAGTAGGCGTGTACGGACACGGCATGGGCGGACGGCGAGGCGTTGAACACCTCGTGCACGTGGTGGGGGCCGAAGGCCCGGCCGCGGCCGTCGCTGAGCCGTCGTTCGCGGTCCACGTCCGCCGCGAGTTCGAGCGTCTTCCAGCCCTCGGTGGGCAGCCGGACGGCGAGGGACTGTTCGGTCAGCTCGCCCGCCGCGGCGGCGAAGGCGCCCCGCGAACCGCCGTGGTCGTGCCAGCCGGTGCCCGTTCCGGGCGGCCAGCCGATGAGCCACGCCTCGCTGCCGCCCGGCCCGTCCAGCCGGATCCAGGTGCGGCCCTCGGGGTCGAGGGGGAGGGAGGCGATCAGGTCGGCGTCGGCGGCGGTGCGGCGGACGAAGTCGAGCAGGTCGGCGGCGCTGGGGCCCCCGCTCTCGCTGGGGCCCCGGCCCTCGCTGGAGCCTCGGTCGTTGCCGGAGCCTCGGTCGTCGGTGGTGGGCTGGTATGAGGAGTGCTGCTGGGCGGGGTACGGGACAGCTTGCAGGGAGATGGAGCTGCGTACGTCGGGCACGAGGACCGTCCTGGAGGTCGCGAGGGAGCGCGCGGCGAGCGGTGTGAACCGGCGGGCGGCCGAATGCATACGCCTGGTTCGGCGCATACGTCTGTTCCGGCGTGAGCTTCCGCGAGGCACGCGTACGGACGTCGGGGGACGCCTACGGACGTCGTGGGACGCCTACTGACGTCGTGGGGCGCGTGCCTCGGAGACGCACGTACGCCGGTGTGCCGGTACGCCGCGCGAAGGACAACTGTGATCCGGGACCGGAATCAGAGATCCAGAAGTCGGAGATCCGGAATCGGAGATCCAGAAATCAGCGAGTTCAGGGATCGGGGTCCGGTCAGCAGGACGGGCGACACACGCAGCCCGCGTAGCGGACCAGGTCCAGATGGACCCTCCGCCAGAAGTGCGAGTCGGTGTCTGTCACGCTCCGTAGTGAAACATGGGGTTCGGGCACTGGTCAATCGCAAGACGGGAGCGGTGGCTGACTACGGACCCCATGGCCGACCAAGGACCCCATGGCTGACCAAGGACCCATGGCCGACTAGGCACGCCCGGACCCGGACCCGGGCCCAGCACCGGGGGCCGAACTCTCCGAAGTATCCGGAGAGTTCGCCCCCTCGCCCCCGCACAGCGCCCGCGCGCACGCCTGGAGTTCGGTGGGGCGGACGCCGGCCAGGGTGGTGATGAGGTGGCCGTCGGGGCGGATGAGGACGACGTTGTGGGCGGCGGCGCCCGGGTAGTACTCCGCGACCAGGATTTCCGCTGTCACCGGAAGCGCCGCCACCGCGTCGTTCAGCTGCGGCATCAAGCCCGCCGACATCCAGTGCCGGCGGTCCCACACCCCCGTGCCCGGCGCGACCAGGACGACCAGCAGGCCGTGCCCCAGCCGCTCCCGCAGCCGTACGGTCGAGCCGTCGGGCGCCGTCACCGCGACGTCCGCGACCGGCCCGCCCGGCTCGGTGCCCACCCGGACCGCGCCGGCCGGCGGGGCGGCGGGCGCCAGCGGCGACCGGTCGTACACCGGAGGCGCGCCCAGCGGCCCCCGCCCCAGGTGCCCGTCCGTCAGCAGCGACGTCCGCCCGCGCCCGGCCGCCGTGACCACACCCCGCAGCCGCCCCCGGGCCCCGCCGTCGCGCAGCAACGGCAATGCCTGGTCCGCGGCGCGCAGGCGGGCGGCGACGGCGTTCCTGCGCTCCGCCTGGTAGCTGTCCAGCAGCGTGTCCGAGGCGCCGTGGTGCCAGGCGAGCGCGAGCTTCCAGGCGAGGTTCTCGGCGTCCCGCAGCCCCTCGTCCAGGCCCTGTGTGCCCAGCGCGCCGAGCAGGTGCGCGGCGTCCCCGGCGAGGAACGCCCGCCCGGAGCGCCAGCGCCGCGCGAGCCGGTGGTGGACGGCGTGGACCCCGGTGTCGAGCAGTTCGTACGGAGGGACGAGCGAGCCGCCCCCGTGGCCGCCCCCACCGTCGTCCCGACGACCGCCCGGACCCGTCCCCTCGTCCGCTCCGGCACCGGCCTCGCCCACGAGGGCTCCGCCCGCGCCCACTCCTCCCGCGCCGGCTCCGCCCCTTTCGACCCGGCGGCCCGTATCCGTACCGGCCGCCCAGCCCCCCAGCGTGTCCCGGATGCGTGCCACGAGTGCGTCCGGGGTGACCAGGTCGCGGCCCGGCGGCAGCAGCCAGTCCAGCCGCCAGACGCCGTCCGGAAGGGGGCGGGCCGTCACCTCGCCGGCCGGCCCGCCGATGATCCCGGCCCGGCCCGCTCCGGCGGCGCCGCCGCGCGGGGGCGCGCGGTGCAGCAAGGCCTCGCCGGGCCAGGGGAGTTCGGTACGCAGGGCGGCGACGGCGTGCCGTTCGACGGCGGTACGGCCGGGGAAACGGATGTCCAGCAGCTTGCGTACGGTCGACCGCGGGCCGTCGCAGCCGATGACGTAACTCCCGCGCCACCATGTGCCATTGGGGCCACGAGTGTGGACGCCGACGCCGTCGCGGTCCTGGGTCAGCTCGTCGACGCGGCTGTCGGTGACGACCTGTACGAGCGGTTCGTGGTCGAGGACGGTGCGGAGGGCGCGGGCGAGGGCGTGTTGGGGCACGTGTATGGGCGACAGGAAGGCGTGCATGCCGTCGTCGTGCGCCGCGCCGGTCAGCGCGCGCGCCGTGAGCGGCCTTCCGTGAGCGGCCGACGGCCCCCCGCGAGAGCCCCGGTCCGGCCCTTCGCCCAGGCCGTCACCGGCACCGGCACCGGCACCGTCGGCAGCGTAGCCGTCTTCTCCGGCCCCTTCCGTCCGGGCAGCCCCTTCCGCCCTGACGACCCCTTCCGTCCAGGCAGCCTCCTCCGCCCTGACGGCCACGACCCCTGTGCCGGTGGCCGTCCCCGCCCCCGTCCCCGTCCCCGCGAATTCCGTCCGGTCCAGCAGCCGCCGGCGCTGCATCGTGCGCCAGGCCGTCCAGCGGGTGCCCTCGGCGCCCAGCGTCTCGGCGCAGCCCAGGCGGGCGAGGAAGGCGGCGGTGTCGGGGCGGAGCACGGCGGTACGGGCGAGCCGGACCTCTTCGCGGCCGTCGGTCTCGTCCAGTACGACGACGGGGATGCCGAGCCGGGCGAGGGCAACGGCGAGGGAGAGGCCGACCGGGCCGGCCCCGGCCACGATCACCGGGTCCACGACGCTCCCCGGAAGCGGAGGTTGTCGGGGGCGACAGCGGCACCGCGGCGGGCGGTCCGGCGCCCGGCAGGTGTTCTCGCGGGCCCGCCGGACGGCACCGGTGGTTCCGCCGCGAGGTCCGTCCGGCGTCTGGCGGCAGCGCGCACCGTGCGGCTCGAGCCGACCTGACCGGGGCTCAGCCGCAGGTTCTTACGGGACGTACGTGGACTGGCAGTTGAGGCCCGGTGCGCGATCACACAGCGTATGCAACCCAGTGCGGGCGTGCCCCGTCAAGTGACAGAGGCAGCGGCGCATCGGCCGCTGCCTCAACCATGTTCGTCCGTGCTTCGGTCGATCCCTGTCCAGGAAGGCTGCGAGGGATCGGTCCGGCGGGTGCGGGGATGCGTCCGCGTACGGCGTTGCTACTTGCCGGCCGGCCCGCTGGTGGTCGCCCCGTCGATGGCGTCCATGGCGTCGCCCGCGGCCAGCGGCTGGCCCGCCCCGGCGACCGCGATGCCCGTCTTGGCGCGGCGGCCGCGACGCTCGATCCAGTTGGCGAGCGCGGAGAGCAGCAGACACATCGCCACGTAGATCGCACCGCCGACGATGATCATCGGCACGTACGGGTTCTCGTCGTTGACGACCGTGTTGCCGGCCAGCTGCTGGATCGCGTACAGCAGCTCCTGGTAGGTGATGACATAGCCGAGAGAGGTGTCCTTGAGGGTCACCACGAGCTGGCTGATGATGGTCGGGAGCATCGCGCGGACTGCCTGCGGGATGAGAACCGACGTCATGACCTGCGTCTTGCTCATGCCGATCGCGTACGCGGCCTCGCTCTGTCCCTTGGGCACGGAGTTGATGCCCGCGCGCAGCACCTCCGCCTGGACGGAGCCGTTGTAGACGGTCAGGCCGATGACCAGCGCCCAGAACTGCGTTCCCTCACCGGTGAAGCCCAACTCGGTCTTGTAGCTGAGGAAGAGCACCCACAGCACGTAGATCGTGATCAGCAGCGGGACGGCACGGAACAGCTCGATGAAGCCCGTGGTCAGCCAGCGCACCGGCTTGTGGTCCGAGAGCCGGCCCACGGCCAGCAGGACGCCGAGGACCAGCGACAGCACCGCGGCCACCGCGAAGACCTGGAGCGTCGTCAGGACGCCGTCGCGGATCGTGGTGCGCACCCCGGCGTAATTGAAGATGTCCCACATCTCCGGTGCCAGCTGGCCTTTGGCGGCCAGCCGCATGATGGCGAACACGATGAGGGCGAGCACGGCGAGCGCGCCGACGACCGAGTAGACCCGGTTGCGTACGCGGGCCTTCGGACCAGGTGCGTCGTAGAGGACACTGCTGCTCATGCTTCCGCCTTGCTTCGCTCGGCCGTGCGCTCGGGCGACGGGCACTTCGTGAGGGTGTTCTCGCTGAGCGCGTTCATCGGGCCACCTCCAGGCGGCGCTCCAGCAGCCGGAAGAGGCCGCTGATGGTGAAGGTGATGATCAGGTAGGCCAGCGCGATCCACAGGAAGATCCAGCCGATGGCGAAGCCCTTGTCGCTCAGCAGCTTGGAGACGTTGAACAGCTCGGTGTTGCTGAAGGCGCCCGCGATCGCGGAGTTCTTGGTGAGCGCGATGAAGATGCTGCTCAGCGGCGGGATCACGGTGCGGGTGGCCTGCGGCAGGATGATCATGCGCAGGGTCTGGAAGAAGGTCATTCCGATGCTGCGGGCGCCCTCCGCCTGACCGAGCGGCACGGTGTTGATGCCGGATCGCACCGCCTCGCAGACGAACGAGGAGGTGTAGAAGCCGAGCGCGAGCGTGGCCAGCACGAACGGGCTCGTGCCGGGGAAGAAGATCTGCGGGACGATGAAGAACGCGACGAGGAACAGCAGTGTGAGCGGCGTGTTGCGCAGCAGCGTGACCCAGCCGGTGCCGAAGGCGCGCAGCGGCGGTACGGGGGAGACGCGGAAGCCGGCTATGAGGATGCCCAGGACAAGAGCGAGTGCCCCGCTGGCCGCGGTGAGCGCGAGGGTCCCCAGGAAGCCTTCGCGGAACTGCGGGAGATGATCGAGGAGTACGTTCATGGGGTCTCCGCGGTGGCGGTGAGAAGGTGGCGGCGGACGGGCGCGGGACGCCGGCCCCGTACAGGGACGTTCACGAGGCAGCGCGCCCCGTACGCCCGCCGCGGCGGGCGTACGGGGCGCGGCCGGCTCGGGCCGGTGGTGAGCGGTGCGGTCAGTAGCGGGGCAGCGGCGTCTTCGGCGCCTTGTACGGCGAGCCGGACTTGCCCAGCGTGCCTTCGTACGCCTTCTGGTAGTCGCCGTTCTTGATGTGCGCCTCGATCGCGTCGGAGACCGCGTCGCGCAGCGCCTTGTCGTCCTTGTTCATGCCGACGCCGTAGGGCTCCTCGGTGAACGGCTTGCCCACGAGCTTCAGCTTGGTGGGACGCTCCGCGGCGTACCCCTTCAGGATCGCGTCGTCCGTGGTGACCGCGTCGACCTGCCCGTCCAGCAGCTGCTTGACGCAGAGGGAGTACTTGGAGAGCTCCGTGGTGTCGGCCCCGTACTTGGGCTTCTTGATCTCCTGGAGCGGCGTGGAGCCGACGATCGAGCAGACCTTCTTGCCCTTGACGGAGTCCGGCCCGGTGATCTTCTTCTCGTCCTTGCGCACCAGCAGGTCAGCGCCCGCGGTGTAGTACGGGCCCGCGAAGCCGACCTGCTTCTTGCGCTCGTCGTTGATCGTGTACGTGCCGACGTAGTAGTCGACCTGGCCCTTGGAGATCGAGGTCTCGCGGACGTTGGAGTCGACCGTCTTGAACTCGATCTGCTTGGCGGAGAAGCCGAGGTCGGCGGCGATCATCTTGGCGATCTCGATGTCGAAGCCCGTGCGCTTGCCGTTGGAGTCCTGGAAGCCCAGGAACGGCTGGTCCGCCTTGGCACCCACGATGATCTTGCCGCGCTGCTGGGCCTTCTTCAGCGTCGGGGAGTCGACCTTGACGTCCTTCGCGACCTTGTACGTCCCGCTGAAGACCTTCTCGCCCTTGGGCTTGTCGCCGGCCGTGCCGGACTCGCCGCCGCACGCCGTCGCCGTCGCGGCCAGCGCGAGCACCACAGTGGCCGCAGTGGCCGTCTTACGCATCCTCATGGTGAAGTTCCTTCGGTTCAGCGGGTGTGGGCAGTCATCGGGGGCCACTGCGGGCTCAGTGGTGCAGGATCTTGGAAAGGAAGTCCTTGGCGCGGTCGCTGCGCGGGTTGTCGAAGAACTGCGTCGGCTCGGCCTCTTCGACGATCCGGCCGTCCGCCATGAAGACGACGCGGTTCGCCGCCGAGCGCGCGAAACCCATCTCGTGCGTGACGACGACCATGGTCATGCCGTCCCGGGCGAGCTGCTGCATGACCTCCAGCACCTCGTTGATCATCTCCGGGTCCAGTGCCGAGGTGGGCTCGTCGAAGAGCATCACCTTCGGGTCCATCGCCAGCGCCCTGGCGATCGCCACGCGCTGCTGCTGGCCGCCGGAGAGCTGGGCCGGGTACTTGTCCGCCTGGGTGCCCACGCCGACCCGGTCCAGCAGCGCGCGGGCCTTCTGCTCGGCCGCCTTCTTGTCCGCCTTGCGGACCTTCAGCTGGCCCAGCGTCACGTTCTCCAGGACCGTCTTGTGCGCGAAGAGGTTGAAGGACTGGAAGACCATGCCGACGTCGGCCCGCAGCCGCGCCAGCTCCCGGCCCTCCTGGGGCAGCGGCTTGCCGTCGATGGTGATGCTTCCGGAGTCGACGGTCTCCAGGCGGTTGATCGTGCGGCACAGCGTCGACTTGCCGGACCCGGACGGGCCGATCACCACGACGACCTCGCCGCGCCTGATCGTCAGGTCGATGTCCTGGAGCACGTGCAGCGCGCCGAAATGCTTGTTGACCCCTGTCAGCACGACCAGCTCGTCCAACGCCGGGGCGGGGCCCCCGGGGTCCTTGGTCACCGATACTTCGCTCATCGGCGGGTAGCTCCGTCCTCCTCGGTTGAGAGGACAGTAGTGACGCACCGCGATCAGCGTCAGTACATCTGAGCGGAAATTGAGCATAACGATCCGGCTGCAAAGGGACACTCTGGGTGAACGGGGCGCGGGGTGCGTGGACGCGCCCGGCGACCGGTTTGCGGAGGGCAACGGTCCGTTCCGTACGGGCCGGTACCGGCTGGGTAACAGATGTCCGTACTGGACCGGCTGCCCCTTGACGGGTCCGCCGCCGATCGCGGTAGATGCCCTGATGGCCTGCGACGCGAGCCGGTGAGAGGGGGAGGGCCGATGCGGCTGCTGCTGGTGGAGGACGACAACCACGTCGCCGCGGCGCTGTCCGCGGTGCTCGCCAAGCACGGTTTTGAAGTGGTGCACGCCCGCAGCGGCGAGGAGGCGCTGCACGCGCTCGTACCGGACGCGGCGGAGCCGTTCGCGGTGGTACTGCTCGACCTGGGCCTGCCCGACCAGGACGGATTCGAGGTCTGCGGCCGGATACGGAAGCTCACGAGCACCCCGGTGATCATGGTGACCGCGCGCTCCGACGTCCGCTCGCGCATCCACGGCCTGAACCTCGGCGCCGACGACTACGTGGTCAAGCCGTACGACACCGGGGAGCTGCTGGCCCGTATCCACGCGGTCAGCCGGCGCAAAAACGTGCACGGCCCCGGGGAGCAGGCGGCCGAGGAGGCGGGCGGCGAGCACCTGCTGCGCATCGGTGCCGTCACGATCGAACTGGCCACCCGCCAGGTCTCGGTCAACGGGGGCGCGGTCCCGCTGACCCGTAAGGAGTTCGACCTGCTCGCCCTTCTTGCGCAGCGCCCCGGGGTGGTCTTCCGCAGGGAGCAGATCATCAGCGAGGTGTGGCGGACGAGCTGGGAGGGCACCGGGCGCACTCTGGAGGTGCACATCGCCTCGCTCCGTTCCAAGCTGCGGATGCCCGCGCTGATCGAGACGGTGCGCGGCGTCGGTTACCGGCTCGTGGCGCCCGCCCCCGCGCCCCCGGCCTCCTGACGGTCGTCCGGCACCGTGCGCACCCGCCTCCTCCCGCTCCTCATCGTCCTGCTGGCCGGTGTGCTGCTCGCGCTCGGCTTTCCGCTGGCCGGCAGCCAGGCGGCGGGTGAGCAGCAGCGGGTGGTGGTGGACCGGATCGACGACGCGGCGCGCTTCGCCTCACTGGCGCAGTTCGTCACCGCCCGGCCCGGCGTCGACGGCCGGGCCTCCGCCGAGGACGAACGGCTGAGCACGCTCCGTACGGAGCTCCAGCGGTACCACGATCTCTACGGCATCCGTGCCGGTGTCTTCTACCGCGATCGCACCCCCATGGCCGCCGCGCCCGCGCACTGGCGGGTACCGAGTACGGGGGAGGGGCGGCAGGCTTTCGACGAGGCGCTCGCCGGGCGGCGCAGCCACGACCCGCACCAGGCGTGGCCCTGGGACGACCGCCGGCTGCCGGTCGCCTCGCCGGTCATCCGGGACGGCGATGTCGTCGCGGTGGTCTTCACCGACTCGCCCACGGAGCAGCTGCGTTCGCGGATCCTGCACGGCTGGCTGTGGCTGGTGGCGGGGGAGGCGCTGGCCATGCTGGTCGCGGTCGGGGCCGCGTTCCGGCTCACGGGGTGGGTGCTGCTGCCCGTACGGACGCTGGACGCGGCCACCCACGACATCGCCACCGGGCGGATGAAGTCCCGGGTGGTCGCCGGTTCCGGGCCGCCGGAACTCCGCAGGCTGGCCCGGTCGTTCAACGAGATGGCGGACAACGTCGAGGACGTGCTGGAGCAGCAGCGCGCCTTCGTCGCCGACGCCTCCCACCAGCTCCGCAATCCGCTCTCCGCCCTCCTCCTCCGTATCGAACTGCTCGCGCTCGAACTCCCCGAGGGGAACGAGGAGATCGCCTCCGTTCGTACGGAGGGCAAGCGCCTGGCACGGGTCCTGGACGGCCTGCTGGACCTGGCGCTGGCCGAGCACGTCCCCGCCGACCTGCAGCTCACCGATGTCGCCGCGCTGGCTGCCGAGCGGGCCGACGCCTGGCGCCCGCTGGCCGACGACAAGGGCGTGACGCTGCGGTACGACGGGCACGGCGCGGTCACGGGCTGGGCGGACCCGGTGGCGCTCTCCAGCGCCCTGGACGCGGTCGTCGACAACGCCCTGAAGTTCACCCCGGCCGGCGAGGAGGTCACGGTCGCCGCGGCCCCCGAGGGCGAGCGGGTCCGGATCACCGTCGCCGACCACGGCCCCGGGCTCACGGACGAGGAACTGGAACGGATCGGCGACCGCTTCTGGCGCAGCGGCCGCCATCAGAACGTCTCCGGATCCGGCCTGGGCCTGTCCATCACCCGCGCCATGCTCGCCGCGGGCGGCGCGGAGATCGCCTACGCCCCGAACGCGCCACGCGGCCTGTGCGTCACCGTCACGGTCCCGCGCGACCGGCCGCACGAGGGAATGCCGCCGACGCCCTGATCTTGTCAGTGGTACCCGCGACAATGGTGGGGTTGCCGTGGAGTGGGGGACTTGATGGGCATCAAAGTGGCGGTTTTCTTAGCGTTGTTGTGTGCGGTTCTCCTCCCGGAGCCGGCGTACGCGGCGCCTAAGGATGGCTGCGCGGCCGGCTCGCTCACCAAGGCCGACGTCACGGCTTCCCTGCGGATGACGCACGGCGGCCGCGAACAGACCAGGGTGACCAGCCGGCTGACCGTGCGTGTCCCGCTGAGCTGGCCGCGCGCCCGCGACCTGCTGCTCAGCGAGGACAGCGACGCCTACCGCGCCGCGATGCGCTGTCTCCTGCGCCCCGGCGACGGGCGGCAGATCAACCAGGTGAACGAATGGCGGCCGCCGGACAGCCCCGAGGCCGTTCCGGTCAAGGACGGCGTGCGGGTCGTCTTCGACGCATACACCTGGATCGACGACCGGAGCAGCTTCGAGCCGGGGCCCTGGCGCATCGAGGTGGGGCACGCGCGCTGGCGCGTCCGCCTCGACCCGCCCGCTGCCCTGAAGAAGGCGCACTGGCGGCGGATCGAGGTGGACCCCGGCGAGCCGGGCGCCCTGCAGGTCTCGCCCCGCATCACCAAGGGAAAGGACAGCACGGCCCTCATATGGGAGCCGAGTGCGAAGAAGCCGGTGCCCGAGGTGTCCGTCCGGCTGGCTCCGGACTGGGTGCGCTCGTGGTCCGCGCAGGCCAACAAGCTGCCGTTCAGCAACCTGGACCGCTCCGGCTACCTCCTGCACGAGTTGCTCATCGCGGTGCTCGCCCTGTACTTGGCCCGGGCCGCGCGTCGGCACGCGCCACCGGCCGGGGACGAAGCCGCGGCGAGCCGCACGCTGCTGCAGTGGAGCGTGCTCGCGGCCGTGGTGGTCCTGGTCATCCATGGGGACGAGATCGTCTTCCAGACACTGCAGGAGTACCGCCCCGGTCTCGACTGGTTCAGCCTGCGGACCATGAGCGGGATGCTGACGTGCCTGGCGCTCGGCTGGCTGCTGCTGGCTTTCGGCCGGGTACCGGCGCCGTTCGTCCACGCCGCCGGCATCGCCGCGGCCGGCGCCCTGCCGTACGCGTTGGGTGTGTGGACGCCGGGCAGTTGGGAGGCACTGCTCCCCGCCGGGATCGCCGGCGGGGCCTGCGTGTTCACCGCAGTCCTCGGGGGCTTCGCGGCGGCCAGGAGGCTCGCGGCGGACGGCGGCCTGTACGTGCCGTCCCGGCCGCGCCCCAGGCTCCGCACCGTGGCCCCCTGGGCCGCCGTCACCGCCCTCGTGGCCGTCGGCTGCTATGTGTGGACCTCCGAGCGGCAGTGGCGCCGCACCTCGTGGCCGAGCGACCACAGCGATCCGCGATACGGGGTGCGGCACGCCGACTTCCTCGGCGACAACCTGGCGTGGTTCGCCGACTACGCCCAGGACTGGCTGTTCGGTTGGGCCCTGCTCCTCACCCTGATCGGCCTCCTCGGTGTGCTGCGTGCCCGCGCGCTGCGCTCCGGTGCCCCGGCGCGCGGTCCCGAAGGCGTGGAGTACCGGCTGGTGCTGCTGCTCTTCGCCGCCGGTGCTGGGCTCTTCCTGGGGGTCTTCGCCTACGACGCCGTGCTGTCACCGCTGTGGATCGCACTGAATGCCGTGGCCCTGCATCTGCTCCTGGAGGCGGGCCGCAGCCGTGCGGTGCTCTGTCAGCGCCTCGAAGCCTCGGGCACTCCGCTCGCGGAGGCCGTCACCGAAGCGGGGCGCACCCGTCTGATGGACGACTCCCGCAGGCACCGCGAGATACACGCCAAGCTGCGGCGGCTGGACCAGGGGCAGTCCGACGACGGAGCGCACACCAGACGCGGCTTCGAGCGCGACCTGAAGGGGCTGCACCGACTGCGTACACCGTCCGGGAAGACGGACCGGCTGCCCCCGAAGATCAGCGTGGTGGACGTCGCGCTGGCCTGGGGCCCGCGGGACACATGGTGGGCCAATGGCGTACGGACCGCCTCGTTCGCCGCCGTCCTGGGCATCCCGGCGAGCGGTTTCCTGGTGTGGGTCGACAGCGTGAGCGGCGAGGCCTGGACCAGGACGCTGTACTGGGGGTTCGGCCTGCCGAACCTGGTCGTGAGCGCTGTGTACTGGGAGGTGGTCTGGGGCTGTCTGGGATTTGCCCTCGGGACCCTCTGGCGGCTCCTGCCCGGCCGCCGGGGCCCGGCGAAGGCGCTGCCGATTGCGCTGGCCTACGCCTTGCCGGGCGGTGTGGACGCCGTGGGAAACCAGCTGCTCGACCAGGGGCAGGGAAATCTGGTGCTGTACCTCGTCTGCGCCCTGCTCGTGCTCACGCTCACCGGCGCCGCGGTGGACCTCGACACTTTCAAGGGCGAGCGGCGCTACTGGAACAGCCGCTACTCACTCCTGCTGTCCGTGTATCAAATGCGCTATTTCTCCATACAGGTGGCGTATGTGGTCGCGCAGATCGTCGCCCTGATCACCGTCTGGGAGTTCCTGTCGGACGGCGGGGGCGCGCCCTCGAAGGAGCTGGGCAAGCCTTGACCGGGCGGAGCCTTACGGCTTCGCCGAGACGTAGTACCGCCGGGCTCCTTCGTGCAGCGGCAGTGGGTCGGTGAAGACGGCGGTGCGCAGGTCGACCTTCTGGGCGTCGTGCACCTCGCGGCCGATGCGGTCGCGGCTGTCTATCACCGTCCGCGTCATGGCCCGGGTCAGGTCGGGGTCCTCGCGGTCGGTGGTCACCAGCAGGTTCGCCACCGCGATGGTCTTCACGGCCCGGTCGTCCTGCGCCTGCGGATACGCGTCCGCCGGCATCACCGCCGCCCGGTAGTAGCGGCTGGCCCTGCCCTGCGCGTGCAGCGGCTCGATCAGGTCGCCGAGTTGCACCAGCCGTACGGGGAAGCGGTCGGCCAGCCGCTTCACGGCCGTGGTGGGCAGCCCGCCGGACCAGAAGAACGCGTCGAGCTTTCCGCTCTCCAGCAGCCGCGGCATCGTGTCGATGCCGACCCGCTCCGCGTGGATGTCCCGGTCGAAGTCCAGCTTCGCCGCGCGCATCAGCCGGCGGGTGATCAGCTGTACTCCGGAGCCGTCGGCGCCGACCCCGACCCGCAGCCCCTTCAGGTCGCGCGTCGAGCGGACCTTGGAGCCCTTGGGGACGACCAGCTGCATGTAGTCGTCGTAGAGCCGCGCGCACGCGCGCAGCCCGGTCGCGCCCCGCCCGCCGGCGACCTGGTACGTGGCGACTGCGTCGGCCGCCGCGATGGTGAACTCGGCGCGCCCCGAGACGAGTTTGCGGATGTTGTCGACGGAGCCCTCGCTGCGGGACAGCGTGACGTCGAGATCCGGGAGGTCGTGCGCGAGGTCCTGCTTCAGCAGCTCCCCGTAGCGCGCGTACACCCCGGTGGGCACCCCCGTGGCCAGCGTCACCCGCCCGCCCGGTGCCTGCGGCCCGCCCGGCAGCAGGCACCACAGCAGCAGGCCGGCGACGGCCGCCGCCGCGACCGCCATCTGCAGCGCCCGGCGGCCGCCGGGCCGGGGAAGGCTGTGGACCATGGCCGGAATCCTGCCAGCCGCGGCCCCCGATAGGGAGGGGCCGACGGCGACCGTCCCTGGTGCGGTGCGCAGCACCCCGTGCCGTGCGGCAGCACCCCGTGACGCGGATGCATATCTCTGTTATATAATTGCTGTATGCATTCATCGTCGACGTCCGACGAACAGCGCATCGAGAACGCCGCTCGCGGGCTCCTCCGGGGCATCGGCAGGCTCTCCCAGGCACTTTTCCGGCTCGGTGAATTCGGCCTGCCGCGTACGCACGTCTCGCTCCTGGACGCCCTGGAGGGCGGCCCCCTGCGGGTCACCGGACTCGCCGCGCGCACCGGCATCGCGCAGCCCCGGGTCACCGTGGTCCTGCAGGAGCTGGAGGAGCGCGGACTCGTCCAGCGCGAGCGCAGCGCCCACGACCGGCGCTGCATCGAGACCTCGCTGACGCCCGCCGGCCGGGAGCTGCTGGAGCGCGCGCGGCAGCGGATGGCCGCGGCGCTCCTCGAAGGGCTGCGCTCGAACGTCGACGAACCGGAGCGCGCCGTGGGCGCCGCCCGGGATGCCGTAACGACCGTCCTGCATGCCATCGAACCGGAGGTCAGTTGACCACGCCAGCCACCGAAACCCCGGACATCACCGACGGCCGTACCGGCCGCGATCCGGCCCGCGACAGCGCCGTGGCACCCCGGCGCGTCGGCGGGCCGAGACGCTGGTGGGACTGGGTGCTCGCCGCCGACCCCGGACTCGGCCAGCTGCAGGCCGGGTGGCGGACGCTGGTCGCCATGATCACCGGGCTCGCGACCGGTTACGGGATGTCCGTGGCGCTCGGCCTGCCCGCCATGCTGGGCATGATGGCCGGCGGCATGATGGGCCTGATGAGCGCGTTCGCCATCGCCGAGAACACCTGGCAGCGGTTGACCAAGGCCATCGTGTGGATGCCGTTCCCGTTCTCCGCCGCGCTGCCGCTCGCCGCCTGGCTGCACCAGTACCGCGCGCTCGAACTCACCATCATGGTGGCCGCGCTCGCGGTGACGTTCTTCCTCGCCCGGTTCGGCACCCTCGCGCTGCTGGCCGGCATGCTGCTCTTCAACGCCTTCATGGTCGGCATGATGGCGAACGTCCCGCTGAACCTCTGCGGCGAGATGTTCCTCGTCGCCCTGGTCTCCGCCGTCGCCATCCTGCTCACCCGCCTCGCGCTGTGCTACCCGATGCCGCGCGAGGACCTGCTCCGTACGCAGCGTGCCTTCGTCGTCGAGGCCCGCCGGGTCGCCGACGCCGCCACCGACGCGCTGGACCCCGACGCCGACCACGAGGTCGCCGTCAAGCGGATGCGGCGCAGCCTGCGCCGTCTGAACGTCACGACCGTCACCATCGACGGCCGCCTCGCCCAGCCCGAGGTCGCCGCCGACCCCGACACCGCCGAGCTCCTCCACCGCCACCTGTTCGACGCCGAGCTGGCCCTGAAGGGCATCGGCCAGTGCGTCCAGCAGCTCACCCGCCTCCAGGCGCCGGCGCATCTCCGGGAGGCCATGGTCGTCGGCCTGGTCATCACCCGGGACACCCCGCTCGGCCGCGCCGACGCGCTGCGCCCCGCCGCCCAGCTCATCCAGCAGCAGGCCAACGCCGTACTGGAGGCCGCCGACGCGGGCTCCGAAGAGGCCGAGGCCGCCGCGCTGGCCCGCCGGGTCGGCCACCTCCTGGACACGCTCGCCGACTCCCTCGCCCACTGGCTCGACCTCGGCTGGAACGCGCCCAGCGCCCGCGCCAAGGTGCCCTTCCAGCCCACCGTCGCGCTGGAGCAGAACCGCCCGGCCGGTACCGGAGCGGTCGCCCGCCGGGTCATCGCCGCACAGAGCGAGAAGGGCTGGCGGCGGGTGGTCCCGTACCTGCGCGCCCCCGTGCACGCCGGGCTCGCCGCCGCCATCGTGTGCCCCATCACCGACGCCATCAACCCGCAGCGCTTCTACTGGGGCCTGGTCGGCGTGATGATCACGCTGTTCGGTACCAACACCACCCACGAGAGGCTGCGCAAGCTCGGCCACCGTATGGCGGGCACCATCGTCGGCGCCGTCGTCGGTGTCGTACTGCTTCGCCTGATCGGTCCCGGGCACATCTATTGGACGCTCGTCGTCATCGTGGCCGGACTGGCCATCGGCTCCTGGGGCATGCAGCGCCAGTACGCCTACTGGGTCGCCGGCCTGGTCACGGCCCTGGTCCAGCTCTACGGCCTGTCCACCCCGTACACGGGCATGGAGAAGCTGCTCAGCGAGCGCCTGCTCGACAACGGGCTCGGCATCGTCATCGCCACCGCCTGCGCCGCGCTGATCTTCCCGGTCTCCAGCCGCAAGATCGCCCAGGAGGCCGAGCGCGGCTACGTCTCCGCGCTGGAACACCTGCTGTCCCAGGTTGCCGAGCGCTGGCAGGACCCCGCCGCCCCGGTACGGCTGCGCGGCGCGGCCCGTGGTGTGGACGCGGCGCTGTACCAGGTGCGCGGCGTGGCCCGGCCGCTGGTCCGGATGCCGATGGGCGTCCGCGGCCGCGGCGCCGAGAACCGCCTCGCGCTGCTCACCGCCGCCACCGGACACGCCCGCTCCCTCGCCGCCGCCGCGGACATCGACATCGACCTCGCCCCGGAGCTGGGCCGGCGCGTCGAGCGGATCACCGCCACCTTCGTGGAGTCCCTGCACGCCCTCGACCGGCGCTTCGCCACGGGGGAGCCCAGCGGCACCTGGGTACGCGTCAGCCCGCTCATCCGGGAGCTGGAGGACGTGCTGCGCGCACCGGCCGGGCCCCGCGCCGACCGCCTCCACCTGGCGCTGCGGGAGCTGGCCGCGCTGGACGAGGCGCTGGCCGGTTACGCCGAGGACCGCGGCCTGACCGTCACGACCGCGTCCCCCGAGCCGGAGCCGGCCACCGAGTCCGCCTCGGCGACGAGGGCCGGCGCGGCCGCGCGGCACGCCGCCGCCACGCTGGACCGCCGCACGCAGGCGGCCCTGGCCGCCTGGCTCGCGCACACCCGGCACGAGGGTGAGCCGGGCGCGAAGCAGGTCCCGGTGGCCACCGGCGCCACGGCGGGCGCAGCAGCCCCGCAGCAGCCCGCCAAGGCCGCTCAGGCGCCCGCTGCCGCGCCCCGCGGACGTACGGCGCCCTCCGGCGCCCGTACGGCCTCCTCGGCCGGCACGTGCACCGTCAGCGGTTCCCTGCACTGCCCGGAACACCCCGGCGGCTGCGAGGCGTGGATCACGGTCGTCAGCGACCGCGGCAAGCGCCGCGCGGGCGTCCGGGCGACCGGCGGCCGGTACCGCATCACGGGCCTGGAGCCCGGCGGCTACACCGTGATCGCCTCCGGCTCGGCGCACGCCCCGACAGCCCGCTTCGTGGCGGTGGACCCCTCCCGGGGCGACGTCCACCACGACATCGAGCTGAAGCCCGCCCCGCGCCCCTGACCCGCTGAACCCGCCCCCTGTCCGTCCGCCCCCTCCGGGATGCCCCCGGAGGGGGCGGACGGCCTTCGGGAACACGTACCCTGGTCGATTGAGATGAGTGCGAAGACATACGAGGTGCGCACCCACGGGTGCCAGATGAACGTCCATGACTCCGAGCGGCTGGCCGGCCTGCTGGAGGACGCCGGGTACGTGCCAGCGCCCGAGGGCGCCGACGGTGCGGACGTCGTCGTCTTCAACACCTGCGCGGTGCGCGAGAACGCCGACAACAAGCTCTACGGCAATCTCGGCCAGCTCGCCCCGAAGAAGACCGCGCGGCCCGGTATGCAGATCGCCGTCGGCGGCTGTCTGGCACAGAAGGACCGCGACACCATCGTCAAGAAGGCGCCCTGGGTGGACGTCGTCTTCGGTACGCACAACATCGGCAAGCTGCCGGTCCTCCTGGAGCGCGCCCGCGTCCAGGAAGAGGCCCAGGTCGAGATCGCCGAGTCGCTGGAGGCGTTCCCCTCCACGCTGCCCACCCGCCGCGAGAGCGCGTACGCGGCCTGGGTCTCCATCTCCGTCGGCTGCAACAACACCTGCACCTTCTGCATCGTCCCTGCGCTGCGCGGCAAGGAGAAGGACCGCCGGCCCGGCGACATCCTCGCCGAGATCGAGACCCTGGTCTCCGAGGGCGTCTCCGAGATCACCCTGCTCGGCCAGAACGTCAACGCCTACGGCTCCGACATCGGCGACCGTGAGGCGTTCTCCAAGCTGCTGCGCGCCTGCGGGAAGATCGAGGGCCTGGAGCGGGTCCGCTTCACCTCCCCGCACCCCCGCGACTTCACCGACGACGTGATCGCCGCCATGGCCGAGACGCCGAACGTCATGCCGCAGCTCCACATGCCGCTGCAGTCCGGCTCGGACACCGTCCTGAAGGCCATGCGCCGCTCCTACCGCCAGGAGCGCTTCCTCGGGATCATCGAGAAGGTCCGCGCGGCCATGCCGGACGCGGCCATCTCCACCGACATCATCGTGGGCTTCCCCGGCGAGACCGAGGAGGACTTCGAACAGACGCTGCACACCGTGCGCGAGTCCCGCTTCGCGCAGGCGTTCACCTTCCAGTACTCCAAGCGCCCCGGCACCCCGGCCGCGACCATGGAGGGACAGATCCCCAAGGAGGTCGTCCAGGCCCGCTACGAGCGGCTGGTCGCCCTCCAGGAGGAGATCTCCTGGGCGGAGAACAAGAAGCAGGTCGGCCGCACCGTCGAGGTCATGGTCGCCGAGGGCGAGGGCCGCAAGGACGGCGCCACGCACCGCCTCTCGGGGCGCGCGCCCGACAACCGCCTCGTGCACTTCACCAAGCCGGCCACCGAGGTGCGCCCCGGCGACATGGTGACGGTCGAGATCACGTACGCGGCCCCGCACCACCTGCTCGCCGAGGGCGAGGCCGTCGCGGTCCGCCGGACCCGCTCGGGCGACGCCTGGGAGCGCCGCAACGCCGCTCCGGCGCAGCCCGCCGGGGTCATGCTCGGCCTGCCGACGGTCGGAGCCCCCGCGCCCGCTCCGGCCGAGCCCGCGGGCGGCTGCTGCCCGACCTCCTGAGCGCCCCTCCCGGCCCCGTTCCCGCCCCGGCCACGTGTCCCGGGTACGGGGCCGCGGACGGACCCCCCACGGCGGCGGGGATACGCTGCGGAACATGCTCGTAGCTGCTGCTTTGTGTCCCTGTCCGCCGCTGCTCGTCCCCGAGGTCGCCGGCGGCGCCGCGTACGAACTGGACGGCCTGCGGGCCGCCTGTACGGACGCGGTCGGCGTGCTCGCGGCCGCGCGGGCCGACCGGCTGGTCGTCGTCGGCCCCGCCGAGCCCGAAGGCCGCGGGGCGTTCAAGGAGGGGGCCCCGGGATCCTTCGCCGGATTCGGCGTGGACCTCTCCGTACGACTCGGCGCACCGGACGGCGAAGGCGCCGCGGAGGGCAGGCGGCTGCCGCCCTCCTTGTCCATCGGAGCGTGGCTCCTGGAGCGCGCGGACTGGAGCGGCGTTCCCGTGACCGCCCTCGGGGTGGGCGAGCCGCTCGAACCGGAGAAGTGCCTGGGCGCCGGACGCCAGCTCGCGGCGTCGGCCGAGCGCGTGGCACTGCTGGTCATGGGCGACGGCAGCGCCTGCCGTACGGTCAAGGCGCCCGGCTACTACGACGAGCGCGCCGAGGCGTTCGACGCGGAGCTCGCCCGCATGCTGGGCGGCGCGGACGCCGCCGCACTCGGGGCGCTGGACGAGGAGCCCGCGCAGTCGCTCAAGGTCTCGGGCCGCGCCTGCTGGCAGGTCCTGGCCGGGGCCGCGGAAGGGGCCGGGCTGGGCGGCGAGCTGCTTCACGAGGAGGCGCCGTACGGGGTCGGGTACTTCGTGGCCGCCTGGTCCTGACCGGCCCGCCACGGGCCGCACAGCGCCGCACCTGCGGACGGCGATGGCCGGGGACCACTCGGATCCCCGGCCATCGGTCTGCGGGCCCCGGCCGCCTCACATCGGGTCGCCCGGCCGCCTCTCCTCGCCCGGCCCCTCGGCGGTCCCGCCGTCCGTGCCGCGGGTGTGCTTGCCCTGGTTCTCCGACATCCGGCGCAGCGCTTCCTTCGCCTTGGTCGTGCCGGTGCCGATCTGGCCGCTGTACTTGCCCTTCGTCCTGGAGTCGGCCGCCCTCCCGGCCTTGTCCAAGCCCTGATCGATCTTGTCCCCGTGCTGATGTGCGAGGTCACCGGCCTTGCCCTTGAGGAGGCCGGCCTTGGCCTTGAGATTGTCCAGCAGGCCCATGAGCCACCTTCCTTGGTCGGAGGACGCATGGTTCAAAAACGCCCATACCTGGGCTTTACCCTACTCTTGCGGGCCAAACCCCGCCTGTGTTCGCGCGGCGAGGGGTCCTTCTGAGAGCGGGCCGTACGGTGCCTCGTTCGAAACCGCCCGCGCGGTTTGACAGACTGGCGCGGTGAACAACGCAGTTCCCGCACCGCGGGTCATCGCCGTTGTCGGCCCCACCGCGGCCGGCAAGTCCGATCTGGGCGTCGCCCTCGCCCAGCGCTTCGGCGGCGAGGTCGTCAACGCCGACTCCATGCAGCTGTACCGGGGCATGGACATCGGTACCGCCAAGCTCGCCCAGGAGGAGCGGGGCGGCGTACCGCACCACCTCCTGGACATCTGGGACGTGACCCAGGCGGCGAGCGTCGCGGAGTACCAGCGGCTGGCCCGCGCCGAGATCGACCGGCTGCTCGACCGGGGGCGCACCGCCGTCCTGGTGGGCGGCTCCGGCCTCTACGTGCGCGGCGCGCTGGACAACCTGGAGTTCCCCGGGACCGACCCCGAGGTGCGCGCCCGGCTGGAGGCCGAGCTGGAGCAGGAGGGCAGCGGCGTGCTGCACGCCCGGCTGGCGGCCGCCGACCCCGAGGCGGCGCGCGCGATCCTGCCGAGCAACGGGCGCCGCATCGTCCGCGCCCTGGAGGTCATCGAGATCACCGGGCGCCCCTTCACGGCGAATCTGCCCGGCCCCGGTGACCAGCGCGAGGTCTACGCCGGCACCGTGCAGATCGGCGTCGACGTGGCCCGCCCCGAACTGGACGAGCGGATCACCGTACGAGTGGACCGCATGTGGGAGGCGGGGCTCGTGGCGGAGGTACGCGCGCTGGAGGCGCAGGGCCTGCGCGAAGGGCGTACGGCGTCCCGCGCGCTCGGGTACCAGCAGGTGCTGGCGTACCTCGCGGGGGAGTGCACCGAGGACGAGGCGCGGGCCGAGACCGTGCGCGCCACCAAGCGCTTCGCGCGCCGCCAGGACTCGTGGTTCCGGCGGGACCCTCGGGTCCACTGGCTCAGCGGTGCCGCCGAGGTCCGGGAGGAACTTCCGGAGCGCGCGCTGGCGTTGCTCGAACGACCGGTCACAGCCTGATCACGTCCTGGCATCGGGACGCTCCGGCCGTCATCGGGCCCCCTGAGGGCGTGTCATTATCGACCATCGACCGAGCCGTGGCGTCTGGAACTGGGAGGGCTTTGGCGATGGAGGCCCGCCCTCGCAGCAGAGCGCACCAGCCGGAAGCACCGCGTGAACAGCGCGCCGGAGGGGAACCGATGACCGGTCACGGGCCGGGCCGGACGCCGGCGCTCGACGACGCCGGACCGGCCGCCGGCACCGGACTGCCGCGCGGCGACAGGGCCGCCGCCGAGGACCGCCCCGCCGAGGACGCCCCGCTCCCGGACGAGGACCTCTTCCAGGACGACGACGGGCCGGCGGGCGACGCGGGCCTGGAGGACGCGACCGCGCTGGACGGTTCCGACGGGCCCGACGCGCAGCCGGAGGACGACCGGCCGGCCGAGGACGCCGCGTCCTTCCGGGAGCTGCGGCCGCCGCGCCGCCTCCGCCTGTGGCAGCTCGCCCCCATCGTGGGGCTGGCCGCCGTCGGCTCACTGATGTTCGCCTTTCCGCTGGCGTTCGAATTCGGCGGGGACGGCGGCGCCGTGTTCGCGATGCTCGGGCTGCTGCTGTGCTGCTGCGCGGCCGGCTGGGGCATGATGGCCGCCCGCCGGGTCGGCCACACCTGGCCGGGCCTGGCGGCCCGCGGTTCGGGCCGGCGCACGGACTGGCGGGTGGTGGCCGTGTACGTCGCGGTCGTCCTGGTGCTCGCGGCCCTCGCGATCTGGCGCGTGGCCCGGCTGCGCTGAGCGCCCCGCCCCGCCTCCGTACGCGGCGCGCCCGGATGCGGCCGCTGTCGGTGGTGCCCCGTACGATTCAAGGGTGAGCAACGAGCGCATCGCCTTCCTCAAGGGCCACGGCACCGAGAACGACTTCGTGATCGTCCCCGACCCGGACGGTCGGCTGGAGCTGCCCGCGTCGCTGGTCGCGCGGCTCTGCGACCGCCGGGCCGGCATCGGCGGCGACGGCGTGCTGCACGTCGTACGGTCCGCGGCGCATCCCGAGGCGCGCGCGATGGCCGACGAGGCCGAGTGGTTCATGGACTACCGCAACGGCGACGGCTCGGTCGCCGAGATGTGCGGCAACGGCGTCCGGGTGTTCGCGCGTTATCTGGAGCACGCCGGGCTGGTCGAGGCCGGCGACCTGGCCATCGCCACCCGGGCGGGCGTGCGCCGTGTGCACCTCGCCAAGGACGCCGCGGGCCCCGGGACGGGCGAGGTCACCGTCACCATGGGCCGCGCCGAGCTCCCCGAGGAGCAGGTCACGGTCACGGTCGGCGACCGCAGCTGGCCCGCGCTCAACGTGAACATGGGCAATCCGCACGCCGTCGCCTTCGTCGAGGACCTCGACCACGCCGGGGACCTGCTCAGCGCTCCGCCGTTCAGCCCCGCCGCCGTCTATCCGGACGGGGTCAACGTCGAGTTCGTCGCCGACCGCGGCCCGCGCCACGTCGCGATGCGGGTCCACGAGCGCGGCTCCGGCGAGACCCGCTCCTGCGGCACGGGCGCCTGCGCGGTCGCCGTCGCCGCCGCCCGCAGGGACGGCGACGACCCCGCGATCACGGGCAGCCCCGTCGCGTACACCGTCGACGTCCCCGGCGGCCGGCTCGTGATCACCGAGCTGCCGGACGGCACGGTCGAGATGACGGGCCCCGCGGTGATCGTCGCCGAGGGCACGATCGACCCCGCCTGGCTGGCCGCGGCCACCGCCTGAGACCGGCGTCCGGCCGGCTCGGCAGTCGTCCCGGAAAGCCTCTCGCAGGGTCACGGGGCACCGCTGAAGATTCGCTCGAATGGGTGATCCGTTTCACTCTGGGCGAGAGGCGGTGAGCGGTGCGTGATGGGCTCGGTAGCATCAAGCACCGGCCCGGACACCGCCGTCACCGCCTGATCGCGTCCGGCCGCCGGTCGATGCTGCCGGAGGTGCCCCATGAGCGCAGAGGCCACTGAACCCAGCGGTGCGCCCGCAGAGTTTCACCCGGCAGGGGTTCCGGCCCGCAAACGCGGCCGCCCCCGTCTGGAGCTGAGAGGCCTGCGCCGGTTCAGCCGCGCGGCGCTGCTGGGCCCCATGCCGCGCGACGGCCTGCCCGACGCCCTGGAGCACGTCGCCAAGGTCCACCGCGCCCACCACCCGGACGCCGACCTGGCGGTCCTCAGCAAGGCGTACGCGCTCGCCGAGTCCTCGCACCGGGGGCAGATGCGCAAGAGCGGCGAGCCGTACATCACGCACCCCCTCGCCGTGACGCTCATCCTCGCCGAACTGGGCGCGGAGACCACGTCGTTGACCGCCTCTCTGCTCCACGACACGGTCGAGGACACGGAGGTGACGCTCGATCAGGTGGGCGCGGAGTTCGGCGAGGAGGTGCGCTTCCTGGTCGACGGCGTCACCAAGCTGGAGAAGGTCGACTACGGTGCGGCGGCCGAGCCGGAGACCTTCCGCAAGATGCTGCTGGCCACGGGCAACGACGTCCGGGTGATGACGATCAAGCTCGCCGACCGGCTGCACAACATGCGCACCCTCGGTGTGATGCGCCCCGAGAAGCAGGCCAGGATCGCCAAGGTCACCCGCGACGTGCTGATCCCGCTCGCCGAACGCCTCGGTGTCCAGGCGCTCAAGACCGAGCTGGAGGACCTGGTCTTCGCGATCCTGCACCCGGAGGAGTACGCCGCCACCCGCACCCTCGTACGGCAGCACGCCGAGCGCCCCGACCCGCTCGCGGCCGTCGCCGAGCGGATGCGCGCCGTTCTGCACGACGCGGGTATCGACGCCGAAGTCCTCGTCCGGCCGCGGCACTTCGTCTCGGTGCACCGGGTGCGGATAGGGCGCGGCGAGCTGACCGGCGCGGATCTGGGGCGGCTGCTGGTGCTGGTCACCGAGGACGCGGACTGTTACGCCGTACTGGGCGAGCTGCACACGTGCTTCACGCCGGTCGTCTCGGAGTTCAAGGACTTCATCGCGGCGCCCAAGTTCAACCTGTACCAGTCGCTGCACACCGCCGTGACGAGCGAGCACGGCGAGATTGCCGAAACGCTTATCCGCACCCACCGGATGCACCGGGTGGCCGAGGCCGGGGTGATCGCGCTGGGCGACCCCCACGTCCCCGCCGAGGGCGGCCCGTACGGCCCGTCGGAGGCCGCTGAGGCGCCCGACGGGGAGCGGGTGGACCCCACCCGCCCCGGCTGGCTCTCACGGCTCCTGGAGTGGCAGCAGGTCGCTCCCGACCCGGACACGTTCTGGACCTCGCTCCGGGACGACCTGGCCGAGGACCGGGAGATCACGGTCTTCCGCGCGGACGGCGGCTTCGGCGGGGGAGCGGACACGGCGCGCGAGACGGCCGCGGATTCCTCGGGCGACCGCGGCGCGATCCGGCTGCAGGCGGGCGCGAGCTGCGTGGACGCCGCGTACGCACTCCATGGAGCCGGGGCGCACTGTTGCATCGGCGCGCGTGTGAACGGCCGCCTGGCGACCCTCTCGACGATCCTCCGCGACGGCGACAGCCTGCACCTGCTCATGGCCCCGGACTCCGCGGCGGGCCCCTCCCCGCAGTGGCTGGAGTACGCGCGCACGCCCGCTGCCCGCCTCGCCATCTCCCGCTGGCTCACCGCCCACCCGGGCGCGGAACGCGCGGAACGGGACGCCGGCACCGAGCTCCGCGAGACCGCGGAGGCCCCGGAGCGCGGCACCGAGAGCGACGCGGCCCAGGGCCCCGAGGAAACCACTGAAGAGCCCGGGGAGCAGAGCCCCGCCATCGAGGCGGGCAACGCCGACCCCGTGGACGCCGATGAGGCCCCCGGAGCGCGGCGCCCCCGCCCGCCCGTCCCCGCCGTCGCCGATCTCCCCGACGCGACGGTCCGGCTGGCCGGCTGCTGCACCCCCGTGCCGCCCGACAAGGTCACCGGCTTCGCCGTACGGGGCGGCATCGTGACCGTGCACCGCGCCCTGTGTCCGGCCGTGGCCCGGATGGCGGCGGCCGGGCGGGCGCCCGTAGGGGTGCACTGGCGGCGCTCGGCCGCCCCGGACCAGGGCTGCCGCGTCACGCTGCTCGCCGAGGCGTTCAGCAGGCCCCGGCTGCTGGCCGACCTCACCGAAGCCATCGCCGCGCAGGGCGCCGCCGTCGTCTCCGCCGACGTGGAGCCGCCCCGTGAGCAGCGAGTACGGCACACGTACACGCTGCACCTCCCGGACGCCGCCGAACTGCCCTCCCTGATGCGGGCGATGCGCCAGGTGCCGGGCGTCTTCGACGTCCTGCGCGCGGGCCGCAGCCGCCCGGTCGCGCCCGTCCACCTCTGAGGCGCGCGTCTCCGACGTCTTCGGCGACGCGCCCGGGAAGCGGCCGGAACCGCTCGTTCGGGTGCTGCCCTGCCGTGCCACCGTTCACGGGGGCGGCCGTGCTGGTAGCGGTAACGCATGCCCTTTACGTCCCGCCGTACCGCGTCCCCCACCCGCCAGGCGCCGGACCTGCCGCGCCCCCTCGCACCGCGCCGCCTCGTGGCCTGCCGCCGCGCCGTCCCGGCGGTGCTGGCCGTCGGCGCCCTCCTGGCGGCGGGCGCGCCGGAGCCCGGCCCCCAGGGGCTCGGCGACCGCCTCTACCCGCACCTCGGCAACCCCGGCTACGACGTCGGCGCGTACGACATCGCCCTGAAGTACTCCGGACGCAACGACGCCCCGCTGGACGCGGTCACCACGATCACAGCCCGGGCCACCGGCCACCTGGACCGCTTCAACCTCGACTTCGCCCGCGGCTCCGTGCGGTCCGTGCAGGTCAACGGCCTTCCCGCGCGGTACGCCACGCACGACGAGGACCTGGTGGTCACCCCGGTACGCGCCGTCGAACCGGGCCAGGACATGCGGATCGTCGTCCGGCACACCAGCAACCCCAAGGGCGGCAAGGACGGCGGCTGGGTCCGTACGGGCGACGGGCTGGCCATGGCCAACCAGGCGGACGCCGCGCACCGCGTTTTTCCCAGCAACGACCACCCCTCCGACAAGGCCGACTTCACCTTCCGGATCACCGCGCCCCGCGGCATCACCGCCGTCGCGAACGGCCTGCCCCTCGGGCGCAGCGCCCGCGGCCCGGCCACCACCTGGACGTACCGTTCGCTGCACCCGATGGCCACCGAGCTGGCCCAGGTCTCCCTGGGGAAGTCCGCCGTCGTCCGGCGCCAGGGCCCGCACGGGCTGCCCGTACGGGACGTCGTACCGGCCGCCGAGCGCAAGAAGCTGGAGCCCTGGCTCGCCAAGACGCCCGGGCAGATCGCCTGGCTGGAGCGCCGGGTGGGCCGCTATCCCTTCGAGACCTACGGGGTGCTGCTGGCCGACGCCTCGACCGGCTTCGAGCTGGAGACGCAGACGCTCTCCCTGTTCGAGAAGCACCTCTTCACCATGGACCGGCTGCCGTCCTGGTACGTGGAGTCACTGATGGTGCACGAGCTGACGCACCAGTGGTTCGGCGACAGCGTCAGCCCGCGCACCTGGTCTGACCTCTGGCTGAACGAATCGCACGCCACCTGGTACGAAGCGCTCTACGCGGACCGCGCGAGCAAGGGCAAGGCGTCCATGGAGGACCGCATGAAGCGCGCCTACCAGGAGTCCGACGAGTGGAGGGCGGCCGGCGGGCCCCCGGCGGCCCCCAAGCCGCCGGAGAAGGGCCAGAAGATCGGCATCTTCCGCCCGGTGGTCTACGACGGCAGCGCGCTCGTCCTGTATGCGCTGCGCGAGCGGATCGGCGCCGCCGACTTCGACCGCCTGGAGCGCGCCTGGTACGAGCAGCACCGTGACGGCGTCGCCGGCACCGCCGACTTCGTGGCGCTGGCCTCCCGCATCCACGGCCAGGACCTCTCCGGCTTCCTGCACGCCTGGCTGTACGACACCCGTACGCCGCCGATGCCCGGCCACCCGGACTGGCACGTCAAGAAGGAGCAGGCGAAGCCCGGCCCGAAAGGCCACGCATCCTGACCCCGGGCCCACCCCCGCCGCGCTCACCAGGGACAATGGCAGGGCACCAAAACTCGCGTGACGGGCGTCACCGGCCGTGCGACCATCGACGCACCGACGCCGGGACCGCCGGGAATCTCCCGGGGCGTCCGGACGTTGTCACGATCGAGAGTCCCTGGGCCCCGCAGTGGGCCCTGCGCGGGACGTCCCAACGACACAAAGGATCAAATGACCTCCTCTTCTTCCCTTCCTCAGCAGGACCGACAGCGCCTCCACGAGAGCCTTCGGGCCGACGCCCTGATGGAAGAGGACGTCGCCTGGAGCCACGAGATCGACGGGGCGCGTGACGGCGACCAGTACGACCGCTCCGCGCGCGCGGCACTGCGCCGCGTGGCGGGCCTGTCCACCGAGCTCGAGGACGTCACCGAGGTCGAGTACCGACAGCTGCGCCTGGAGCGCGTGGTGCTGGTGGGCGTATGGACCTCCGGGACGGTCCTCGACGCGGAGAATTCCCTCGCGGAGCTGGCCGCCCTGGCCGAGACCGCGGGCGCGCTGGTGCTGGACGGTGTGATCCAGCGCCGTGACAAGCCGGACCCGGCGACGTACATCGGCTCGGGCAAGGCCCAGGAGCTGCGCGACATCGTGCTGGAGTCCGGCGCCGACACCGTCGTCTGCGACGGTGAGCTGAGCCCCGGCCAGCTGATCCACCTGGAGGACGTCGTCAAGGTCAAGGTGGTCGACCGGACCGCCCTGATCCTCGACATCTTCGCCCAGCACGCCAAGTCCCGAGAGGGCAAGGCGCAGGTCGCGCTGGCACAGATGCAGTACATGCTCCCCCGGCTGCGCGGCTGGGGTCAGTCGCTGTCCCGGCAGATGGGTGGCGGTGGCTCCGGTTCGGCGGGCGGCGGCATGGCCACCCGTGGTCCCGGTGAGACCAAGATCGAGACGGACCGGCGGCGGATCCGCGAGAAGATGGCGAAGATGCGCCGGGAGATCGCGGAGATGAAGACCGGGCGCGACATCAAGCGCCAGGAACGCCGGCGCAACAAGGTCCCCTCGGTAGCCATCGCGGGGTACACGAACGCGGGCAAGTCCTCGCTGCTCAACCGCCTCACAGGCGCCGGTGTCCTGGTGGAGAACGCCCTGTTCGCCACCCTGGACCCGACCGTCCGGCGGGCCGAGACGCCCAGCGGGCGGCTGTACACCCTGGCCGACACGGTCGGCTTTGTACGGCACCTCCCGCACCACCTCGTCGAGGCGTTCCGCTCCACGATGGAGGAGGTCGGCGACTCCGACCTCATCCTGCACGTGGTCGACGGCTCGCACCCGGTGCCCGAGGAGCAGCTGGCGGCCGTCCGCGAGGTGATCCGCGACGTCGGCGCGCAGGACGTGCCGGAGATCGTGGTCGTCAACAAGGCGGACGCGGCCGACCCGCTCGTGCTGCAGCGCCTGCTGCGCCAGGAGAAGCACGCCATCCTGGTCTCGGCCCGTACGGGCCAGGGCATCGAGGAGCTGCTCGCCCTGATCGACGAGGAGCTGCCGCGGCCCAGCGTCGAGATCGAGGCGCTGGTCCCGTACACCCACGGTCAGCTGGTCTCGCGGACGCACGCCGAGGGCGAGGTGATCTCCGAGGAGCACACCGCGGAGGGCACGGTCCTCAAGGCCCGCGTCCATGAAGAGCTGGCGGCGGAGCTGCAGCCGTACGTACCGGCGGCAGCGGGCGGCTGAGCCGCACCGCCGGCCCGGCGGTGGCACCGACGCACGAGGGCCCGCTCCCCATCCCGGGGAGCGGGCCCTCACGCATGTCCGCTACGGGTGCCGTGCGTGCCGGCTACTGGTTCGCGAACTTCTTGCTCACGCCCTCGTACACGCCCTTGGCCTCCGCGCCCAGGTGCGGCCCGGCCAGCCAGGTGGCGGTCACCGGCCCGATCGAGGTGTTGGAGACCAGCGCCGTCCGGCCCTGCTGGTCCTTGGCGAACCACGGGCCGCCGGACGAACCGGCCGTCATCGTGCAGCCGATGCGGTACATCGTGGGCTGCGCGGTGTCCAGCGACAGCCGGCCGGGCTTCGCCGGGCACTGCTGCATCGTCTGGCCGTCGAACGGCTTGGCGGCCGGGTAGCCCTGCGCGGTCATCGACGCGATCTTCGGCACGGCCGGCGCGTTGAACTGCACCGGATAGGCCGACCCGACCGTCTCCTCCAGCGACTTGGTGTTGCCCGCCTCCGGCTTCACGTGCAGCACGGCGAAGTCGTACGGCGCGCCCTGGCCGCCCGTCTTCGCGCCACCGTCGATCCACTGCTGCGAGGTCTGCGCCGCGTCGGCCCAGAACACGCCCTTCGGGGCCAGCTGTTCCTTCGTCGCGCCCTGCAGCTCGGCGGCGGACTTGCCGCCGTCGTTGTACGAGGGCACGAAGGCGATGTTGCGGTACCAGCCGCCGTTCTTGCCCGCGTGCACGCAGTGCCCCGCCGTCCACACCAGGTTCGACTTGCCCGGGTGCGCCGGGTCCTCGACCACCGCGCCCGAGCAGACCATCGAGCCCTCGGGGCTGTCGAAGAACACCTTGCCGACGCCGGGCGCATTGTCGCTGTACGGCGCGCTGACCGGCTGCGCCTTCACGGGCGCCGGCTCGGGGTCGGTGACGCCCTGGTCACCGGAGATGTCCTCCGGCTCGACCGGCTTGTCGGGCTGCTCGGCGTCCTTCATCCGGTCCGGGTCCCACAGCCCCTTGATGTAGGGGTTCACGAACTGGCCGGCCTCACGCAGCCACTTCTTCTTGTCCCAGTTCTTCCACTCGCCGTGCTTCCAGTCGTCCAGATTCACGCCGAGGTCCTTGAGCTTGTCCTGCAGCTCCTTGGGGATCTTCAGCTCGCCGCCGCCCGGCTGGTCCACGGCCGACTGGTCCGGCTGCGAGCCGGCGTTGTCGTCCGAGGGGCCGCAGGCGGTGGCGGTCAGCGCCAGCGCGCCGACCAGCGCGGCCGCGGCGACGCCACGCGTGGTGCGGCGTCCGGCACGTGGCCGGGCGGCGGACGGGCGGATGGATCGCATGACTTGTTTCCCCCTGGGTGTGTTCGGCGACCGCTGCGACGATCGTCCGGCGAGCGCATTCGCGACCGTCCGGCGGCTGTTGGCGATCGGTATGGACTTGTTCGGACCGTTCCGCCGGTTCTGGTGGCCGGTCCGGAATGCAGAGCCCCACTATGCCGGTGCCGTGGGGGACGGCGCCGGGCGGGTCCGCGGTTCCGGCCGCCAAGGATCTTTGGCGAGGCCGTGATCCGGTGCCCGCGATGTCGTTGGTACGTACGGGGGACGGCCGGTCCGTGTTCACGGGGCGGCCCACAGAGCCGGCGACCGGCGCCGACGAGCGCGCCGGGAGCCCGTGGAACAGCAGGAGGACAACACCGCCGTGGCCTTGACCCAGCCTCCGCCGATGGCACCGCCGCTGGACCGTGAGCAGATCCTGCGGAGGCAGTCGCTCCGCGAGTCCGCCGCCCGCACGTACGCGCGTTCCCTGCCCATCGTCCCGGTCCGCGCCCGCGGGCTGACGATCGAGGGCGCGGACGGCCGCCGCTATCTCGACTGCCTCTCCGGCGCCGGCACGCTCGCGCTCGGACACAACCACCCCGTTGTGCTCGAAGCGATTCGCGCCGTCCTGGACTCCGGTGCGCCCCTGCACGTCCTGGATCTCGCCACTCCCGTCAAGGACGCCTTCACCACCGAGCTGTTCGCCACGCTGCCGCGGGAGCTGGCCGAGCACGGGAAGGTGCAGTTCTGCGGCCCGGCCGGCACGGACGCCGTCGAGGCCGCGCTGACGCTGGTACGGACGGCGACCGGACGCGACGGCCTGATGGCGTTCACCGGCGCGTACCACGGCATGACGGCGGGGGCGCTCGCCGCATCCGGGGGCGCGCGGGACACCTCCGTGACCCGGCTGCCGTATCCGTACGCCTATCGCTGCCCCTTCGGAGGCGGGGGCGGGGATGCCTCCGAGAGCGGGGGCGCGCACGGCGCGGAACTGGCCGCGCGCTGGGCGGAGAACGCCCTCGCCGACCCCAAGAGCGGCGTGCCGCGCCCGGCCGGCATGATCCTGGAGCCCGTCCAGGGCGAGGGCGGCGTGATCCCCGCGCCCGACAGCTGGCTGCGCCGGATGCGCGAGCTCACCGCCGCGCACGACGTGCCGCTGATCGTCGACGAGGTGCAGACCGGCGTCGGCCGCACCGGCGCCTTCTGGGCGATCGACCACAGCGGCATCGTCCCGGACGTCCTCGTCCTCTCCAAGGCCATCGGCGGCAGCCTGCCGCTCGCGGTGATCGTCTACCGCGAGGAGCTGGACACCTGGCGCCCCGGCGCGCACGCCGGCACCTTCCGCGGCAACCAGCTCGCGATGGCGGCGGGCGCCGCGACGCTCGCGTACGTACGCGAGAACGGCCTCGCCGCCCACGCCGCCGAGCTGGGCGCGCGCATGCTCGCCCGGTTGCGCGGCCTGGCCGGGCAGCACGACTGCGTCGGCGACGTCCGCGGCCGCGGCCTGATGCTCGGCGTCGAACTGGTCGACCCCGAAGGACCCGTGGGGCCGGACGGCGCTCCGCCGCCCGCCTCCCTGCTGGCCGCCGAGGTCCAGCAGCAGTGCCTGGACCGCGGCCTGATCGTGGAGCTCGGCGGCCGCGGCTCCGCCGTCGTACGCCTGCTCCCGCCGCTCACCCTCACCGACGAACAGGCCGACGCCGTACTCGACCGCCTCGCCGACGCCATCGCGGCGGCGGTCAGCGCCACCCCCGGACCGACGGGTTCGCCCCTCCCCACCATGCGAGGCACCACCCCATGACCGAACGCCTTGGCCCTGCGACGAACGGCCCGGCCGGCCCCGCCCCGGACGCCTCACCCGCGGCGGAGCCCCCGGCCGACGGACCGTGCGCGAGCCCGTCGCCGACGGAGATGCCCGGCGGGGGCGGCTCCCGGGAGGACGGGGCGCCGGCGGTGCCGCCGGAGGGCGGTGCGAGTGGCGGCCGCCGTGAGGTGGCCGACGCCGGCCTGCCGCCGGAGGTGCGTTCCGGTACCGGTGAGCCCGTGGCGGCGGACGCGTCGGCGTCCGAAGCGTCGGAGCCGCCAGAGCCGTCTGAGCCGTGTGAGCCGTCTGCATCGTCGGAGTCGACAAAGCCGTCCGGGCCGTTCGAGTCGTCCGAGTCGTCCGAGTTGTCCGACGAGCCCAGCGTCCCGCGGCAGGCGCGCCGCATCGGCCATGTGTGCGAGCCGGGGATGCTCAGTTCCCGGGCGGCCGTCGGGATCGCCTTCGGCGTCGGGGCAGCCATGCGGGACATGCGGCAACCGGTCGGTACGGAGCGGGACACGGACCCCGATCCGTCGAAGTGCCCCGACCCGCTGGAGCACCCCGATCCGGCGGCGGCCGCGGACGCGGCGGGTGTCGAGAACCTGCTGCGCTGCTGGGTCCGGGAGAGCGGTACGCCGCGCCCGCCCGGCGCCCACCTCCGGCTCCCGCTGGACGCCACCGGCACCACCCTGCGCATCCCCGTCCGCTACTGGTCGGCGACCGGCTGCCACCGCTTCGGCCCGCCCGTACTGGAGGAGGCGCCGGAAGGCGCGCCGACTGTGGACGCCGTCACGTTGGCCGCCCTGCTGCACCGCGAGGCGGCCTTCGGCGGGTCCGACGCTGCTGAGCGGCCCGGCGCGTTCATCGAGGAGGCCACGGAGGGACCCGCGGAGGGGGCCACGGAGGGGACTGCAGAGGGAGCCGCCGAAGGATCCCCCGGAGGATCCCCCGAGGGCGCCGCCGAGCTGATCGGCCGCGTGGCCGACTCCGTACGCTGCACCGCCGCCATCCTCGCCGACCGGCGGACCCGTCCCGCCGGCTCGCACGCCGACCGCTTCCTCGAAGGCGAGCAGTCGCTGATCCTGGGGCACCCGCTGCACCCCACACCGAAGAGCCGCGAGGGCCTCTCCGAGGGGGACCTGCGCGCGTACTCCCCGGAGCTGCGCGGCTCCTTCCCGCTGCACTGGCTGGCCGTGCACCGCTCCGTACTGGCCGCGGACTCGGCCTGGACCGCGCGCGGCCGTGCCGTGCCGCCCGGCCGGCTCGCCGCCGATCTCACCGGTGACGGCCTCGAACTGCCCGGCGACACCGTCCCGTTGCCGCTGCACCCGTGGCAGGCCCGCGAGGTACGGCACCGCCCCGACGTCGCCGCGCTCCTGGACGCCGGCCTGCTGCACGACCTCGGCCCGCACGGCCCGCACTGGCACCCCACCTCCTCCGTGCGGACCGTCCACTGCCCCGGCGCGGACGCCATGCTCAAGCTCTCCCTCGGGCTTCGGATCACCAACTCGCGCCGGGAGAACCTCCGCAAGGAGCTGCAGCGCGGCGTCGAGGTCCACCGCCTCCTCCGCAGCGGCCTCGCCGCACAGTGGCGCGCGGCCCACCCGGGCTTCGACATCGTCCGCGACCCGGCCTGGCTTGCCGTGACGGGCACCGACGGCGAGCCGGTCCGCGGCCTCGACGTCGTCTTCCGGCACAACCCCTTCGGGCCGGACGACGACGCCGTGTGCGTCGCCGGCCTCACCTCGCCGCGGCCGTGGCCGGGCCACGAGGGCCTGCGTTCCCGCCTCGCCGACCTCATCGGCACGCTGACCGCGCGCACCGGCCGGCCCGCCGGAGCGGTCGCCGCCGAGTGGTTCCTGCGGTACCTCCACGCCGTCGTACGGCCCGTCCTGTGGCTCGACGGCACCGCGGGCGTCGCGCTGGAGGCCCACCAGCAGAACACCCTCGTCCTGCTCGACGCGGACGGCTGGCCGAGCGGCGGCCGGTACCGCGACAACCAGGGCTACTACTTCCGCGAGTCCCGGCGCGCCGAGCTGGACCGGCGGCTGCCCGGCATCGGCGTCGAGAGCGACACCTTCGTGCCCGACGACGTCACCGACGAGCGCTTCGCCTACTACCTCGGCATCAACAACGTCCTCGGGCTGATCGGCGCGTTCGGCGCGCAGGGGCTCGCGGACGAGGGCGTACTCCTCGCGGCCTTCCGACGGTTCCTGACCGGGGCCGCCGCCGAGCCGGCGGCGCACCGCTCGCCGCTCCCCGAACGCCTCCTCGCCGCCCGGACCCTGCGGTGCAAGGCCAACCTGCTCACGCGGCTGCACGGCCTGGACGAGCTCGTCGGGCCGGTCGACACCCAGTCCGTCTACGTCACCCTCCCCAACCCCCTGAACCCGTGAGCCATGAGGCCACCGACCCGTGCCCCCGTGAGCCCACGAGAGGAGCACCCCGCCGTGCCCCCCACCGAACCCCCGGCCTCCCTGGCCCCCGCCCCGGACACGGCCCCGGCCCCCGCTCCGGACCCGGCCGCCGCCTCCGCCGGGAGCGTCCTCGCCCCCTGTGACGCTCTGCGTGACACGGTCGACCTCCGGCTGCCGCCCGAGCTGACCGTCCTCGGGGCCGAGGACACCGTTCCGCAGCTGCGCCCCGGCGACCCGGCGGCCGGCCCGCTCCTCGACGCGCTCGCCGGATGGGGCCCCGCCGAGACCCCGGCCGGGCCCTTCCAGCTCGTACCCGTCCGGCCGGAGCGCGACCTCGCGCTGATCGCCGGCTGGATGAACGACCCGGCCGTGGCCGCGTTCTGGGAGCTGGCCGGGCCGCCCGGGACCACCGAAGCGCACCTGCGGACCCAGCTCGACGGCGACGGCCGCAGTGTGCCCTGCCTGGGCGTGCTGGCCGGCGTCCCCATGAGCTACTGGGAGATCTACCGCGCCGATCTCGACCCGCTCGCCCGCTACTACCCGGCCCGCCCGCACGACACCGGTGTGCACCTGCTCATCGGCGGCGTCGCCGACCGCGGCCGCGGCCTGGGCAGCACCCTGCTGCGGGCCACCGCCGACCTCGTCCTGGACCACCGCCCGCAGTGCGGCCGGGTCGTCGCCGAGCCCGACCTGCGCAACACCCCCTCCATCGCCGCCTTCCTCAGCGCCGGCTTCCGCTTCGCCGCGGAGACCGAGCTGCCCGACAAGCGCGCCGCCCTGATGATCCGCGACCGCGCCCTGCGCACCGTCCTGTGATCCGCCACCGGCCCCGGACCCCGGCCCACCCCGCTCACGCCCTCCCCGTAACCCCTCCCTCCCTCAACAATCCGCTGCGAATTCCCTTATGCCGCTCACCCCGAGCACCGAGGAGCCAGCCTTGTCACCTTCCGCCCAGCCCGCCCATACCACCGGCCGTACAGAACCGACCGGCGCCGCCGCCCCGAGCGGCCCGGCCGACGCCACCGTTCCGACCGGCCCGAGCGGCCCGGCCGACGCTGCCGATCCGACCGGCCCGAGCGGCCCGGCCGACGCTGCCGATCCGACCGGCCCGAGCGGCCCGGCCGACGCTGCCGATCCGACCGGCCCGACGGGCTCCGCGTCCCCCAGCGCCCCCGCCGACGCGGCCTGGCGGCGCGCCGCCCGCCGCCTCCTCGCCAAGACGCTCGCGGAGCTGGCGTACGAGGAGGTCATCGCCCCCGAGCCGGACGGCACCGCCCCCTGCGGCAGCCAGCGCTACCGCCTTCGCCTCACCCCCGAGGTCACGTACCGCTTCCACGCCCGCCGCGGCGCATACGGGCACTGGCGCGTCGACCCGGACTCCGTCACGCCCACCGGCGACCCCCTGCACTTCCTCTTCCACGCCCACGACACCGCCCTGGGCCTGAGCGGTGACACCACCGGCCACCTCATCCGCGAGCTGACCGCCACGCTCGCCGCCGACACCCGGCTGGACGCCACCGCCCTCACCGCCGCCGAGCTGGCCGACCTCGACTACGCGGCCCTCGAAGGCCACCAGACCGGCCACCCCTGGCTGGTCGCCAACAAGGGACGGCTCGGCTTCTCCGCCGCCGACGCCGAGCGCTGGGCCCCCGAAGTCCGCACCCCCTGCCGGCTGCCCTGGATCGCCGCCCACCGCGACCTCGCGCGCTACCGCGGCACCGGCCCGCTGGCCACCCCCGACCGTCTCTACTCCGAAGAACTCACCCCCGATCTCCGCAACGCCTTCGCCCGCACCCTCGCCGACCAGGGCCTCGACCCCGACGACTACCTCTATCTCCCCGTCCACCCCTGGCAGTGGGACGAGACCATCGCCCCGCTCTACGCCCCCCAAATCGCCGGCAAATTCATCGTCCCACTCACCACTGACAACGACCTCCGGCTGCCGCAGCAGTCGATCCGCACCTTTCTCAACACCAGCCGCCCGCACGCCCGCACGGTCAAGCTCCCCCTGTCCGTGCTGAACACGCTCGTCTGGCGCGGCCTGCCCACCGAGCGCACCCTCGCAGCCCCCGCCGTCACCGCCTGGGTCCAGGGCCTGCGCGACGCCGACCCGTATCTCCGCGACGAGACCCGCGTGATCCTCCTCGGCGAGACCGCGTCCGTCACCGTCGAACACCCTCTGTACGACCGCCTCCCCGGCGTCCCGTACCAGTACAAGGAACTGCTCGGCTGCATCTGGCGCGAGCCGGTCGCCCCGTTGCTCGATCCCGGGGAGCGCGCCCGCACTCTCGCCTCGCTCCTGCAGACCGACCCGCACGGCCGCGCGCTGACCGCCGAGCTGGTGCACCGCTCCGGGCTCGCGCCGCGCACCTGGCTGCGCCACCTCTTCGCCGCCCTGCTGCCGCCGCTGCTGCACTTCCTCTACCAGTACGGCACCGTCTTCTCCCCGCACGGCGAGAACGCCATCGTCTGCTTCGACGCGCACGACGTGCCCACCCGCCTCGCGGTCAAGGACTTCGTGGACGATGTGAACACCACGGACGGCCCGCTGCCCGAACTGGCCGCCATGCCCGAGGACGTACGCGAGACCCTGCTCACCGAACCGCCCGGGTTCCTGACCCAGTTCATCCATTCCGGGCTGTTCGTCGGCGTGTTCCGCTACCTGGCGCCGTTGTGCGAGGAGCAACTCGGCGTACCCGAAGGTGACTTCTGGTCACTCGTACGGGCCGAGATCCTGCGCCACCACGAGCGCTTCCCGCACCTCAAGGAGCGGCACACGATGTTCGACCTGCTCACCCCGCAGATCGAGCGGCTCTGCCTCAACCGCAACCGTCTCCACATGGACGGTTACCGTGATCGTCCGCACCGCCCGCACGCCGCCGTGCACGGCATGATCCCGAATCCGCTGCACGCCCCCTGACGCGCCCGTGCGACCGGCCACGGACCGGCCTGGACGCGGTGGAGTGTCAGTGGGCCCGCGTAGGGTGGCAACGCTATGACGAAGCCCTCCCTCCCCGAACTGCTCCATGCCGCCGTCACCGCCGTCGGCGGCACCGAGCGCCCCGGCCAGGTCGCCATGGCCGAGGCGGTCGCCGAGGCCGTCGACGACGGCACCCACCTGCTCGCCCAGGCCGGCACCGGCACCGGAAAGTCCCTCGGCTATCTGGTCCCGGCGCTGGCGCACGGCGAGCGGGTGGTGATCGCGACGGCCACTCTGGCGCTCCAGCGCCAGCTGGTCGAGCGCGACCTGCCGCGTACGGTCGAGTCGCTGCATCCGCTGCTCCGCCGCCGGCCGCAGTTCGCCATGCTCAAGGGCCGGTCGAACTATCTCTGTCTGCACCGCCTCCACGAGGGCGTGCCGCAGGAAGAGGAGGAGGGCCTGTTCGACCCCTTCGAGCAGGCGACGCCGACGAGCAAGCTCGGCAAGGACCTGCTGCGGCTCCGGGACTGGGCGGACGAGACGGAGACCGGCGACCGGGACGCGCTGACGCCGGGCGTCTCCGACCGGGCGTGGGGCCAGGTCTCGGTGACCTCCCGGGAGTGCCTGGGCGCATCGAAGTGCGCGTACGGCGCGGAGTGCTTCGCGGAAGCCGCCCGGGAGCGGGCCAAGCTCGCCGACGTCGTCGTCACGAACCACGCGCTGCTCGCGATCGACGCCATCGAGGGCGCGCCGGTCCTGCCGCAGCACGAAGTACTGATCATCGACGAGGCCCACGAGCTGGTCTCCCGGGTCACCGGCGTGGCCACGGGGGAGCTCACTCCGGGCCAGGTCAACCGCGCGGTGCGGCGCGCCGCCAAGCTCGTGAACGAGAAGGCCGCCGACCAGCTGCAGACCGCCTCCGAGACGTTCGAGCGGCTGATGGAGCTGGCGCTGCCGGGCCGCCTGGAGGAGATCCCGGAGGACCTGGGGTACTGCCTGATGGCGCTGCGTGACGCCGCCCGTACGGTGATCTCCGCGCTCGGCTCGACCCGCGACAAGTCCGTCCAGGACGAGGACGCCGTACGCAAGCAGGCGCTGGCCTCCGTGGAGAACGTGCACGCGGTCGCCGAGCGGATCGCGAACGGCTCCGAGTACGACGTGGTCTGGTACGAGCGGCACGACCGCTTCGGCGCCTCGCTCCGTGTCGCCCCGCTGTCGGTGTCGGGGCTGCTGCGCGAGAAGCTCTTCGACGACCGCTCGGTCGTGCTGACCTCGGCGACCCTCAAGCTCGGCGGCGACTTCAACGGCGTGGCGGCCTCGCTGGGACTGGCCCCCGAAGGCACGCAGGGCGAGGACGTGCCCCCGTGGAAGGGCCTGGACGTCGGCTCGCCGTTCGATTACGCGAAGCAGGGCATTCTGTACGTCGCCAAGCATCTGAACCAGCCGGGGCGCGAGGGCACCCGTACGGACATGCTGGACGAGCTGGCGGAGCTGGTGGAGGCGGCCGGCGGGCGCACGCTCGGGCTGTTCTCCTCGATGCGGGCCGCGCAGGCGGCCGCCGAGGCGCTGCGCGGCCGCCTGGACGTGCCGATCCTGCTGCAGGGCGAGGAGACGCTCGGCGAGCTGATCCGGGCGTTCGCGGCGGATCCCCGTACGTGCCTGTTCGGGACGCTGTCGCTGTGGCAGGGCGTGGACGTGCCGGGGGCGAGCTGCCAGCTGGTGGTCATGGACCGGGTGCCGTTCCCGCGCCCCGACGATCCGCTGATGAGCGCCCGCCAGAAGGCCGTGGAGGAGGCCGGCGGGAATGGCTTCATGGCGGTCGCGGCGACGCACGCGGCGCTGCTGATGGCCCAGGGCGCCGGCCGCCTGATCCGCGCCTCCGGGGACCGCGGCGTGGTCGCCTGCCTGGACCCCCGGGTCGAGCGGGCGCGGTACGGCTCGTTCCTGCGCGCCTCGATGCCCGGCTTCTGGTACACCACCGACCGCAACCAGGTCCGCCGCTCCCTGGCGGCGATCGACGCGGCGGCACAGGCGGCGGAACAGGCGCCGGAACAGACCCCGCAAGCGGCCACGGAAGAGGCCGCGGAGCAGACCGCGGAGGCGGACGCCTCCTAGCCCTCCGGGAGCCCGCAGACGGACGTACGCGGGCTCCGGGCGAGACGTACGCGGGCCCCGCAGGGGGACATGCGCGGGCCCCGGACACCAGTCGATGTCCGGGGCCCGTCACGCCGATCGCAGCCTGCCCCGCGAGGGCGGCTGCGGTGCGGCCACGTGCGTACTCACACTCGGCGGAGCACCGCCACGACCTTGCCGAGAATGGTCGCCTCGTCGCCGGGGATGGGCTGGTACGCGGCGTTGTGCGGCAGCAGCCACACATGGCCGTCCTCGCGCTTGAAACGCTTCACCGTGGCCTCGCCGTCGAGCATCGCGGCGACGATGTCGCCGTTCTCCGCGACCGGCTGGCGGCGGACCGTGACCCAGTCGCCGTCGCAGATCGCGGCCTCGACCATGGAGTCACCGACGACCTTCAGCACGAACAGCTCGCCGTCGCCCACCAGCTGCCGGGGGAGCGGGAAGACGTCCTCGACGGACTCCTCCGCGAGGATCGGGCCACCGGCGGCGATCCGGCCCACCAGCGGGACGTACGACGCCGCGGGCTTGCCCGTGGTGTCCGCCGGGGCCGAGGCGGGCTGGTCCGAGCCGCGGACCTCGTACGCCCGCGGGCGGTGCGGGTCGCGGCGCAGGAAGCCCTTGCGCTCCAGGGCCATCAGCTGATGTGCCACCGACGACGTGCTCGACAGGCCCACCGCCTGGCCGATCTCGCGCATGGACGGCGGATACCCGCGCCGTTGGACGGAGTCCCGGATGACCTCGATGACCCGCCGCTGCCGGTCGGTGAGGCCCGAGCTGTCCGCACGGATTCCTGGAGGCCGCCCCGGCAGCGAGCGTGCCGGCTTCTGGCCCTCCGGGCTCACCGTGGCGTCGTCCACCGGCGGTTTCTGCGCCGGCTCGAAGCGGCCCTGGGAGTGGCTTTGTGCGGCGATGATCGCGCTGTCTGCGGTGGTGGTCACGTCGGCCCCTCTCGGAATGTTCTCCCTAGTTAGCCAACGGTAGTTGCTTTCGAAAGGTTGCGCCAAACACACGTTCGAGTGAAAATCCGTGGATTAGCTGACCTGATCAGGGAATCGGGTGTATGGCCGACGGGCGGCCGAAAGGCGATAACGGGCATTACGGTACCGTTCCCGCCGGGAATCCCCGGCGGCGGGTCCCCGCTCCTCCGCGGTTCCGCGACGATCACGGCCTGGCCGCCGTGACCTGCCCAAGTCTGTCATTGCCGCCCCTCCGCAGCGGTCACCGGGGGGTCTCACGTACCCTCGTGGCTGCTGCGCCGCCGCGACACGCGGTTGTGTGCATTTTCTCGCCCGGCACCACATGTAGTGCTTGGATGGGCGACAGCCACCAGACGTTGTGGTCCATGGTCTTCTTCGGCCCGTGGATCGCCTATGCTTGTGGTCGCTCCGGAGGCCCCCGTTCGGGCCCTGTCCGGGCTATCAGCCGTACGCCGAATTGGGTGGCGTACGTCCGTTTTCGAGGGTGAGGAGGGCAAGCCATGCACTGCCCCTTCTGCAGGCACCCCGACAGCCGGGTCGTGGACAGCCGCACCACCGACGACGGCACGTCGATCCGTCGCCGCCGGCAGTGCCCCGACTGCTCCCGGCGGTTCACGACGATCGAGACGGCGTCACTCACGGTGATCAAGCGGAGCGGGGTCACCGAGCCCTTCAGCCGCGACAAGGTCATCGCCGGCGTGCGCAAGGCGTGCCAGGGCCGGCCGGTCACCGAGGACGCGCTCGCCAAGCTCGGCCAGCGCGTCGAGGAGGCGGTCCGCGCGACCGGCAGCGCAGAGCTGTCCACCCACGATGTCGGGCTCGCCATACTGGGCCCGCTCCAGGAGCTGGACCTCGTGGCGTACCTGCGCTTCGCGAGCGTGTACCGGGCGTTCGACTCGCTCGAAGATTTTGAGGCGGCCATCGCGGAGCTGCGTGAGCAGCGGCCGCCCTCGCACCACTGCGGGAACTGCGGGGAGGCCGAGAATTCGGCGGTCCCCGTGCCCGCCCCCGCCGCCGACTGAGCTCGGCGCGCGACCCGGACCTCGCCGGAGCTGAGCAGGAGCCCCGGCGCAGCAAGACATACACCGTGCCACGGGAAGAAGTGTGCACATCAGGGCGTTTACGCCCGTACAGGGAGGCGGCATGACAGAGACGACGAGCGGCCCGGCGCGAGGCTCCCGAAAGGGCAGCAAGGCGAGCAAGGGTCTGCGTATCGAGCGCATTCACACCACCCCCGGCGTGCATCCGTACGACGAGGTGGCGTGGGCGAGCCGAGACGTCGTCATGACCAATTGGCGCGACGGCTCGGTCAATTTCGAGCAGCGTGGCGTCGAGTTCCCCGACTTCTGGTCGGTGAACGCGGTCAACATCGTCACAAGCAAGTACTTCCGTGGCGCGGTCGGCAGCCCGGAGCGGGAGAAGAGCCTCAAGCAGCTCATCGACCGCGTGGTGAAGACGTACCGGAAGTCCGGTGAGGAGAACGGTTACTTCGCCTCCCCGGCCGACGCGGAGATCTTTGAACACGAGCTGGCGTACGCGCTGCTCCACCAGGTCTTCAGCTTCAACTCGCCGGTCTGGTTCAACGTCGGCACCAAGCAGCCGCAGCAGGTCAGCGCCTGCTTCATCCTCTCCGTCGACGACTCCATGGAGTCGATCCTGGACTGGTACAAGGAAGAGGGGATGATCTTCAAGGGCGGCTCCGGCGCCGGCCTGAACCTCTCCCGCATCCGCTCCTCCAAGGAGCTGCTCTCCTCCGGCGGCAACGCCTCGGGCCCGGTCTCCTTCATGCGCGGCGCCGACGCGTCCGCCGGCACCATCAAGTCGGGCGGCGCCACCCGCCGCGCCGCCAAGATGGTCGTCCTGGACGTGGACCACCCGGACGTCGAGGCGTTCATCGAGACCAAGGTCTCCGAGGAGGAGAAGATCCGCGCGCTGCGCGACGCGGGCTTCGACATGGACCTGGGCGGCGACGACATCGCGTCCGTCCAGTACCAGAACGCCAACAACTCGGTCCGCGTGAACGACGAGTTCATGAAGGCCGTGGAGTCCGGCTCGAAGTTCGGCCTGCGCGGCCGGATGGACAACGAGGTCATCGAGGAGGTCGACGCCAAGGGCCTGTTCCGCAAGATGGCCGAGGCCGCCTGGGCGTGCGCCGACCCCGGTATCCAGTACGACGACACCATCAACCACTGGCACACCTCGCCGGAGTCGGGCCGGATCACCGCCTCGAACCCGTGCAGCGAGTACATGCACCTGGACAACTCCTCGTGCAACCTCGCCTCGCTCAACCTCATGAAGTTCCTGCGCGACGACGACAAGGGCAACCAGTCGTTCGACGCGGAGCGCTTCGCCAAGGTCGTCGAGCTGGTCATCACGGCGATGGACATCTCCATCTGCTTCGCCGACTTCCCGACCGAGAAGATCGGCGAGACCACCCGCGCCTTCCGCCAGCTGGGCATCGGTTACGCCAACCTGGGCGCCCTGCTCATGGCCACCGGCCACGCGTACGACTCCGACGGCGGCCGCGCGCTCGCCGGCGCCATCACCTCCCTGATGACCGGTACCTCGTACAAGCGCTCCGCCGAGCTGGCCTCGGTCGTCGGCCCGTACGACGGTTACGCCCGCAACGCCGACGCCCACAAGCGCGTCATGAAGCAGCACGCGGACGCCAACGGTGCCGCCACGCGCATGGACGACCTGGACACCCCGGTGTGGGCCGCGGCCACCGAGGCGTGGCAGGACGTCGTCCGCCTCGGTGAGAAGAACGGCTTCCGCAACGCGCAGGCCTCCGTGCTGGCCCCCACCGGCACCATCGGCCTGATGATGGACTGCGACACCACGGGCGTCGAGCCGGACCTGGCCCTGGTCAAGTTCAAGAAGCTCGTCGGCGGCGGCTCGATGCAGATCGTGAACAACACGGTCCCGAAGGCGCTGAAGCGCCTGGGCTACCAGCCCGAGCAGGTCGAGGCGATCGTCGCCCACATCGCCGACCACGGCAACGTGATCGACGCCCCGGCCCTGAAGCCCGAGCACTACGAGGTCTTCGACTGCGCCATGGGCGAGCGCTCCATCTCCCCGATGGGCCACGTCCGCATGATGGCCGCCGCTCAGCCGTTCCTCTCCGGCGCGATCTCCAAGACGGTCAACGTCCCGGAGACCGCCACGGTCGAGGAGATCGAGGACGTCTACTTCCAGGGCTGGAAGCTCGGCCTGAAGGCGCTCGCGATCTACCGCGACAACTGCAAGGTCGGCCAGCCGCTCTCCGCCAAGAAGAAGGAGGAGGAGAAGAAGGCCGAGCCGGTCGCCGAGAAGAAGGTCGTCGAGTACCGCCCGGTCCGCAAGCGTCTCCCGAAGGGCCGTCCCGGCATCACCACCTCCTTCACCGTCGGCGGCGCCGAGGGTTACATGACGGCCAACTCCTACCCGGACGACGGCCTGGGTGAGGTCTTCCTGAAGATGTCCAAGCAGGGCTCGACCCTCGCGGGCATGATGGACGCCTTCTCCATCGCGGTCTCGGTCGGCCTCCAGTACGGCGTGCCGCTGGAGACCTACGTCTCGAAGTTCACCAACATGCGCTTCGAGCCGGCCGGCATGACGGACGACCCGGACGTGCGGATGGCGCAGTCGATCGTCGACTACATCTTCCGCCGCCTGGCGCTGGACTTCCTGCCCTTCGAGACCCGCTCGGCGCTCGGCATCCACTCCGTCGAGGAGCGCCAGCGCCACCTGGAGACCGGTTCGTACGAGCCGGCCGAGGAAGAGGTGGACATCCAGGGCCTGGCCCAGTCCGCCCCGCTGACCCCGGCGACCCAGCACTCCGCGCCGACCTCCACCCAGGAAGTCGTCGAGGAGACCGCGGCACCGGCCCCGAAGCAGGCGCACACCAACGCGGAGCTGGTCGAGATGCAGCTGGGCATCAACGCCGACGCCCCGCTGTGCTTCTCCTGCGGCACGAAGATGCAGCGCGCCGGCAGCTGCTACCTCTGCGAGGGCTGCGGCTCCACGAGCGGCTGCAGCTGACGCGAGCGACAGCGCACCGGACGCGGCCGCTGAGCGTCCGCTCCGGAGGGCGCTGAGCCGCACCTGAGCGAGGGCGCCGACCATCGGTCGGCGCCCTCTCGGCCGTGGCGGGGCGGGCGTGGGGCGCCGCGTGGTGAACAGGCGCGTGACGCGGCTTGGCCGGCCGGGCCCGGTCACCGTCCGGCGGTGCCGGGCCTGTTCCCCATCGACGAGGCGAAGTCATCGGGGTCGGCGTCGTACCCGCGCACCCCGCCGACGAGCTGCCATTCCCCGTCACCGTCCCGGACGAACTCCGCGACCACCGCGGCCGTGGCGCCGGGACAACGGCCGAAGTCGTCCTCCGCCAGCACTTCGTAGCCCTCCAGGACGCGCACGAGGGTGTGCGGTATGTCGCCGAAGGTCCGGTGCCCGCCCCGCTGCTGGATGGCGACGCCCACCACCACCCGGCCGTACCTCTCCGCCAGTCGCGAGAATTCCAGCGTCATCGCCTCGTCGACGCCGAACCCCTGGCCCGTCCTGCTGTCCCGGTTCAGGGTGATCGTGCCGTCGGGGGAGCGGCTGTCGAAGTGCACGAGGTACGCGGGCTCGCCGTACAGCGCGTCCGTGGTGTACGTCGCGGCGATGATGTCGAGGTCGTTGGCGGGCTCGCCCTGGGGGCTCGGGTCCCATTTCAGCGTGACCTCGGCCTTGTCGATCCCCTTGTTGAGACTGCTCACCAGACTTCCCTTCTTCCGCCCCGGAGCACCGTGGCTGGGCCGTCCGCCTGCCGCCGGTGTTCCGGTGGAGACCGGTCCGGCGGCCAACCACCGGCTGCTTCCCAGGACTTGCCCATGCTGCTGCTTCCCGTGAATCACCCATGCTGCCACGAGGGTGTGACAAGCAGGGTGCGCCCGCCCTCATCCGCCATGTACGGCGCATGAGTTGAAGTGTGCGTACTGTGACGCGCAGTGACACGAGAGACGCCAGGGGCCGTACGATGGCGCGGTGCTGGTCAAGTGGATTCGCTGCACTGTTGTGGACCGTCGGGGGTTCGAACGGGGGCAGCGCAAATGGGCGGGGCTGCCCGGAGAGCCGGGCTTCCGAGGGCAGGGCGGCGGCTGGAGCCGTACTCGCCCCGGCGTCGCGCACCTCGTGGCCTTCTGGGAGAGCAGGGCGTTCTACGACTCGTTCATGGCGAGATCGCACGACCGCCTGGCCGCCGCGCAGATCGGCACGTACAAGAACGGCCAGACCCGCCTCTTCGAACACGAGCTGGACGTGAAGGTCGGCTTCCGTCCCGTCTTCGCGGACGCCGACGTGCTGCGGCTGGCGTACTGCCAGGTCAGGCCGGACCGGGTCGACCACTACAAGCTGATGCAGGAGAAAGTCTGGAACCCCGCGATGGCGGGCTCCCCCGGGATGCTGCGCGGCCTGTTGGGGCGCGCCCCGGGGGAGGAGTTCCTGGTCCTCTCGATGTGGCAGTCGGCGGCCGAACGCGGCAAGTACCGCCCCGAACGCCTCGAACGCCTGGCCCTGCGGGCCCAGACGGCCGCGGACATCGTGGGGATCACGGGGGACGTGGTCGATCTGGAGCCTTCTTGGACGGTGTGACGGCGTAACGGCGTAACGGTGTCGCGCCGTGACCTCGCCCGCGCTCAGTCGTCCGTCGTGAACGTTCCTGCGTGTGCCGCCGCAAGGGTGACGGCGACGGCCTGGTCGGCGGCCGGCTCGTCCAGGCCCTCGCGGGTGATGAACAGGCGGAAGAACAGCGGGGCCGCCACCGCGCGTACCAGTGCTCCGCCGTCGACGGCCGACCGCGGGCCCGGCAGCTCGCCGCGCGCGACGGCGCGGTCCACGATCGCCTCGCAGCGCGTGAACCGTTCGGCGTAGTACGCGCGCAGCGCCTGCGCGGCCGGCTCGGACTGGAAGGCGGCGGCGATCACCGCCGAGCTGGGCGCGGCGGCCGCCGGGTCGGCGAAGGAGTGCACGACCTCCAGCGCGAGCGCGCGCAGGTCGCCGTCGAGCGAACCGGTGTCGGGCGGGGTCCAGCTGTCCTCGCCGGCCAGCTCGAGCGTGTCGGCGACCAGTCCGTCGACCCCGCCCCAGCGGCGGTAGAGCGTCGTTTTGTGCACGCCGGAGTGCTCGGCGACGTACTCGACGGTCAGGCCGGAGTAGCCGTGCTCGGTGAGTCCGGCCAGTACGGCGTCGCGGACGGCCGCCCGCGTGCGTGCGGTACGGCCGCCGGGCCGGCGGGTGCCCGGGCGCGCGGCGCCGGCTCCGCCCCTGGTCTGCGGCGTCTGCTCGTTGTCCACAGGCAAAGACTACTCCAGTTGCGTTAGGTGATGGATCATGTCATCATCGTCAACGTAACGCAACAACCGTTGCGTTTCGATTCGTACGGCCGCCGGTGCGGTCGCGGGGGAGGTCACCAGTGTTCACCCAGGTCTTCGGGTCCGGCGTCCGGGAGCGCCTCGGGCATGGGGCGGCGCCTCGTCTTAGGCTGGCGGTATGGCACGCCCCCGACGCATCGTCCTCATCAGGCATGGAGAGTCCGACGGAAATATCGATGACACGGTGTACGAGCGGGAGCCGGATCACGCCCTGAGTCTGACGGAGCGCGGCGTCAAGCAGGCCGAGGAGGCCGGTGCGCAGCTGCGGACGATGTTCGGCGACGAGCGAATATCCGCGTACGTCTCTCCGTACCGCCGCACGCACCAGACGTTCCAGGCGCTCGGCCTGGACAAGGAGCGGGTCCGGGTGCGCGAGGAGCCGCGGCTGCGCGAGCAGGACTGGGGGAACTGGCAGGACCGGGACGACGTACGGCTCCAGAAGGCGTACCGCGACGCCTACGGCCACTTCTTCTACCGCTTCGCCCAGGGCGAGTCGGGTGCGGACGTCTACGACCGGGTGGGCGCGTTCCTGGAGAGCCTGTGGCGCAGCTTCGAGGCACCCGACCATCCGCCGAACGTTCTGATCGTCACGCACGGACTGACCATGCGGTTGTTCTGTATGAGGTGGTTCCACTGGACCGTCGCCGAATTCGAATCACTGTCCAATCCCCACAACGCCGATCACCGCACTCTGCTGCTCGGTCCGGACGGGCGGTACCGCCTTGACCGGCCGTTCGAGAGCTGGTGTACACCGCAGTCCTACGGGGTCACCGGTTAGAGTTCACCCGATGACCGCCGATCACCGTGACAGTGACGCACAGCGCTTCGCGCGGGCCCTGGAGAGCCTGCGGGGGCTCGCCGTGGGCGATGCCCTGGGATCCCAGTTCTTCGTGCCCGCCAACTACCCCGCGCTCAAGAGCCGCGCCCTGCCGTCGGCGCCCTGGCGGTGGACCGACGACACCGAGATGGCCGCTTCCGTGCTGGCCGTACTGACCGAGCACGGCCGCATCGACCAGGACGCGCTCGCCCGCTCCTTCGCGGAGCACCACGACGTCGACCGTGCCTACGGTCCCGCCGTGGACCGCCTGCTCCGTCAGGTGCGGGAGGGGCGGGACTGGCGCGAGCTGGCCTCGGCGCTCTTCAAGGGGCAGGGCTCATGGGGCAACGGTGCCGCCATGCGCATCGCCCCGTTGGGTGCCTGGTACGCCGACGATCCCGAGCAGGCCACGCACCAGGCGGAGATCTCCGCGTACGTCACGCACCAGCACCGCGAGGCGGTCGTCGGGGCGATGGCGGTCGCGGCCGCCGCCGCGCTCGTCGCCGCGCCGGACCGCACCACCGGCCCGGAGGCGCTGCTGGACGGCGTCATGGAGCTCATCCCGCGCAGCGCGGTCCAGGCGGGGCTGCGCCGTGCCCGCGACATGCTCGACTACGCCGACGCGAGCACGGTCGCCGCGGTGCTCGGCTGCGGCCGGCGGACCACCGCCCACGACACCGTGCCGTTCACGCTGTGGGCCGCCGCCCGCAACCTGGGCAACTACGAGCAGGCGTTCTGGACCACCGTCCGGGCGGGTGGTGACGTGGACACCACGTGCGCGATCGTCGGCGCCATCGTCGCGGCGGGCCCGGAGGGCGCGCCCCCGGAGGAGTGGCTGGCCGGCACGGAGGACCTCCCGCCCTGGACACCGAGCGGCGTGGCCTGAGGGCCTGCCGCCGGGAGGCGTGCGGCGTCGCTCGGGCCGGCCGCCGGGAGGCGCGCGGCGTCGCTTGAGCCGGCCGGCTGGGAGGCGCGTGGCCGGGGGCGTGCGGCGCGTTGCCTGAGATGTGTTGTCTGGTGGCGGGTGCGGCGTTGGCTGGGCGTCTCGGCCTGCCTGGGGGTGTGGGGCGTAGCCTTGGTGGTGGGTCCTTCGGGGCGTTGCTGGGCTTGAAGCGTTCGGTTGCTCGGTGAAGGTCGGGAGCATGCGTAGCACCACGTCTCAGGGGGCGCGGTTCGGAGGATCCGCGCGTCACCTTCCGGACGGTGCTCAGGGCTCTGTTCCGGGGCGTGATGACGTCGGCTGGGCGGGGGGAAACGGGCGAGGGGTACCCGCGGTGCGAAGTGGTGGTGGGCGGGGGCGTACTCTGTCTGGCGCCATGCCCTACGAGCCCCCTACTCACACCGTCGAGCGATCGCTGCGCGCCACGACGGGCGCCAAGATCATCGCAGGAGTGGACGAGGTCGGGCGCGGAGCCTGGGCCGGCCCGGTGAGCGTCTGCGCCGCCGTGACCGGACTGCGCCGCCCGCCCGCCGGACTCACCGACTCCAAGCTGCTGACCCCCAAGCGCCGCGACGAACTCGCCGCCGTACTCAGCGACTGGGTCACCTGTCACGCCCTCGGCCATGCCGGCCCCGAGGAGATCGACGAACTGGGCATGACCGCCGCTCTCCGGCTGGCCGCCGTCCGTGCGCTGGAAGCCCTTCCGGTCCGGCCCGACGCGGTCATCCTCGACGGCAAGCACGACTACCTCGGTGCCCCTTGGAGGGTCCGTACGGTCATCAAGGGCGACCAGTCCTGTGTCGCCGTCGCCGCCGCCTCGGTGTTGGCGAAGGTGCGGCGCGACGCGATGATGGCCGAACTGGGCCTGGAACACGAGCACTTCGGCTTCGCGGACAACGCCGGTTACCCCTCGCCGGTGCACCGCGCGGCCCTGGAGGAGTGGGGCCCGACCCCGTACCACCGGGTGTCGTGGTCCTACATGGACGCGCTGCCCCGCTGGCAGCACCTGAAGAAGGTGCGCCTCACCCCAGAATCAGCCGCTCTGGAGGCCGGTGGCCAACTCGGCTTCGACTTCTGAGCGGTACGGATGTGAATCCGGTACCCGCTGACATGTCCCGTACCTACGTTTGATAGACATCACTTCATGCCTCTCATCCCCGAGGAGCCTCAGATTCACGAGAGTGTCCCGGGTCCCCGCGCAACTCCGGCCGCCGGCCGCACCGCGTCGACCCCCCGTCCCGTACCTGGTCCCGGCCCCCGCCCCGCGCCTCCGCGCGGCGCCCCCGCGTCCAGCGCCCGCCCCGGCAAGCCCGGCCCGTCCCGCGGACCGGCTCCCACCCCGCCCGCACAGCGCACGGCTCCCAAGCCGTCCGCGGCGGCCGGTGCCGGCACCGCCTCCGAAGCTCAGCTGCAGCTGATCCCCGCGCCGGCCGACGGCGCCGTGGACGCCGCCGACGAGGCGGTCGACCTGCTCCTGGACTCCGGCCGCGCGCCGAGTGAGGTGCTGGTCCTCACCACCGGCGACCGGCACCCCTGGGCCGCGCACGAGCTGTCCTTCGGCGAGGCGTCCTACTGGGCGCAGCACGACGCCGCGGACGACGTGTTCTACGCGGACGCCACCGCCGAGCGCGCCGCCGGCCGCCCCGTGGTGGTCGTCGCGGTCAACGGCGGCTCGGACGAGACCGTCGCCAAGGCGCTGCCCGCCGCCATGGCCCGGGCCGGTGCCCTGCTGATCGTCTGTGGCGACCCGCAGCGGATCAACGCCCTCATCGGGGCGTCGGCGTAAGCGAGCCGGCTCGGAGGGGCCCGGTCCGGCCATCACGGCCGCCGGGCTCACTCCGTACCGCTCGCGCCGGCGTTTCCGTACCGCCGCGCGCGGGCGTCTCCGTGCCGGTCAGCGGGCCGCCGTGCGGCGGTGTGCCTCCGGTGCTCCGCCGCCCGTACGCCGCGGCGGGCCCGCGGCCATGCCGCCGTTGTGCCTCTCGCGGGCCGCGTCCGACAGCTGAGGACGCTCCGGCCGCGCGCCGGTGTACGGCCGGCGCCCGCCGCGGCCTTCCCCGAGCACCTGCCAGCCGTCGCGCGTCAGCGTGATGTACGCGCCGCAGCGCAGCCCGTGCAAGGTGCAGGCGTCCCGCAGCCCCCACATCCACGCGCCGTCCGCCTCCGTCCACAGCGGCTCACCGTCGCGGCAGTACAGCAGCACGGCCGTCCGCACCGGTGCGCGCAGCCGCAGATCGTGCGGGACCACCCGGCGCAGCTGCGTCAGCAGTGCGTTACGGAAGTCCCAGCCGTCGGGCGCGTCCGTACGCAGCACGAAGGACGCGCTGGCCGTCACCCGCTCCTCCGGATCGAGCACCGCGACCACGGCGGTGGACGGGCCGGGCAGATGCCGGTCGTGGAGGCCGGTGACGACCTCACGAGGGCTGCGCAGCAAGGGAATTCCCGCCGAGGCCCACTCGGAGGGCTCCAGCATCCGGCTCAGCCTGGCGGCCGACGCGGTGGAGGAGGGCTGGGACGCGGTCAGGGGCGGAGTGATGCCGAAGGTCACGGTCCTCCCTTCGTCGACGCGACGGAAGCCGGGGCGGCCGGGCGCGGCGTCGCACCACAACACACCCCTGCTGAGCCGCGGACGGCTGGAATGGGGAAGCACTACGATTCTCGCGGTCGTACACGCTTGCGGCAATGAGCAATTCGCCGCGGCGTTCGGAATCGATGGGTGCGTCGTCTTTTTCCTTCCCGCTCAGCCGCCCGCCGAAGCGCGTCCCGCCGCACGGGTCCGCCCCGTACGGTGCGGACCAGCGGAAACCCCCTCCCGCTTCCGCCCCGCCCGGCGCGCCCCCGACTCCGGGCGCCGCACGGCCCGTTGAGCGCGCTCCGACGCGCGCTCCGGGCCGCCGGCCGCTCCTGAAACGGGCACGCCGGCCGGCCGCCCCCGCCGGCCGCGCGATCAGCTCTGTACCGCCAGCACCAGCGGCAGCACACCCCCCGCCCCCGCCCGGCGGAGCAGTCGGGCGGCGACCGCGAGGGTCCAGCCGGTCTCGGTCGCGTCGTCCACCAGGAGCACCGGGCCGTCCGCGGCGCGCAACGCCTCGGCCAGCTGCGGCGGCACCGTCAGCGCCCCGTCGAGCGCGCGCAGCCGCTGCGCGCTGTTGGACCGCGGCAGGTGCGTCTCGTCAGCGCCCGCCGCGTACGCGATCGACCCCAGCAGCGGCATCCGGCCGATCTCGGCGACCCGGGCACCGAGGGACTGGACCAGCTGGGGCCGCGTGTGGGACGCCATGGTGACGACGCCCACCGGGCGGGCGGGCGCCTCCGGGCCGCCGCTCGCCCAGCCGCCCGGCCCCTTCGCCCAGTCGGCCAGCACCCCGACCACGGCGTCGAGCACGTCGGCGGGCACCGGGCCGTCCGGGGCCTGCGGGGTCAGGAGCGGGCGCAGCCGGTTGCCCCAGCCGATGTCCGAGAGCCGGCCGAGGGCCCGCCCCGCACCCGCCTGCTCACCCGCCGGGATGCGTCCCTTGAGGTCCACACCGATGGCGGGCAGCCCCGTCGGCCACATCCGGCGCGGCTCCACGACGACGCCCGCGCGGCCCAGCTCGCCGCGCGCCGCGTCCAGCGCGGCGGGGGAGACCTCGGCGGTGAAGCGCGGCCCCGCGCAGTTGTCGCAGCGGCCGCACGGCGCCGCGCCCTCGTCGTCCAGCTGCCGCTGCAGGAACTCCATCCGGCAGCCGTCCGTCGTGGCGTACTCGCGCATCGCCTGCTGCTCGGCCTCGCGCTGCTTCGCCACCCAGGCGTACCGCTCCGCGTCGTACGTCCACGGCTGCCCCGTGGCGGTCCAGCCGCCCTTGACCCGCCGGACCGCGCCGTCCACGTCCAGGACCTTGAGCATCGTCTCCAGGCGGGAGCGGCGCAGCTCCACCAGGGGCTCCAGCGCGGGCAGCGACAGCGGCCGTTCCGAACCGGCGAGCACGTCGATCGTCCGCCGGACCAGCTCCTCGGACGGGAAGGCGAGGGAGGCGAAGTACGACCAGATCGCCTCGTCCTCCCGGCCGGGCAGCAGCAGGACCTCGGCGTGCTCCACACCGCGGCCGGCGCGGCCCACCTGCTGGTAGTAGGCGATGGGGGAGGAGGGCGAGCCGAGGTGGACGACGAAGCCGAGGTCGGGCTTGTCGAAGCCCATGCCGAGCGCCGAGGTGGCGACCAGCGCCTTGACGCGGTTGCCGAGCAGGTCCTCTTCGGCCTGCTGACGGTCGGCGTTCTCGGTCTTGCCCGTGTACGACGCGACCGTGTGCCCGCACTGCCGCAGGAAGGCCGTGACCTCCTCGGCGGCGGCCACCGTGAGGGTGTAGATGATCCCGGAGCCCGGCAGGTCGTTCAGGTGCTCGGCGAGCCAGGCCATGCGGTGCGCGGCGTCCGGCAGCCGGAGCACGCCGAGGCTCAGGCTCTCCCGGTCCAGCGGGCCGCGCAGGACCAGCGCGTCCGTGCCGCCGCCGGTGCCGAGCTGCTCGGCCACGTCGGCCGTCACCCGGGCGTTGGCCGTCGCCGTCGTGGCCAGTACGGGCACGCCGGGCGGCAGGTCGGCGAGCATCGTGCGCAGCCGGCGGTAGTCGGGCCGGAAGTCGTGACCCCAGTCCGAGATGCAGTGCGCCTCGTCCACCACCAGCAGGCCGGTCGCCGCGGCGAGCTTGGGCAGCACCTGGTCGCGGAAGTCCGGGTTGTTCAGCCGCTCCGGGCTGACCAGCAGCACGTCCACCTCGCCGGCCGCCACCTCGGCCTGCACGGTGTCCCACTCCTCGGTGTTGGCGGAGTTGATCGTGCGCGCGCGGATGCCCGCCCGCGCGGCCGCCTCCACCTGGTTGCGCATCAGTGCCAGCAGCGGCGAGACGATCACCGTCGGGCCGCTGCCGCGCTGCCGCAGCAGGGCGGTCGCGACGAAGTACACGGCCGACTTGCCCCAGCCCGTGCGCTGCACCACCAGCGCCCGGCGGTGCTCGGCGACCAGCGCCTCGATCGCCCGCCACTGGTCCTCGCGCAGCCGGGCCGCTCCCGCCGGGGCGCCGACGAGGCGGGCCAGCACCGCGTCGGCCGCCTGCCGCAGGGTTCCGTCGTTCGTGTCGTCCATGAGTCCATGCAAGCGCATCCCACTGACAACGGGCGAACCGGCGGCCGGCGAGAACGCGGCACGGGACCGCGGCCCGAGGGCGGCACGGCCCTCAGTCCCCTAGGACGAGCCTCCGCGGTGGAACGTGCAGTGCGGTGAGGGGCAGGCCGGGGGAGGCGGCCAGTTCCGCGGTCACGGCCTGCCAGGTGCGGAGCAGCTCGGCGGTCCGTTTCCGCTCCGCGGGGCGGGGTGAGGCGACTTTCAGGCGGGGCCCGGACGCCGAGGGCGGTACCGAGAAGTGGTAGACGCCTATGTCCGGCGCGTACCAGGAGCGCAGCCGCCAGCCGGGTGGTGGCACCGGAGGGCCTACGTGGTCGAAGACGAAGATCGGATCGACCGGCTCGTCGGGGGCGCCTGTGGGAGACAGGAGGCCTGGGGCCGTGATCTCCGCGCGTGCGCCGTCGGCGACTCGCCAGTGCGCCATGAGGGCCTGCCACGCGCGGTACGCGATGCGGGCCTCCTCCGGGGCGGCGTGAGGACCGAACTCCGCACCGGCCCCCGCACCGGCCTCCGCATCGGCCTCCGGCCCCGCGCCCGCCGCCGTGGCGATCTCCCTCAAGAGCCGCCCGGCCCCCGGGGCCACGCCCCGCACGTCCTCGCACGACAGCCGGAGTTCCGGGCCGTCCCACGCGTCGGTCACCTCGGCGCTGACGCCTGCGTGCCGCACGGCCCGGCCGGTCAGTACCCGCGAGACGGCGGCGGTCAGCTCGGCGGCGCCGACGTTCAGGGCGATGACGTGCAGGCGGAGCCGTCCGGAGCGGACACTGCCGGCTTCTGGTTCTGCGGTCATTTCTCCTCGTTCCTCGGCGCGTCGATGAGGGACCGGCCGGCAGCGCCCCGGGTGACGACGGCCGTCATCGCCGCGGGGAGGCCGTTGCGCGACGGCAGTAGTTCCGTACGGCCGTACCAGGCACCCGGCCCGTGGCCGGAGATGCCGCGCAGGGCGACCGTGCCCCCGGGGCCGAGGGCGAGGCCGACCTCCGCGGCGCCCCGGGCCAGGCCGCGCCCGGTCGCCTTCACGGCGGCCTCCAGCAGCGTCCAGGCCGGGAGGAACGCCGCGGGGTCGGCCGTGGCCGGCAGGGCCGGGTACACCGCGGCGAGCACGTCCAGCGCTGCGGGGACGGGCCGCAGCCGCTCGATGTCCACGCCTACGGGCCCGCGGTCGTCCGCGCCGACGAGCAGCAGGCGCCCGGACCGCGACCAGCTGATGTGCTGCTCCCGGTGGTCCGGCAGATACGGCTTGCCGGACGGCGTGTACGCGACGCGCAGGCCTGCCGGGGAGATCCCCAGCCGCCGGCCCAGCAGGTCGCGCACCGCCCGCCGGGAGCGGAGGAAGCGCCGGGCCGGGGCCGCGTCCGTGAAGGCCGCGGCCCGCCGTCTCTCCGCCTCCGTGGGACGCGCCTCCAAGTCACCCCCACCGTCCAGATCCACAAGCCACACGTCCACCGCTACAACCTGAAGACCTGCGTAGCGGAGAGCGACGGATCGCCCGGCCGGACGTGCAGTTCGCCGCGGGACGGCAGCATCACCACAGCGGCGACGGTGCGTTCGGCGCGGATGTCACCCCGGTCCGGTACGCACACCGGTGGCTGCGACAGCAGCCCGAAGTGGTCCTCGGCGCCGCACCCCGGGGGCAGTTCGGCGAGCCCGGCGGTGGCCGCCTTCAGCCGGCGCACGGACGAGTTGCGGGCGAAGACGTTGATCTCGTCGAACGGCACGAAGTCCGGGTGCAGGAAGTGATTGGTGTGCACCGTCTCCACCTGGCCGGTGTGCACCGTCTCCGCCGCCTCCGTGACCCGTAGCTCGTCGCCCAGGATCTCCACCACGGCCGCCCGTTCCCGGTCGCACAGGACGAGCGTCCGGGAGCTCGCCAGGGGCAGGCCGCGCAGGATCTCCAGGGCCTGGGTGACGTCCCGTGCCGTGTCCAGCAGATGCCGGATGGCGAGGTAGGGCGGTACTCCGGGGCGCCAGTCGCCGCCCAGTACCAGGTTGAGCCCGACCGCCAGGCCGTCGCTGTTCAGCCCCAGGTAGCCGAGCAGGCCGCCGAAGCTGAGGACGAGCGAGCGGCGCGGCGACCCGGTGCGGGCGACCTCCAGCACGCCGAGGTGGTCGTCGAGGTTGCCGTTGAGGTCGACGGTCTGCGCGAGGACGGGGCCGGCCGCGCCGGTGCGGGCGTAGGTCGTGCAGTCGCCCGCCGTGGGCACCTTGCGGTAGCCCATGATCTCCCGGCGCAGCTGGAGCAGCCATGCCTCGTCCGGCGTGATCCCGGCGCCGGCCGCGAGCCCCGCGACCTCCTCGGCCAGTTCCGGCGTGGCCGCCGTGACCGCCGCCCGGTAGGCGGCGATCGACGGCAGCAGCCCGTCCAGCGAGACCGGCTCCGGCATGACCTTGTTCAGCCGGGAGAGCGAGTCGTCGAGGAAGGCACGCAACGGACCGGCGAGGGCCTCACCATGGGCCCGCCCGGCGGCGAAGGGGCCGCCCGACGCGCGGATGAAGGGAATGCCCGCGCCCGTGGTCATCCGACGGCGTCCAGCTGGGCGACCTTCGGCTTGGTGGCGAGCTCGTCCTTCACGCGGGGCCACTCGGCGCGCAGGACGCTGTAGAAGATCGCGTCGCGGCGGCGCCCGCCGGGCATGAAGTTGAAGCTGCGCAGGGTGCCCTCCTCCACGGCGCCGATGTTGCGCAGCCCGCGGCGCGCCTGCGTGTTGAGGATGTCGGTCTTGAACTCCACGCGCTCGGCGCCCAGCTGCTCGAAGGCGTGCTCCAGGAGCAGGTACTTCGCCCAGCGGTTGATGCCCTGGCCCCGGAAGTCGCGGCCCAGCCAGGACCAGCCGATCTCCAGCCGCGCGTCGGCCTCGGCCATGTTGCCGTAGCTCATGCTGCCGGCGACCCGGCCGGTGGACTTGTCGGTGATGATGTGGACGACGCGGCGGCCTGCCTCCTGGTCGGCCAGGCAGGTGTCGAAGAACTTCTCGAAGTCCGCGTCGGTCTCGACGGCCGACACGAAGTACCGCCAGATGTCGGGGTCCATCGCGACGGCCCGCACGGCCTCGCGGTCGGCCTCGGTGACCGGTCGCAGCAGGACGTGCGCGTTCTCCAGGACCACCGCGGCGCTCTCGTTCCAGGTCATGGTCAGGCCACCTTCTTCGTGAGTCGGGACAGGGACTCGGCGACGCTGCGCAGGGTGCGCATCTCGGCGAGGTCGTGCTCGGTGAAGTGGGCGAGGTCGACGTCGGTCGCCTCGCACACCTCGGTCAGAAAAAGGACCTTGTTGAGCGAGGTCAGGCCGTAGGAGCCGGCCATGTCCGCGTCGAGGTCGAGGTCCTCGGGGGCGACTTCGGGGTCCAGTACCGCGGAGAGGGATTCCCTGGCCGCGCTCTCCATGTCAGGCCGCATGAATGCCTTCCTTACTGTCGTGGATGCCGGAGTGGTAAGTGGCGAGGATCTGCTTGCGCTTGGGCTTGTACTGGGACGTCAGCAGGCCGTTGTCGATGCTGAAGGGCGCGTCGGCGACCACGACCCGGCTGATCCGCTCGTCCGCCGTGCGGGCGGCGTTGGTGAGGGCGAGCTGGGCCGCGATGGCCTCGGTGTCGGCGGGCACGGCGGCCGGGGAGACGACGGCGACCAGGTCGGTCTGCGCGGGGCAGAACAGGACGCACTCGGCGACCGCCGGGCTGGTCCTCATGTGCTCCTCGATCGGCCGGACGACGATCTTCTTCCCGTTGTCCAGGACGATGACGTCGTCGGCGCGGCCGCGGATGAAGAGGAAGCCGTCCTCGTCGAGATGGCCGAGGTCGCCGGTCCGTACGGTGCCGTCCGGGGCGAACATCCGCTCCGAAGCGCCCGGTTCGGCATACGCGTAACCGTAGTTGACCGGGTGGTCGCTGCGCACGCGGACGGTCCCGTCCTCGTCCACCAGTACTTCCTTGCCGCGCAGTACCTTGCCGACGCTGCCGACGCGGTGGGCGCCGGGGTGGTTCTTGGTGACGATGCAGGTTTCGTTGAGCCCGTAGCCCTCATAGATGGGCAGCCCGGCGTCGTGGAAGAAGCGGAGCATCGCCGCGTCGGCGGGTGCGGAACCGGTCCACAGGTAGCGGATCCGGTCCCCGAACAGGTGGCGGGCCGCCTCCCCGGCCGTCCCGCCGGAGCGGCGCAGCCGGGACTCCACCTGGCGCTTGGCCGTCTCGTAGAAGGCCGGCACGCCCATGACGACGGTGGGCCTGACGCGGCGCAGCGCCGCGAAGGCCGCCTCGTAGGTGCTGATGGTGACGTCGTGGCCGTGCACCAGCGCCGAGTAGACCCAGTAGCGCTGCTGGAGCAGCGAGAGCGGCAGGAAGACGAACAGGTCGTCCCCCGGCTTGTGTTCGAAGATCTCCTGCACCGCGGCCAGCGAGCTGTCGATGGAGCCGACGGTCGCGCCGAGCCCCTTGGGAGTGCCGGTGCTGCCGGAGGTGAACTTGATGGTCGTCACGTCCCGCGGTGCCCAGTGGACCGCGGGCAGCGCGGTGTCCTCCTCCGGGCCCGCCGGCTCCTCCGCGAGCGCCCGGACCTCGCCGACCGGCACGGCGCCGGGGGCGTCCGTGTGCTGGTCGGTGAAGAGCAGCGTGAGGCCGTAGCGCGCCATCAGCTCCGCCGAGGGCGCGAACTTGCCGGGCTCCAGTCCGGCGGTCTCCGCCTTCAGGAGCAGCGCCGCGAGGTCCAGCAGCACCCACTCCAGGCTGTTGGCGGCCAGGATGCCGATCCGGTCGCCCGGGCCGATGCCGCGCGCCTGCAGCCGGCGCGCCAGCCGGCCGGCCCGCTCGTACAGCTCCGGCAGGCCGAGGGACTCCGTACCGTCCAGGCGGGAGAAGGAGATCCGGCCGCCGAGCGGCGCGGTGGTGACGATGTGGTTGATGAAGGAGTGGTCGGTCACCGTGCCTGCTCCTCTTCCGGTGTCAGGGCCGTGGCCATTGCGGCGACGGTGTCCAGGTCGGCCAGCACGTCGAGGGGGATGGTGACCCCGAACCGCTTGCGTACGGCGGTGAGAATGCGGGCCGCCGTGATCGAGTCGCCGCCGAGCGCCCGCAGGCTGTCGTGGACGCCGACCCGGGCCCCGCGCAGCACCGTGGACCAGATCTCCACCAGCGCCTTCTCGGTGTCCGTGGTGGGTTCGCCACCGCCGCGCGGGGTCTCCGCGGCCGGTGCCGCCTCCTCGACGGCGGTCTCGGCGAGCTTGCCCCGGTCCACCTTGCCGTTCTTGGTGAGCGGCAGGTCACCGTGCCACAGAACGGCCGTGGGGACCATGTAGTCGGGCAGGTCGCGGCGGAGGGCGTCGCGCAGCTCGGCCTCGGTGGGCCGGGCTTCCCCGCTCGGTACGAGATGGGCCACCAGGCGGTCGCCCCGCGCGCCGGGCCGGCTGGCGACCACGGCCTTGGCCACGGAGTCCAGGGCGACCAGCCGCGTCTCGACCTCGCCGGCCTCGATGCGGTAGCCGTTGACCTTGATCTGGAAGTCGCTGCGGCCGAGGATCGCGATGCTGCCGTCGGGCAGATAACGGCCCAGGTCACCGGTGCGGTAGAGGCGTTCGTTGCGCCGCGGGTCGTACCCGAACCGCTCGGCGGTGCGCTCCTCGTCGCCCCAGTAGCCACGCGCCAGCCCGGTGCCCGCCGCGCAGATCTCGCCGGTCACCCAGTCGGGGGCGTCCAGCCCGTCCCGGTCCAGGACGTACGCGCGGTTGTTGGCGTTGGGCCGGCCGTACGGGATGGACCGGCTGCCGTCCTCCTCCGGGGCGACCGGGTGCAGGATGTTCCAGATCGTCGTCTCGGTCGGGCCGCCGAGCGAGACGACGTCGAGGCCGGGCTTCAGGCGGCGCAGCGCGGCCGGCAGCGCCGGCGGGATGCGGTCGCCGCTCATCATCACCAGGCGCAGCGCGGGCGGCACCACCTCGTCGGCGACCGCCTGGTCGTGCAGCATCGAGACGATGGCGGGAACGGAGTTCCACACGGTCACCCCGGCGCTCCGGCACAGGTCGAGCCAGTGGGCGGGGTCCACGGACCGGTCCCGGTCGGGCATCACCAGCGCGGCCCCGGCGGACAGCGCGCCGAAGACGTCCCACACCGACAGGTCGAAGTTGAACGCGCTGATGGCGAAGAATCGGTCGTCCGGGGTGATGTCGAAGCGCTTGTGACAGTCGGCGACGACGTTCGCGACGTTGCGGTGGCTGACCATGACGCCCTTGGGCGCGCCGGTCGTACCGGAGGTGTAGAGCACGTACGCGAGGTCGTCGGGGGAGGCGCCGGGCAGCCGGGCGGGGAGCTCGACCGGTGCCGTCGTCGTTTTCTGAGGTACCGTCACATCGAGGCGGAGTACCTCCCGTTCGCCGCTTTGGTCCTGCCAGTCGAGGTTGGTGAGTACCTGGCGGACCCGGCCGTCGCGCAGCATGTAGCGCTGCCGCTCGGCGGGCAGTGCCCCGTCGACGGGCAGGTAGGCGGCCCCGGCGAGGACGGTGGCGAGGATGCCGACGATCTGCTCGGGCCCGCGGCCCATCACCAGACCGACCAGCTCGTCCCTGCCGACGCCCCGCTCCCGCAGCCACTGTGCCGCCGCGGCCGCGCGGCGCAGGAGTTCGCCGTAGCTGATCCGCGTGTCCGAGGTGAGGATCGCGGGGGCGTCCGGCGTGCGCTCGGCCTGGGCGGCGAAGGCGTCGCCCAGCAGTTCCTCCGGCAGCGGTACGGCCGTGTCGTTGGCCGCGCGGCGCCGCTCGCGCTGGGCGGCGGGCAGCAGATCGAAGGTGTGGCGCTGCCAGGCGGCCTCGCCGGACAGCGTGTCGAGCAGCGCGCCGTACCCCTGGGCGACGTCGTCCAGCAGACCCTCGGGGAACAGCTCGTCGATCCCGTCGAGCTGGACGACGAGGCCGCCGTGCTGCTCCATGGCGAAGGCGTTCAGCCACACCTGCGGGGTCTGGCTGACGCTGAAGACCTCCGGGCCGAACAGCTCCAGCGCGGAGCCGTCGACCTCGGCGTCGACGTGGCCGATGGCGCTGTTGAACGTGAAGGGCATCCGGGCGCCCGTCACGCCGCCGCGCCGGCGCGCCAGTTCCTGCATGACGTCGCCGCCGGAGAAGTGCCGGTGGTCCAGGTCGCTGCGGAGCCGGGCCTGCAGCGCCCGGGCCCGCTCCTCGAAGGTGCGGGAGCGGTCGATCTCCGCCTCGACCAGCATCGTGTCCGAGAAGTTGCCGATCGCCTCGAAGACCCGCGGGTGGATGGGCGGCCGGTTGGCCACGGTGGTGGTGAGGGTGAAGCGCGGCCCCGCACCCCAGACGGAGAGCGTTTCGGCGTACGCCGCGAGCAGCAGGGCCGACGGCGTCAGTCCGGCGAACGCGGCCCGCTCCTTCAGCGCCGTCCAGGCCCGCTCGTCCAGCCGCACCTGGCGCTGTGAGAAGCGGGTGGCGGTCAGCGCGGACGGGCTGGTGGCGAGCGGCAGGTCCGGGTGGGGCGCGAGGTCGTCGACGCGTCCGAGCCAGTACTCGCGCGAGCGGCGGGCCGGTGCCCGCTCCCGCCCGGCCTGCAGGGCCGCCACGTACTCCTCGTACGGCAGCTCGTCCGGCGCGTCGTCGTCGGTGCCGTCGCGGTACTGCCGCCACCAGGCGCGGAAGAACAGGAACATGCTGATCCCGTCCATGACCAGCCCGTCGTGGCTGACGTGCAGCACCATGCGGTCGTCGGCGAGGACCGTCACGTCCGCGGCGATCAGCGGTACTTGATCGGCGGCCAGCACCCGGTGCGAGCGCTCCTCGCGCAGCGCGGCGCGGATCCGGTCCTGTTCCTCGGGGCTCTCGCCGCGCAGGTCCAGGCGGCTGATCCGCGGCCGGTGCTGGCGGAACTCGGTGACCTGCCGGTCGTCCGAGACGAAGCGGGAGCGCAGCGCGCTGTGCGCGTCCACGACCGCTTCGAGGGCCGACTCCAGCCGGTCCACGTCCCACACGCCCTCGAACTCGTGGTAGACGTGGCTGGAGACGTCGCCGATCTCGAAGATGCCGCTGCGGCCCAGCAGATAGGCCCGCTGGAGCGGGGTCAGCGGGAACCCCGGACCGTGCCGCTCCTCTTCGGCCAGGTGCGCGACCAGCTCCTCCTTCATGCTCTTGACGAGCGCGATGAAGTCGGGGTCCATCCGTTCGCGGCCGCCCTGGAGCCGCAGGTCGTCGCCGGAGAGGGAGACGGACAGGCCCCGGCTGTCGATCTCGCGCAGGACGTCGCGGTAGTTCATCGGGCGCCCTCCTCGGTCAGCGCGGTGAGGGCGGCCTCGTCGGCGCGCTCCTCGATCAGCGCGGCGAGGCCGTTGACGTCGTGGCTGCCGAGCAGTTCCTCCACGGTGACGTCCACGTCGAGCGCCTCCAGGATCTGGTACTGCAGCGTCACGGCCTGCAGCGAACTGGTGCCCAGCTGGCTGAGGTTGCTGTCGCACACCACCGCGTCCTCCGGGAGCTGCAGCGCGGCGCGGATCAGCGCGGTCAGCCACGGCATCAGCTGCGGGCCGGCGTGCGCGGGGCGGGGCGCGGGAGCGGTCGGCCGGAAGAAGACGGCGTCGGCGAGGCGGATGCCGCTCTCCGGGGGGACCAGCTCCACGGTGCGCGGCCACACGGCCGGCTCGGGCAGGCCGAGCGCCTCGGCGAGCCGCGCGGCGAAGCGGGGCATGACGGGCGCTGCGGCGTGCGCGAGGAGGCGTGCCGCGGCCAGTTCGAGGGCGATGGCGGTCCGGGCCTCGCTCTCCCAGCCCGCGGTCTCCGCGAGGACCGCCTCCTGGCGGGAGAAGCGCAGGGTGTCCGTGACGATGCCGTCCAGTTCGGCGGCCGCCTGGTTGAGCGAGAAGCCCTCGGAGCCGAGGCTGCCGGTGACCGCGGCGAGCCGGGCGCCGAGCCGGGCGAGGAAGGCGGAGTGCTCCGGCGTCCAGGTACCGGCGTCCGGGGCCGCTCCGCCGTACCGCTTGCCGATCCGGGCCCCGAGGTCGTTCAGCCAGCTCTGCCAGGTGCCGATCAGCGTCTCGTCGAGGGTCGTCTCGTACGCCGCGCGCTGGAAGTTGGTGCGCCGGCCCTCGGGGCGGGTGGCCGCGAGGAAGTAGCGGACGGCGTCGACGGAGTCAGGGCCGAGGATCTCCTTGCCCCAGATGGCGTGGCGCCGGCTGGTGGAGAACTTGCTGCCCTCCAGCAGGTAGAACTCGTTGACGTGGTAGTCGATGTCCGGCGTCCACCCGGGGTGGGCCAGCCGGTACAGGGCCGGGTAGAGCACCGAGTGGTAGAAGCTGTTGTCGTAGCCGAAGAAGTGGACGACCTTCCAGTCCTGCTGCGGCTGTGCCGCCCGCCACTTCTCGCCCAGGCGCGCGCCGAGGGACTGGATGCCGTGCAGGAAGCCGTACGACATCTCCGGCCACACCCAGATGACCTGTCCGGTCACGTCCTTCTCGGCCGGCGGGACGCCCCAGTCGGAGGGGTGGCTGACGGGGATGTCCAGGCTCGCGCGGCGGAAGAGCCGGTCGCTCAGCTCGCGCAGCCGGGCCGGGACGCGGCCCAGGCGGTGGTGCTCGGCGATCTGCTCGCGGAAGGTGTGCAGCGGCAGCGACCAGCGGGCGACCGGGGCGCTGCGCGGGGTCGCGGCCGAGCGGGCGGAGGCCGGGTCGACCAGGTCGGTGACGGTGTTCGGCTCGCCGCACTCCTCGCAGATGTTGCCGCTGGTGCCCGCACCGCACGCCGGGCAGCCGCCCTTGACGTCCACCTCGTAGAGGTACTGCCCGCTCTCCGCGTCGAAGAGCGCGTCCGCCTCGGTCACCCGCACCGTGCCCGAGGAGACCACGCGGGAGAAGAAGTCCTGCAGGCCCGGGCGGTAGGACGGGTCGTCGTCGGTGACGGTGAACTGGTCGGGGACGATGTCCATCAGGGCCAGCGTCCGGGCGATCTCGGCGCTGTAGTGGGCGGCGGTCTCCGCGGGCCCGCGGCCGTCGGCGCGCGCGGCGCCCAGTACGTAGCTCTGGTAGTCGTCGCTGCCGGTCAGGTGCCACGCCTTGGTGCCGTTCATCCGCTGGTGGCGGACGTAGGCGTCGGCGCCGAGGTACGGGCCCGAGAGGTGCCCGAGGTGCAGGTCGCCGTTGGGGGTGGGCGGGGTGGAGAAGACGAAGACCGGCCGCTCGCCGAAGGCCGTGCGCGCCGTGTTCCCGGCCGAGGCCAGGGCGCGGGACGGGTCGCGCCAGTACTGCGTCAGGAAGACCACGTCGGTGTCGCCGGTGTTCTCCAGGACGTGGGACTCGAAGGGCTCGAAGAGGGCCACCGTGCCGGGTGCGGCCGGGTGGCGCCGCCCGTCGACGACGAACTCGCCGCGGCCCGCGACGATCACGAAGAACTCGGTCTCGTCGTGCTGGTGGCTGTCCGAGCTGCGGCCGGGGGCGACCCGTCCCCAGCCCGCGCCCACACCCAGGCCGTCGATGTCGCTCATGTCGATGCCGAACGCCTCGTGGAGGGCCGTGTCGTCGTACGTATGGAGGATCACGCCGCGTCCTTTCGCTGGGAGGGAAGGGGGAGAAGGCCGGCGGTCTCCGCCGCGATGGCGGGGGCGAGCCGGTAGCCGGAGCCGTTGGCGGCTCCCGCGAAGACCACGCGCCCGTCGTCGGTGAGCGGGCGTACCAGCGGCTGCATTGCGGGGCCGTAGGCGTCGCAGAAGACGCGGCCCGACACGCAGCGGTCGGCCAGTTGGGGGGCGTAGCGGGCCAGGACGTCCAGCGCCTCGCGCCGGTCGGCGGCCGAGACGCCGGTGGGCAGGGTGTCCGGGGCGACGTCCCACTCCTGGCAGGTGTAGCTGAACAGCCAGTGCCCGCGCTCGTGGTACGGCAGCAGGAAGGCGTCCTCGTCCTGGAGGACGACCGCCCGGTCGCCGGGGGCCGGCGGTACCTCGATGTGCAGGGCCACGATCTTCTTCACCCGTGCCCCGAGCGGCGCGACGAGGTCCCGCCAGGCGGGGGCCGCGAGCCAGGGGCCGGGGGCCAGGACGACGTGTCCGGCGGTCAGGGTGTCGCCGGTGCCGAGGGCCAGCTCCACCGCGTCGGGGCCCGCGCTCAGGCCGGTGACCGCGACGCCCTCGCGGAACTCCGCGGTCCGGCGCAGGTCGCGGGCCAGCAGCTGGGTGAGGGCGTGCACGTCCGCGTACTGGCAGCCGTCGCCCTCCCACGCGGCCTTGCCCGCGGGCACCCGGGCGATCCCCCCGGCCACCTCCGCGACGGGCCGGAGCCTGGCCTCGGGCAGATAGGTCTCGCGCAGCCGTGCCTCGTCCGACGCGTCCGCGATCACCGTCATGTCCAGGCTGTGCACCGGCAGTTCGGGGCGGGCGGCCTTGAGCGCCGCGTAGTGGCCCTGGCTGTACGCGGCCATCCCGCGGACCCGCTCCGAGGAGCCGCGGGGGAAGTGCAGGCCGGCCGAGCGGCGGCTGGCGCCGCTGCCGACCGCGTCCCGCTCCAGCAGGACCACGGAGGCGTCCGGGGTGCGGGCCAGGATCTCCCGGGTGATCAGGCAGCCGAGCACGCCGCCGCCGACCACCGCGAAGTCGGTGTCGGTCCGCGCCATCACGCGCCCCACGGGACGTTGGCGCCGGCCTTGGACGACCACTCGATGAACGACGCCAGCTGCTCGTCGCCGCGCACCCCGCTCAGCCGGTCGGCGATGCGCTGGCTGCGCCAGGCGTTCAGGCTGAGGTTGGGGTCGGCGAGGCCGCGCTGACCGCGGGCGGCGTTCTGGACGAAGATGTTGCGGTCGGCCGGGCCGTCCCAGCGCACCGCGAAGTCCTCGTCGATGCTCAGCTCGTCGCCGTGGCGCTCCAGCCGGCCGGCGATCGGGTCGAGGAAGTCCGTGCGCGCCGGGCGGAAGCCGGTGGCCCAGACGACGACGTCCGCTTCGAAGTGCTCGACGGCGCCGGGCTCGTCGTTGTGCCGGACGCCGATGTCCCAGCCGCCCGCGTCCGCCGCCGACACGTCGACGACCTCGCGGTTGGGGTGCAGCCCGACCAGGTCGGGGTTGCCCTGGACGAAGCGGTGGACGTAGATCCGCTGGTAGATGTCGCGCAGTGTCGACTCGGAGATGCCGTCGCTGCTGAGGATGTGCTGCGCGTTGAACGCCTGCCGGGCCTCCGGCCGCAGGCCGTAGAAATAGTCGGAGTGGGACGGCATGTAGTAGTCGTTGGTGAAGGGCGAGTCGTCGATCGGGAAGTAGTTGCGGCGCCGGGAGATCCACGAGACGCGGCGCGGCAGTTCGCCGTCCGAGCGGGAGATCAGGTCGAGGAACGCCTCGGCCCCGGACTGGCCGCCGCCCACCACCACGACCCGCTTGTCCTTCAGGCCCTGTGCGGCGGTCATGTAGTCGTTGACGTGGAACTGCGTGGGGCCGAGCAGGCCGCGGCCCTGCGGCGGCACCCACGGCCGGCTGCCGACGCCGACGACGATGTTCTCGGCGGTCACGGTGCGGCGGTCGGTACGGACGGTGAAGACGCCGTCGAAGCCGACCTCTTCGACGCTCTCACCGAAGACCACGTTCTCGTTGCGCCGGCTGGCCCAGGCCAGGTAGTTGCGGAACTCCAGCCGCGGTACGTCGGCGAACTGGGCGTTGAGGAAGTGGTACACCCGTCCCTGGTCGTGCAGATAGGACAGGAAGGAGAACGGACTCTTCGGATCGGAGAGGCTGACGAGGTCCTTGAACATCGACACCTGCAAGGTGGTGCCGGGTATCTGCTGGTCGTCGTGCCAGCCGAAGGACTCCTTCCGGTCCAGGAAGAGGTTGCGCACCTCCGGGCGGCCGTGCAGCAGTGACGCCAGGCTCAGGTTGGCCGGTCCCACGCCCACTCCTACGCAGTGGTACTGCGCGGAATCGGCCCGGTTTGTCGCGTGCCCCATGAGATCTCTCCTTCAGGCGGATGCCGGCGGTCTGCCGGTCGAGTCGTGCCGGATATGAGGTGTGATGTGGCGGGATATCGGGCAGGTGGGGGGTCGTGCGTGACCGGACGGACGGTCGTGCGTCCGTGTCACAGGGGGAATGCCGCAGGGGAGGTGGAGCGTCAGACCGGCGAGCCGGCCGTACGTGCCTCCGGCCGGTCACCGCTCCCCTGGGAGGCGGGGCTCATCGTTACGGGGACAGACGGCGGCGCCGCCGACGGCGGCCGGCGCACGGCGATCAGGCCGAACACCGTGGCGAGGAGCGAGCCGACGGCGACCGCCGGCCAGACCAGCCCGCCGAGCTCCAGGAAGAGCCAGCTGCCGAGCATCGGGCCCACGGCGGTGCCCAGCCCGAACATGAACTGGAAGCTGCCGATGTACCGGGACCGCAGGTGCTCCGGGCCCGCCTTCGCGGGGTAGGCGAAGACCGCGGGACCGCCGATGATCTCGCCGAGCGACCAGATGAGCGTGCCGACGATGACAGCGGCCGGTCCGATCGGCAGCCCGTAGAAGGCCACCCCGGCGCCCACGAGGGCGAAGCCCAGCCCGACGGTCAGCTTCAGCGGCCACTCCTGGGAGAGCTTGGTGATCAGCAACTCGAAGGCGATGACGATGAATCCGTTGAGCGAGACGGCGAAGGTGTACCAGAAGAGCGCCAGCCCGGCGTCCTTCATGTACAGCGGCAGCGTCGACAGGTACTGCATGTAAACGGCCGAGTGGCAGAAGGCCGCGACGAGGTACAGCAGGTAGCGCCGGTCGCGGACCACCGCGCGGTAGCCGCCCGAGGGCCGCGCGCCGTCCTTCGGACCGGTGGCGGCCGGCTTTTGTGCGCGGGCGGGCAGCGTGGCCCGGGCGAAGACCGCGTACAGCAGGGCGATCGCGGCCTCGCCCCAGAACAGCAAGGTGTACTCGTGTCCGCCCGCGTTGTAGAGGCCGTAGCCGACCAGCGGTGCGGCCGTGGCCCCCACGTTGAGCCCGAACCGGTACATCGCGAAGATCATGACCTGCCGGTGGTCGGACGTCAGCTCCGCCAGCAGCGTCGCCGACGCCGGGCGGAAGAGCTGTGCGCCGAGGCTGACGAGCGCGATCGCCGCCAGCAGGGCGGTGAAGTCCGGCAGGTAGAGCAGGGCGGCCGTCAGCACGCTGGTGCTGCCCATGGACACCACGGTGGCGTTGCGCACGCCCATCCGGTCCGCGAGCGTGCCGCCGATCAGCGAGCCGACGACGGCGCCGGCTCCGTAGACGCCGAGGGCGATGACGGTATGGCCGTCGGAGTAGCCCTTGGCGGTCAGGAACAGGACCAGGAAGATGTTGAGGAAGCCGCTGAGGCGGTTGACCAGCACCCCGGCGAGCACGGTCTTCACCGCGAGCGGCGCCTCACGGAACGTGCCCCACACCGTGGCCCGTTCGCCGGCCCGGGTCTCAAGAGCCATGACCGGCCGCCGTCCGCACCGTCAGGGTCACCGCGGCGCGCACCCGGCGCTCCAGCTCGTCCAGTTCCCCGGGGGTCGGCGCGTCGATGAGGAAGGTCACCGCGCGGTCGTCGGAGCTGGTCAGCGGGGACAACGGGGCGCCCTTGTCCTTGAGCACCAGGACCGCGCGCAGCGCCGGGGGCGCGTCCGGGCCGCCCGGCGCGAGCTCCGGCCACATCCCCCCGTCGCCCACCCACACCGGCGAGACGCCCGGCCAGTCGACCGTGACGTCCTCCAGCGTGCCGGGCTCGTGGTCCAGGTAGACCTGGCGGGCCCAGCGCCGCGGCGCGGGGTAGGAGGCCGGCTCGCCCAGCGCGATCCGGACGATCTCCGGCTCCAGCGGCCGCCCGGTGGCGAGCTGGTAGAGCGCGAGCAGGCCGTCGCCCGGGGTGCGGGCCGCGATCTCCATCAGGTACGGGCGGCCGTCGGCGCCGACGCGCCACTCGGCGTGCGCGATCCCGTCGCGGAAGTCCAGGGTCGCCAGCAGCCGCCGGTTGGCACCCAGCAGCGCCTCGTCCTCCTGCGTACGGGCGTTGGGCACGGAGTGCGCGAGCTCCACGAAGGAGCGGGCGTGCGACTCGGTGGTCTCCTTCCTGGTGACGGAGGCGAAGATCACCTCGCCGCCCTGCACCAGGCTCTCCACCGAGTACTCCTGCCCCTGGACCTGCTGCTCGACCAGCACGGTCTCGTACGCGGGGTAGTCCGCCAGCCGCTCCCGCAGCTCGGCGGCGTCCGCGACGGTGACCACGCCCGAACTGGAGTGGCGCGTCGCGGGCTTGGCCACCACCGGGTACGCCAGGCCGCCGAGGGCGGTCTCCTCGCGCTCGCCGGGCGGTACGACCAGCGAGGCCGGGCCGAACGCGTCCAGGTACCAGCGCTGGAGGTACTTGCTGCGGCAGGCCCGCGTCGCGCGCAGCCCGGGTCCCGGCAGGCCGAGGGCGTCCCCGAGCAGACCGGTCGGCTCCACCAGCGTCTCGCCGACCGCGTACGCGCCGACGACGGTGTACTGCCGCCGCCAGTCCCGGGCACGGGCGATGAAGCCCGGTATGAACGAGCCCTCCTGGTCGAGCGAGCCGTCCACGAACGCGATGTCGTCGATGAGGGAGGCCGGGTGATCCGGGTCCTTCATGCAGGTGCGCGCGGTCTCGCGGTAGCTCGCGGGGGTGATGAGCAGCACCTTCAGGCCCCGCGCGGACAGCTCCTGGAGGTAGCGCGGGTTGCGGCACACCACCCAGAAGGCGCCGGTGAGGACGAAGGCTTCGGGGGCTCTCCCGCCCGGTGTCGTTTCGGTCATGCGCGGTCTCCCCGTGATGTCGTGAGCGTCTCGTCGAACGTGATGCGCAGGCCGTTGTCGCCGAGGAAGTCCAGCCAGCGGCCGGCCTCCTCGGCGGACTCGGCGGCCCGGTTCAGGCCGGCCGGCAGCGCGCCGGCCAGCAGCCGGGTGAGGCCGAAGGCGAGCGGCAGGGACACGCAGCGGGCCATGGCGCTCTCGGTCTCGTCCCCGGTCAGGTCCATCAGACCGGCGCCCCGCCAGCCCTCGCCGCCCGCCGTCCGGACGTCGAGCGCGACCGAGAGCACGACCCGGTCGCGGTCGGCCTCGGTGGTGGGGTAGCGGTCGGCCAGCTCCTTGGCCAGCGCCCTGGTGCGGGTCTCGTCGCCGGCGCGCACGGTGCGGAAGACCTCTTCCCAGGCGCCGCGCCAGCCCGCGTTGCGCAGCGTGCCGCGGACGAACGTCCGCAGCCGCCAGCCGTCCGGAACGCCGTACTGGGCGATGAAGGGCAGGCTGTCGCGGTTGGGGTAGACCTCGAACTCCGCGTCGTCCAGGCGGTGGACGCGGGTGGCCTCCCAGGGGCGCGCGACGGTGCGCTCCGCGCCCTCGTCCATGTAGCGGGCGGGCGAGCCGAGGGCGGCCAGCACTCCGTAGGGCGCCCAGCTGAACCGGTAGCGGAAGTCGTTGGGGACGGCCGGTATGCCGCCGCAGTACGAGGTGAAGTCCACCGACTCGGCCGTGTCGCCGACCGCCTCCCGGGCGCGCCCGACCAGCCGGTGGGCCAGCAAGTGGTCGATGCCCGGGTCCAGTCCGGCCTCGGTCAGGACGACGAGGCCCGCCTCGGCGGCGGCCGCCGCCTGCTCGGCCACGGCATCGGAGACGTAGCTGGTACAGGCGAAGTGCGCCCGGCGGTCCAGGGCCAGCCGCAGCAGCCGCGGGTGCTCGGTGGCGGGCAGCATGGAGACGATCACGTCTCCCGTGCCCACGGCGGCCTCCAGGGCCCCCGTGTCCAGGGCGCGCACCTCCGCCCGGCCGGTCAGGCCCAGGGCGGCCAGCCGGGCGGCCGCGCGGTCGGCGGTGCGGTCCCACAGCACCACGCGCCCGACCCGGTCGCACAGCGCGCCGAGGCCGCTGCCGCCGGTGGACAGGCCGGTGCCGATCCAGTGGACGGTGCCGCTCGCGGGGACAACCCCGGTGCGGTCGGTGGTCGGCCGGCTAGCGGACATGGGTGGTCTCCTTGTGGTCGGGGCCGGCCGCGGCCTCGAAGACGCGCAGCGCGCGTGCCCAGGCCGGGTCGGTGTCGGACAGCTGCGCCAGCTGGGGGGCGAGCTCCGCCGAGAAGGCCCGGCTGGACTCGGCGGGCAGCAGCGAGGGCAGGTTGTCGATGGCGATCAGGTCGACGGGCCGGTCGCCGTCCCGCAGCCGCCGGACCGGCCGGTCCCAGTCGGTGACCTCGTCGTAGACGGGCAGGACGTTGCACTCCGAGGTCACGTCGCAGGTCACGTCCGAGATCACCGCCGTGCGGCGGCCGGGCTCGTCCAGGTCCGCGGGGGTCACGAAGGGCGGCACGGGCCGCGTGGTCAGCACGGTGTTGACCACGATGTCGTGGCCGAGCAGCGCCGCACGGTCCAGCGCGCGGGTCTCCGCCACGTCCCACCGGGTCGGTGTGATGCCGGCCGCCTCCAGCGCGTCGCAGGCGCCCCGCCCGCTGCGCCCCAGCGCACCGATCACCAGCGCGGTCCCGCCGTCCCCGGCCGCCAGCAGGGCGTCCAGCCCGGGGCGGTCCGTCGGGCGCAGCGGCGTCTCCAGCCGGCCCCGGTGGTGCAGTACGGCCAGCGCGGCACCGACGTAACCGGCCCAGTACCCGAACGCCGCGAGCCGGCGGCCGTCGTCGTCCGTGAGGTACTCCAGGTCCAGCAGCGCGCCGCCGCCCGCCGTGAACCGGCCGAGCAGCTCCGTGGCGCCCGCCTGCCCCTTGTAGGCGTGGCCGAAGTAGATGTGCCGGTGCCGCAGCGCGTGCGGCCGTACGGGCAGCTCCTTCAGCCCCAGGACGTAGTGGTCCTCCGGCGCCTCGGGCCAGCTGCCCGCCGGCGCGGTACGGCAGCCGGCGGCCGTGTAGTCGGCGAGCGGGAAGGCGCGCTGCGCCGACTCCTCGACGGTGATCTCGACACCCTGGTCCACCAGCTTCGCGGCGTCCTCGGGCACGAGCGGCGCGCGGCGCTCACTGGCGCGGGATTCGTGACGCATCCACAGGCGTGGCATGTCCGGCATCAGGCGGTACTTCCTCTTCGGGATGGCTGGAACAGGGCAGCGGGCACCGCCCGGGCGGTGCTGTCGGGACCGGGCCGGGAGTGTTCAGCGGGAGCGGGGCGGGCTTACAGGAGCGGTTCGCGCCTGCAGGACCGATCTGCGCCTACAGGCACGGGATACGGGCGTTGGCCAGCGGCCGGTACGTCACCTCGGCCGGCAGCTCGGGCGGGTCGAAGCCGGCGGCGAGCAGCTCGCCGACGACTCCGCAGGTCACGGCGACCGCCAGGGCCTCCCCGGGACAGCGGTGGGTGGCCGCGCCGAAGGTGAAGACCACGGGGTCCGGGCGGCCGGGCAGAAAGGCGTGCGGGTCGGGGTTGGCCGCCGGGTCGCGGTTGGCGGCGGCCAGTACCACCAGCACCTGCTCGCCCGGCGCGACCTCGGCGCCGCCGTACCGGAACGCCTCGGCGGCGAACCGGCGGGTGTTCTGGATCGGCGCGTCGTGCCGCACGACCTCCCGGACGAAGGCTTCCGGAGCGGTCGGCCGCTGCCCCTCACGGGCCAGCGCCAGCAGGGTGTTGCCGATCAGGCCGGCCGTGGCGTCGTACGTCTGGGACAGGAAGCCGACCGCGTTGGCCAGCAGCGGCGCCGTTTCCGGCCAGTCGGCGCGCCGCGCGGCCCGTACCAGCTCGGCGAGGAGCCCCGTGCCGTCGGCGCCGCGCTCGATGCCGGGGCCCAGCAGCTCCTGGAGCCGGCCGGCCGCCAGCGCCGCCGCCCGCTGCTGCTCCGGCGTGGCCGAGGCGGGGATGCACTGGACGAAGTCGCCGATGAGCCGGGCCGTTTCGGCGTCCGCGCCCTCGTCCAGCCCGCACAGCGCCGCCACCACCTGCGCGGGCACGCCGAACATCAGCTCTTCGAAGGGCGGCCGGCCGTCCTTCAGGTACGCGCGGGTGCGCTCCGCGGCCAACTGGGCGGCGTGCGCGGTGTCGGCCCGGCCCAGCGCGTCGACGACCACCCCCTTCAGCCGCCGCTGGAGGGCGCCGTCGGTCATCCGCACCAGGGACCCGAAGACCTCACCGGCGGGGGTGCCGACCAGGCCGGCCGGCACCGGCTCGGCGGCGGGCCGGACGCGCAGCGCGCCAGAGGTCAGCACGGCGCGCACCGCCGCGGCGTCGCTCGCCACCCAGGCGCCCACGGCCGGGTCGAAGGCGAAGGGACGCTCGGCCGCCAACGTCGCGTAGTAGGCGTAGGGGTCCGGCAGCCGGACCGCTTCGATGGGGGTGGTCACCCGTGGGACTCCTTGCTCGGTGGAACGGTGTGGGGGGGCGGGCCGGTCAGATGTCGCGCGCTGCCCGGGCCGCGCGGCGCGGGTCGAGCGTGCCGGCGATGGTCAGCCGCATGACCTCGGACGTGCCCTCGTAGATCCGCAGGGCGCGGATCTGCCGGTACAGGCGCTCGGTGACGCTGTCCTTGACCACCCCCGACGCGCCCAGCAGCTGGACGGCCGTGTCGACGATGCGCTGCGCCTCTTCGGTGGCGTACAGCTTGGCGATGCTGGAGTGCCGGGCGAAGCGGCGGCTGCCGCGGTCGGCCTCCCAGGCGGCCCGCGCCACCAGCAGGGCTGCCGCGTTGAGCTGGACGTCCATGTCCGCCAGCGACGCCTGCGTCAGCTGGAGGTCGATCAGTTTGGCGCCGCCGATCGACCGTGTACGGGCGCGGGCCAGGGCCGTGTCTGCGGCCCGCCGGGCGAAGCCGAGCGCCGCCGCGCCGACCGTCATCCGGAAGCGTTCCAGCAGGTCCATCGCGATGACGAAACCCTTGCCCGGCTTGCCCAGTACGGCGTCCTCCGGCACCCGGCAGTCCTCGAAGTCGAGGTGGGCGAAGGAGCGGGGCGCGAGCGCGTCCAGGCGCTGCCCGACCCGTACGCCGGGGGTGTCGGCGGGCACCAGGAACGCCGTGAGGCCCAGTGCTCCCGGGGCACCGCCGGTGCGCGCGATGACGACGTACACATCGGCGATGCCGCCGTTGGCGATCCACGCCTTGCGGCCGTTGAGCACGTACCCGCCGTCCGGGTCGCGGTCGGCCCGCAGTGCGACGGCGGCGACGTCCGAGCCCGCCTCCTCCTCGGACACCGCGAAGGCCCCCACGAGCGAGCCCGTGGCCATCCGCGGCAGGTAGTGCCGCTTCTGCGCGTCGCTGCCGAAGCGGATGAGCGGCGTGGCCGACAGCGCCTGGATGGAGAACGCGAAGTCCGCGAGGTCCTCGGCGTAGGCGAGCGCCTCGCGCGTCAGGCAGAGGGCGCGGTGGTCGCCGGGCAGGCCCTCGGCGCCGGACTCCGGGTCCAGGAAGGCGAGCCAGCCGTCCTCGCCCAACTGCCGTACCAGGCGCAGCCCGGCCTTCTCCGGGTCCTGCTGCCGGACTTCGTCCCACAGGGCGGTACGGGCGTCGCACCAGGTGCCGAGGGCGTCGGCGAGCCGGCGGTGCCGGTCTTCGTAGAAGGGGAGTTGCAGTATTTCCGGGTCGAAGCTCGTGATCTGTTGCAAGGCGGGGTCTCCGTGCGGGAGGGGCGGTGGGCGCGCGGGAGGCGTCAGATGACCAGTTCGGCGTCGTCGGGCCGGGCGGCCGGCACCACGGGGGCCGGCGCTGCTGCCCGGCGGTCGGTGACCTGCTTGACCAGCTGGTGTTCGACGAAGTACGCGAAGGAGGCGTAACCGCGCCAGATGCGGCGCCACTCCCGCTGGACGGCTTCCTCGCCGGAGGCGCGCCGGACGTCGTCGAGGTAGGAGACGATGATGTCGGCCGACTGGCGGGCGTGGCCCGCGGAGAAGTTGTCGATCGACAGGTGCGCCTCTTCGTAGGACACGTCGAAGTTGTGCCGGCGCAGTTTCTGGATCTCGTGCAGCCGCATCTCGCCCAGCCCGAACATCTCGATGCCCAGGTTGTAGCCGAGGATCTCGTTGTAGAGCGTGTCGGGGAAGAGCGACAGGCACACCTGGTGCACGGAGAAGCCGTAGAGCCCGTCCGGCAGATCGCCCTGGTCCAGGAACTCCTGCTGCCGGATGTGCGGCAGATGGATGTCCATGCTCGCCAGCACCTGGTGGATGAGCGTGATGTGGTTCTTGGCGAGGTCCCCGCGGCCCATCTCGTCGGCGTAGATGGCGAACAGCATGCGGTCGCTCTGCCGGTGGTCGCGGCCGAGGTTGCCGACGCGGTGCGCCCAGCTGCCGTCGATCAGGCTGCCCAGCGCGAACGTGGACTGCCCGAAGACCACCTCGTCGCGGTCGGGTATCTCCGTCAGCGGACGGTACGGATTCACCAGCTTGTCCCAGTAGATCCGCTCGACGCGCTCCATGAGGGCTTCGGGGGTGTAGTCGAAGTACTCGGCGTCGGTGAGCTTTCCGCCGCCCCCGTGGGTGAAGAGCAGCTCCGCGTCGGCGAGACCGGCCTCGGCGCGGTCCCGGGCCACCGGCAGGATGTGCGGGTACTGCTCGATGTTGACGATGCGGTGGAACAGCTGCCGGTCGTCCAGGCCGCGCTCCGGCTCGGCCGCCACCACATCGGCCGGCGCGGCGCGCCGCAGCGCTCCGGCCCACTCGGCGGCCTGCTCGTCACCCGCGGTGTTCGGCCGGAAATCGAGGTCCGCCGGCTCGCCCGCGGCGATGGACTCCGTCCACGCCGTGAACGTGGCGGCCTCGTGCTCGTCGAAGATCCCGAACATCGGCCCGCCGAATTTGATCGACTGCAGGAACCGGCAGACGCCCGAGGCGCTGGTCCGCGTCTGCCGGGCCTCCCGGAAGACCGCCACGAACTCGGCGAGGTCGAGGTCCTCGTCGCCGAGCCACTCCGAGAGCCGCCGGCCGCCCATCCGTACGCCGCGGTGCTGCTTGCCCGCGAACGGCGCGTGCCGGGCCACGATCTGCGCCACCCTGGCGTCCAGGGACAGGCCGTCCTGCCAGTCGGCCAGCTCGGTGAGCAGGGCCGTGTGCTCCCGCTCCAGGCGCAGCACCACCTCGATCGCGGTGCGCGTCCGCCGCCGGTCCTCGGCGCCGGTCGGCGACTGCTCGGTGAGCGCGAGGTACTCGGCGAGGACCGTACGGGCCGCCGCCTCCGGAAGGAGCGCCTCGGTCCCCAGCAGCAGGTCGTCGACGCCCAGCGCGCACATCGCGTAGTGCACGCCCACCACTTCGGGCAGGAAGGACGCGGGGAGCCGGGAGAGCGCGAGGGGGAACGCGGCGTGCAGGGCGGTCAGCGGGCGGGCGCCGGCCTGCTGGAGGAAGTCGGCGGCCTCGATGCCGGGCAGGTGGACGCCCAGGTCGTCCAGGGCCCGCCGGCGCCGCGCGAGCAGGCCGCGCTGCGGAGTGCCCTCGCCCCGCAGGAGGAAGTACTGGCCGAACAGGCGGTTGACGATGACGGAGGGCTGGGTGGCGGCCTGCGACACGGTGTCCAGCCAGCAGCCGCCGAGCAGCGCCAGGGGAGCCCGCTGGCGCAGCACGAGTCGGTGCGTCTCCGCTCCGGCCTCGCGCAGCGCGGTGAGTGCCGGTACGAGGGCGGCGCGCGCCTCCTGGACGTACGCGGCGACCGCGTCGGCATCGGTGCCCTGCGGGAGGGCGGGATCCGCGGTGGCGGCGGCGCTGCCGAGGAACGCGTCGAGGACGCGCCGGGCGACGAGCAGCGTGGTCTCGCTCTCCTGGTCACCGAGCAGCTGCCCGAAGACGCCGGCCGGCGCGCCGTCGAGGACGGCGCCGGCCTCCTCGACGGCCTTGGGGCTGAACAGGAAGGGGGCCCGGGGCAGGGACGTGGTCAGGTCCGGAAGCGGGAATCCGGTGTGCGCGTTCATCAGAGCTCCCTGGAGGTGGTGGCTGCCGGTGCGGGGGCGGCGGACAGCTTGCGCAGCAGGACGCCGACGCGGACGCCGGGCACGCTCGCGGCGAGCAGATAGTGGCCGCCGTCCCGCAGCTGTCCGGCCGCGCCCCGGTCCACCAGGTTGATCAGCGGATCGGCGGCGAAGCAGTGGCCGAACCGGGTGATGTTGTCGAGGAACAACTGCTCGGCGGTAAAGCCCGCTTGGCGTTCCTTCATGACGACGAGCGGCTTGTACAGATTGAGGTGCAGCACGCCGTCGACGTCACCGGCCTTCATGCCGGCCGCCGTGAACACCCGCTCGTTGACCGCGCGGGCGAGGTCGGAGCTGATCTCGTTCGACCAGTCCAGCGCCGTCGGGTCCTGCGCCGAGGCGCCGGCGACCATCTCGTAGGCGTCCGTGCCGTGCGGCTCCTCGCCCACCACGCAGGCCGCCGCGCCGTCGCTGAAGAGGGCGAAGTTCTCCATCCGTACGGATTCGTCGCTGATCCGGTCGGTGGAGAGGACCAGCACCCTGCGGTGGTGGCCCGCGGCCACGAACGCCTGCGCCATGCGCAGGCCTACCAGCAGATTCGTGCAGCGGTTGAGGGTGACGCCGGTGAAGGCGGCGTCGCCCAGCCCGATCCCGGACATCACCGCCGCCACGAACCTGCCATGGGTGCGGGGCCCGCCGGGGAACCTGGTCGAGCACATGATGAGGCCGTCGACGGACCCGGGGTCGACCCCGGCGGCGGCCAGCGCCGCCACGCCGCTCTCCACGGCCAGGGTCTCCAGGCTCTTCGCCGTGCGCCGGATTGTTCCCCAGCCCCACAGCGCGGCCTTCGGAGGCATGCCGAAGTCACGGGCGCGCGCGGTGAGGTCGGTGATCGTCGAGTGGTCGGCCTCGGTCTCCCCCAGGACATAGCGGGGAGCGGACAAGTATGCCGGTGCGGTGTTCACGGTGTGGGGTCACTTTCCGGGCCGGCCGGCGGGCCGGGCGCCATCATCGCGTTGGCCTCGGCATACGGGACGGCGTCCGCCCCGAAGCCGAAGGTGCCGTGGTCACGGATTTCCTGGGCCGCACGGACGACGGCGCCGAGCGAGGCCCGGGAGAGCGCCGAGCCGACGCTGATCCGCCGTACGCCCAGGGCGCCGAGCTCGGTGACGGACAGCCGCAGCGCGGGCGAGCCCACCAGGACGTTGACGGGCGCGGAGACGGCGGAGCACACCGCGCGGATGGCGTCCGCGTCCGGCAGGGCCGGCGCGTAGAGCACGTCGGCGCCCGCGGCCTCGTACGCCTGGAGGCGGCGGATGGTGTCGTCGAGGTCGGGCCTGCCCTGGAAGAAGTTCTCCGCCCGTGCGGTCACCAGGAAGGGGAAGTCGAGCTCCTTGGCCGCGGCGACGGCCGCCGCCACGCGCTCCACCGCCTCTTCGAGAGGGCGTACGGGGTCCTCGGCCAGGCCCGTGGAGTCCTCGACCGACCCGCCGACCAGGCCCACCGCGGCGGCGCGCCGGATGGTTTCGGCCACCTCCTCCGGGCTGTCGCCGAAACCGCTCTCCAGGTCGGCGGAGACCGGCAGCGGGGTCGCGGCGACGATCGCCGCCGCGTTGTCCAGGATCTCCGTCCGGCCGATGGGGTCGGCGCCGTCGGGCAGGCCCATGCCGTGCGCCAGGCCGGCGCCGGTGGTGGCGAGCGCGGCGAATCCCAGCCCGGTCAGGATGCGGGCGGTCCCCGCGTCCCACGGGTTGGGCACGACGAAGGGCTGCGGGCCCTCATGGAGCTGCTGGAACGCGACGGCGCGGCGGTGCTGTGCTGCGGTGGAGGGGTTCATTCGGGGTGTCTCCTCTGCGGTGCTCGGGACATGGGCGCAATGCACTGTCAGATAAGCTCAACGTGCTCATCAACAGGCGCGTTCGCGCCAGGTGCCCCTGCCCCTCGAACGAGCGACCGCAGCAGGCCGGTGACGGCGCCCGGGCTGCCGTCGAAGTAGAAGTGGCCGCCGTCGGCCCAGCGCTGGGTGAGCCCGCCGGCGCATTCGCGCTCCCAGGGAGCGAGGCCGGCCTCCGTGACGTGCGGATCGTCGTACCCATTGAGCAAGGTGACGGGTACGTCCAGCGGTGCTGCCGGGCGGTAGGCGTACTCCGCGACCATGCGGAAGTCCGACCGCAGATGCGGGAGCAGCAGTTCCTGGAGCGCCTCGTCGGCCACGATCTCCGGCGGCAGCCCGCCGAAGAAGCCCACGGCCTCGGTGAATTCCCGCCCTTCCAGCCGCGCGGTCTCCACGACGCGCCGGGTGGGCAGCAGCGCGGGAGCTGAGCAGCCGGAGGCGACCAGGTGCCGGAAGTCCGGCAGGCCGCGGATGCGCCGCGCGACCTCGAAGGCGAGTACCGCGCCGAAGCTGTGTCCGAAGAGGACGAAGGGCCGGTCGGCGGTCGCGGCGATCGCCGCCGCCGCTCCGTCGGCGAGTTCCGGGACGGTGGTGAGGGCGGTCTCCCGGTAGCGGGGGCCCCGTCCCGGCGGGCAGATCGCGACCACTTCGGCGTCGTCTTCCAGGTCCTGCTGCCAGCCGAGAAAGGCGCGGGGATTGCCGCCGGCGTGGGGGAAGCAGTAGACGCGGGAGGCCTGCCGGGGCCCGGCTTCACCGCGCAGAAACCATGGGGAAGAAGTCACAGTGCGGAACCGATCTCTCGTACCTGGTGGGGGGTGGGCACGCTCTCAGGAGGTCGACCGGGAACCGGCCGCATTCCAGCCGACATCGTCGAGCCGGACGTCACCCGAGGGATGTGCGGAGACCGAGGTGTCCGCGGGACCGGCCCCGGGCATGACCGCCAGAAAACCCGCTACCGCGACGAACCCGATACGAAGAGTGAGGAGCGAACGTCGGGTCGTGTGGGCCCTTGAGAAAGAATTTTCCCGCATGTTCTCGGTACCTCTCTTGTGAAGAGCGTATGAACCGGTCAGGGAATGGGGTGGCAAAGGGGGAGGGGTGTCTTGGTCGAAGCGAACGCGCCCTCCGTGATCGCCTGCTTTCAATCTTCCTTGCCGCAAGCCGGAGTTGAAGATCTAAGATGGTTCGGGTTTCCGTACTGCGGGAAACCGAGGGGTCATACATGCACCTAAAGGGCGTACGGCTCGGCATGGGGGATAGCGGATGAATGATGCAAAAGGTGTCAATGTAGAGCAGAACGGACAGGGTTTTGCGCGATTAGAGCCCCTGTCCGAGGGGGCCGAGAGCACGCTCCGGCGCATGGCCGAGCAGTTGGACGAGCTGTCCAGGCTCACCGTCGGCCGGCCGATCGACGGCATCGGCGACACCCAGGAGGCGCCGGTCGCTCCCGCGGAATCCGGCATTTGCCATCTCGACGGCCTGGATGTCATAGCGGGCGCCATCAATGAGGCGCTGGCCGGCGCACGCAGGGAAATCCTCACCGCACAGCCGGACGGGCCACGACCGGGCCCGGTTCTGGAAAAGGCGCTGGAATCCGTGCGCCGCCATATCGAGGCGGGGGTGGCGATGCGCACGCTGTATCAGCACACCACGCGATTCGACGAAGCGACCAAGAAGTACGTACGAGCGGTCTCCGATTATGGCGTGCGAGTCCGCACGCTGGCCGAATTCTTCGACCGCCTTATCGTCATCGACGACGCCGTCGCTTTCATCTCGGCGAATGAGAGCCGCACGCACGCCTTAGCGATCAGGGAGCCGGCGGTCGTGCGTTTCCTCAAGGATGCTTTCGAGCGTTCCTGGGACCGTGCGAAGGAGTTTCCGTTCGTTCCGCTGCACGCGGCGAAGGCGGCCGGCGACGTCATTCCGTCACTCCGCGAATCCATCAGCAGGCTGCTCATCGGGGGGTACTCGGACAAGCGGATCGCGCGTCGGCTCGGTATCAGCGAAAGGTCGCTGCAAGGGCACATCGCGGCCATGAAGCAGGAACTCGGGGCGCACACCCGGGTGCAGCTCGGCTACCTCCTGGCAAGGAACGAGACCACGTTCGTGCTGTGAGTGGCCGCACAGGGAGGGGCCGGAGGGAGTGTGTACTCCCTCCGGCCCCTTCCGGACGTTGTGGCGCTTGCGGTCAGTGGCGTGTCTCCGCCGCCGGGGCCTCGGAATCGGCCGCGGGCGACGGCTCGGCCGCAGGAGCCGGCGACGCCTGTGGCGCGCGTACGCCGCGCCTCCGGGAGACCGCGACCCCGCCGAGGCAGATGGCGCCGCCGAGGAGGGTGAGCCAGCCCGGCACCTCCCGCAGGAAGAGCCAGGAAATGAGGACCACCACGGCGGGCACCGCGTAGGTGGTCGCCCCCATCTTGCCTGCGGTCGTCCGGGACAGCGCGTAGGCCCAGGTGCTGAAGGCCAGGGCGGTCGGGAAGAGCCCCAGGTAGACGACGTTCAGGGTCGCCGAGAGCGGCGCCTCGGAGAGCTGCGAGACCAGCTGTCCGCTGAACGGGAGGCAGGCGACCATGCCGATGAGGCAGCCGAACGTCGTGGTCTGCATCGGGGTCGCGTACCGCAGGGCGGGTTTCTGCGACACCACCCCGCCGCCGTACGCCACGGCCGCCAGCAGGCAGAGCAGTACGCCCAGTACGGAGGACGAGCCCTCGCCGGACGTGGAGAAGCCCACCACGACCGCGCCCACGAACGACACCGCCATGCCGAGCAGCAGCAGGGGCGGGAAGCCCTCCTTGAGCAGCCAGCCGCCCAGCAGCGCGATCACCATCGGTCCGACGTTGACGACCATGGACGCGGTACCGGCGTCGACTTTCTGCTCTCCCCAGTTCAGGACCACCATGTAGACCCCGAACCAGAGCACTCCGGATACCACGATGCCCGGCCATGCCTTACGGGGCGGTAAACCGCCCCGTTTGACCAGCAATACACAGACCAAAGCGACGGAACCGGTCACGAGCCGGCCCAGCGCGAGCGCCCCGGGGCTGAAGTAGTCGGCCGAGGCGCGAATGGAGACGAACGCCGAAGCCCAGAGAACAACGGTGACCGATGCCGCGATGAGCGCACTACGGTCGGTTCCGGAAGTATTTGTCGATCGATTCACGCAGGCAATCTAATCACCCGCATACCTCGTGAACAGGTCGCCGCGCAGCTCGTCACCGCCCAATTCGCCCTGTTGTCGCGGCATTTGGCAAAGGCGGCCGACGCCGCGTCCGAGGGAGGGCTGCGGTGCCTCGCGGCCGGCGGAAACCGCTCGCGACCTGCACGATCGAACACCGACGCGGAACACGTACGCCGGTCCTGCCCGCCGCCTCCGGTCGTCCGCCGCGGATTGTGGAAAACCTCGTCACCCGGGAGATATCCACAGGGGTCGCGGCGGCGGGCCGGGCCGCGGGATCTTCGAGCCATGAACCAGCACATCGAGCCGGCGAACCCGGCGGAGCACCGGTCCTCCACGTCCCCGAAGAACCCCGAAGCCCAGGTCACCCTGCGCGGCCCCGCAGAACTGGCGGATGCCTTGCCGTACTTGCTCGGCTTCTATCCCGACGACAGCGTCGTCCTCGTCGCCCTCCAGGGCGAACGCGGACGCTTCGGCGGCCGCGTCCGGCTCGGCATCCCCGCCGACACCGCCCAGTGGCCCGCCGTCGCCGACCAGCTCGCCGACTGCCTGATCACCTCGGCCCGGGAGCGCGGCACACCGCCCCGCGGCATCATCGCCTTCCTCTGCCAGGACCCGGCGTCCGCCGAAACCGGCCGGGAGGTGAAGGACCGCCTCAGGCCGCTCGCCCAGCGGCTGCGCACGGCCTGCGGCAGCCGGGACGTCCCCGTCATGGAAGCCCTGTGCCTCTCCAACGGGCGTTACTGGTCCTACGTCTGCCCGGACGAGCGCTGCTGCCCGGCCGACGGCACCCCGCTCGTCCTGCCCGGCACGTCGGTCATGGCGGCGGCCGCCGCCTACGCCGGCGTCCAGGTCCGCGGCTCGCTCAAAGAGATGGAGGCGCGGCTGCTCCCGCTCACCGGGTCCCGCGCCGACGGCCAGATCAAGGCCCTCGACGCGGCGGCGGCCGCCCTCGTCCCGCGCATGCTGTCCGGCCAGGACCCCCGTGCGGTCCGCGAGGAGACCTGTGCCCTCCTGGCCCGCACGCTCCACACGTTCCGCGGCGACCCGCCCTCCGGCAGTCACCGCGCCAAGGACGCCTGCGACGACGCCCTCCTCGGCGACGGCGAGGCCGCCGAGCTGATCCTCGGACTCCAGGACCGCCTCACCCGCGACCGTGCCGCCGCGTGGCTGGAAGGCCCCGATGCCGCTCCGGCGCTGCGGCTGTGGCGCGCACTGGCCCGCCGCTGCCCCGGGGCGTACGAAAGTCACGCCGCCGCACCGCTCACGCTGGCCGGCTGGGTCGCCTGGGCGACGGGTGACGCCGCGTCCGCCCGCGTGGCCCTGTGCCGTGCCCTCACCCTCGACCCCGACTACCTCTTCGCGCAGCTCCTCCACCGCGGCCTCAACGAAGGACTCGACCCGGAAAAGCTCCGCGACTGCCTCCGCTCCACGCCGAACCCCGCCGCGTCCTCCGTGGCGTCGGAGGACGCCGTTCCCGTTCCGGAGCAGCCGGCGGCGTGCGCCCCGGACACCCCGGCCGAAGCGCCCGCGCTCCCCGGCGAAGCGCCCGCGCTTCCCGCCGAGGAGGCCCCGCTTCCCGCTGACTCCCGGCCCGAGACGGCCACGACCGCCTCCCGCACCGGCCGGGCGCCGAGCCCCCGCCCCCGTGCCGACCGGCCCGCCGGCCCCCGGACGCGCACCCGCCCGGCAGCGCGTCCGCGCACGGGGCGACCCCACCCGCGTACGGGCCCCACGGGCGGCCGCCGGGACGACCGGAGCCCCCGATGAGCCCACCCGCTCTGACATTCCGGCGTTACCTGCGCATCGGCCGCGGCGTTCCCCTATGTGGCGCAGACCGTACGGAATCCCCATCACGTCAGGGAGCACTCCCCATGGCAGGCATGTTCCCCACCACCCCGCAAGCCCACCCGGCCCCCGCACGGCAGCGCGCCGCGCCCCCTCCCCGGCCTCCCGAGCCGCAGCCGGTCCACACGGCCCTGATCTGCGTCGCGCTGCCCGCGCTCGCGATCTCCTCCACCACCGACGGCCAGCTCACCGGCCGAGGCATGGAGGGCTTCTACCGCTCCGGCAGACGCCTGCTCGCCCGCTGCGTTCTGCGGGTGGCGGGCGCTCAGCCGCTGACCGTCCAAGCCAGGCCGCTCGCCGCCGACCGCGCCCGCTTCACCGGCACGCTCCGCACGCCGCACGACCCCGGACCCGACCCCGGCCTCCTGGTCGAGCGCCTCCGGAACGCCGACGGCACCGAACGCATCACCCTGCACAACCACACCCGCCGGGCCCTGCGCCTCCCCCTCGAAATCACCTTCGCCACCGACCTCGCCGAACTGGGCGCCGTCGCCGGCGGACTCCCCGGGCCCGATCTGCCCGCCTCCGTCCACGACGCCGGCCTCCGCTGGGCCACCGACACGGTCCACGCCACCGTGACCGCGGACCCGCCGCCCGACGACGCGCTCGCCGCGGCCGGGCTGCTGCGCTGGGGACTGCACCTGCCACCCGGCGCCCAGCGCACCATCGAACTCCGCGTCCGCAGCGGCACCACCGCACCGGCGCGCGGCGCCTCCCGCGGAAGCGCCGTCCCCACCGCACCGGCGCGACCCGCCTCCCGCGGAAGCGCCGTCCCCGCCGCCACCGGGCCGAGCGCCGGCCGCCCGCCGCGCCCCTGGTCCGCAGCCCGGCTCCAGTGCGACGACCCACGCGCCGGCACGCTGCTCGCCACCGCACTGGACGACCTCAACGGCCTCCTGATCCGGGACCCCGCGGTGCCCGCCGACGCCTGCCTCGCCGCCGGCGTCCCCTGGCGCTGCGCCCTGGCACCGGCCGAGTCGCTGTCCGCCGCCCGCATGCTCCTCCCGCTGGGGACCAGACTCGCGGCAAGCACCCTCCGCATCCTCGCCCGCACCCAGCACGCCGACCCAGGACCGGAATTCGGACGAATTCCCGGCCCGCTGCGCGACGCGGGCCCCCATTCGCCGCCCAGTTGCACCGGCGTCGAGGCGACCCTGCTGTTCCCCACCGTCCTCGCCGAAGCCCGCCGGTGGGGCCTGCCAGCCCCCGACGTCGAACGCCTGCTGCCCGCCGCCGAACGGTGCCTGACCTGGCTGTGCCGTACGACGGAGCCGGCCGCCGACTCCCCGGCCACCGGCGGTTGTGTACCGGACCCGGCCCCGACCGGCCCGTACCGCTGCGAAACGCAGGCCCACGCCCACCGCGCCGCGCTCCTGGGCGCCGATCTCCTCGAGGGCTGCAACCGCCCCGGAGCCGACGCGCTCCGCGAATGGGCCGCCGCACTGCGCCGGCGCTTCCGCGACGGGTTCTGGATCGACGACGCGGGCGGCGGCCGCCCCGCGGCCCTGTGCGCCCCCGACGGCCGGCCGCTCACGCGCCTCGTCGCCGGCGCCGCCCACCTCCTCGACACCGGCCTGCTCGGCGCCGGCGCCTTCGCGCCCGGCCTGCTCGACAGCACCCGCGCGGAACAGGTGGCGAGGCTGCTGAACAGCCCTGCCCTGGACACCGGCTGGGGCCTGCGCGGCCTCGGTGGCAAGGAGGACGGGTACAACCCCTTCGGCCACCGCAGCGGAGCGGTCCGCGTGCAGGAGACCGCCGTCGCCGCCTCGGCCCTGGCCGCCGCGGGCCACGCAGCGGCGGCGGCCTCCTTGATCCGGGGACTGCTGGACGCCGCGGAGACCTTCGGGTACCGCCTGCCGGAGATGTACTCGGGACAGCAGCGCACGGGCGACGGCGCTCCCGTGGCGCACCCCACGGCCTGCCGCCCGGCGGCGGTGGCGGCGGCCGGCGCGGTGCACGCCCTTATCGCCCAGGCGGGCATCCGCCCGGACGTCCCCGGCGGCACGCTCTCCGTGCGGCCCGCCGCCGGCACGCCGCTGGGCGCCCTGCATCTCACCGGCCTGACCGTCGCTGAGCAGCCCTTCGCCGTCCATGTCAGCGGCCGTGGCCTGGGAATGGTGGAGGAGGCGGCGGATGGGCTGCAACTGGGGGCGTGAAGGCGCGGACGGCCTGTTTATCGTCAGGCGGACGACTATGATCGCGGCATGCCTCCCTACGACCCGTCGGCCTTCCCCCCGTTCGCCGTCACCGTCGACCTGGTCGTGCTCACCGTGCGCAGGCACGCGTTGTGCGCGCTGGCCGTGCGCCGCGGTGAGCCACCGTTCCCGGGGCGGTGGGCCCTGCCCGGCGGATTCGTGCGGGCCGATGAGGACCTGGAGACCGCGGCGGCCAGGGAGCTCGCCGAGGAGACCGGCCTGCACGCCCACGGTCCGGCGGGCCCGCAGCCGTTCCCCGGTGCCCACCTCGAACAGCTCGCCACGTACGGAGACCCCAAGCGCGACCCGCGGATGCGGGTGGTCAGCGTGGCCCACCTGGTGCTCGCCCCCGACCTGCCGGCGCCGCGCGCGGGCGGCGATGCGCACAGCGCGCGCTGGGCCCCGGTCGAGACGCTCCTGGGGCAGGAGAACGGCCTCGCCCGCGACGGCGAACCGACCGCCTCACTGGCCTTCGACCACGCGCGCATTCTCGGGGACGGCGTGGAGCGCGCCCGCTCCAAGATCGAGTACTCCTCGCTCGCCACCGCGTTCTGCCCGCCGGAGTTCACGGTGGGGGAGCTGCGCCGGGTGTACGAGGCGGTCTGGGGCGTGGCCCTGGACCCGAGGAACTTCCACCGCAAGGTGACCGGCACGCCCGGATTCCTCGTCCCGACCGGTGGCACGACGACCCGTCAGGGCGGCCGCCCCGCACAGCTGTTCAGGGCGGGCGGCGCGACCCTCCTGAACCCACCGATGCTCCGCCCCGAGGTGTGACCCCGGGGCCCTGACGCCCTCCCGCCCGCGCTCGACTCGCCGGCCCCGGCCCCGGCTCCTTGGCCCGGAGCGGACGGCGTCCGCGCGCCGCGAGGACACGAGCAGCGCGGCGCACTCGGCATTACGGGCAAATAGGACATTGCGGGTTACCTTGGCGGGGTGAGTCCTTCAGTCCCCGCAGCACTCGCAACTGCCGCCGCCCTCGCCCCCGTGCCCCTCCGCGCTGCCACGCCCCTTCGCGCTCCTGCCGTCTCCCGAGCCGCAGTTCCCCACCGCGCTCCTGCCGCCCTCCGCGGGCCCGTTTCCGTTCCGGGGGCCGGCGCGGGGGCCGACGCGGAGGCCGATGCGGGGGCGCGTACCCGACGAGGCGCGCGATGATCCAGGCCGTCGGACTGACCAGCGAAGCCCGGCGCGGCCTGCCGCCGGCCGTGGACGACCTGACCTTCGAGGCGCCCGCCGGCGCGGTCACCGTCCTCCTCGGCGCCCGGGGCGCGGGCAAGACGACGGCCCTGCGCCTGATGCTGCGGCTGGAGCGCGGGCGGGGCATCACCCTCTTCCGCGGCCGCCCCCTGCACCGCCTGCCGAACCCGGCGCGGGAATTCGGCGTGCTGCTCGGCGACGTGCCCGGCCATCCCGCCCGTACGGCCCGCTCGCACCTGCGGATGCTCACCGCCGCGGCCGGAGTCTCCCCGGGCCGCGCCGAGGACGTCCTGGAGGCCGTCGGCCTCGGCGGCCTGGCGGAACAGCGCCTGGGCGAGTTCTCGCGCGGCATGGACCGTCGGCTGGGCATGGCGGCCGCCCTGCTCGGCGACCCGTACGCGCTGCTCCTCGACGAGCCGGACGACGGCCTGTCGCCGCGCGAGACGGCCTGGCTGTACGGCCTGCTGCGGGGGTTCGCCGAGCGCGGCGGCAGCGTGCTCGTCACGGCGTCCGACCCCAAGGCGGCCGCCCGGCTGGGCGACCGGATCGTCACGATCGAGGACGGCAGGCTGCTCGCCGACCAGGAGGCCGGGGACTTCGCGCACACGCGACTGCGGCCCCGCGTCAGCGTGCGGTCGCCGCACGCCGACCGGCTGGCGGCGCTCCTGGTCGACGAATGGCAGCGCGCCGACCCCGCGGTGGACCCGCGCGCGGAACAGCCGCTGGAGGTCGTACGGGAGAGCGGCAATCGCCTCGCCGTGTACGGGAGCAGCTGTGCCCTGGTGGGCGACACGGCCTTCCGGCACGGGATCCTGGTGCACCAGCTCGCGGACGAGACGGGGGACGCCAGGCCGGTCGTGCCGCTCAACCGGGCCGACGGCCGGGTGGCGGCGAGGCTGACGGCCGGTCATGGCGCGGTGGTGGCCGCGGAGCCGGCCAAGTCCGAGGCGGACACCGAGAAGGACGACGCCCGGTACGCCGGGGCGGCGCGCCGAGGACCCAACGAGCCGCGGGCGGAGTCGCGGGACGAGGACCGTACCGAGCCGCACACCGAGGACCGTACCGAGCCGCACGCCGAGGCAGGGGACGGGCAGCGTGCCGAGGCGCACGCCGACGCGTGGGGCGCCGGCGAAGAGCGCGCGCACGCCGGCGAACCGGTGCGCAAGGACGCCGGAGGGCACTGCGCCGTGGTCTCCGGCCCCGTCGCCACGGGGAACACGGGCCGGGCCGACGGCCTCCACGCGACAGGCCGGGTCGTCACCGTGTCTTCGTCCTCCCGGGCCCTTCCGCTCACGAAGGACCCCGACGGCGAACTCGCGTCCACCCTCGAACTCGCGCCCGTGCCCGCCGACGATGGGGTCAGTGGGGCGGCCGCGGCCGGCCCCACCGGCACCCCGCCCCATGGCACAGCGGTCCACCTCGCGGCCCCTCGTGCGCCGCGCACCTCCCCGCCCCCGCGCGGCAAGGTGCCGGCGGCTCAGCTGGTGCTGCCGCGGCTGTCCGCACCGGGGCCCGCCTGGCCGGTCCGTTATGAGCTGCGGCGAGCGGCCAGTGACCGTACGGGAATCGTCGTAGGCCTTCTCGTACTGGCGATCTCGCTCGTCCTGGCATGGGTACTGGCGCGCACCGGTGGCACACCGGCGACACGCGTACTGATGGGCTGGCCGGACCGGCTGCCGTTCCCGCCCGCCGCGGTGGGGGCGGGACTGATCGGCGCGCTCGCGTTCGGACAGGAGTTCCGGTACCCGGCGCTCGCGCCCGAACAGGGCTCCGTACCCCGCCGACTGCGGCTGCTGGGCGCCAAATTGCTGGTCAGCGCGGCGAGCGCGCTCGTGCTGGCGTCGGTCTCGCTCGTCATCGATGGCGTGCTCGTGGGCTACGTCTTCGGCGCGCAGGCGTTGCCCGCGGTCGCCGACTGGCCGCTGCTGTCGCTCGGTTGGGGCGCGCTGCTCATCGCGTCCGCATGGGCCGGCCTCCTGGCGGCGGGGATCTTCCGGTCGACGGCGATGGGGCTGGCGACAGTGCTGGCGGTGCCTGTCGCCGTGGTCCCGCTGATCCAGGGATTGTTGAGCGATCCGGCCGCCCGTTCGATGGTCGGCTTCCCTGCGCGGGTACGGACGACGGCCGCGGTCGACTGGCCGTCCGGCGTCGATCGGCTGACCGATGCCGCCTGGCGGCTGGCGGCGCACCCGGTGGCCGGCGCGATGACGCTGTCGCTCGCGGCCCTGTTCTGCGCGTACGCCCTGACCGCCCTGCGCGGAAGAACACGTTGAGGCCGCGAGCAGTCCAAGGGCGAACAGATCACGAGTCGAAGAGGCACGAGGCGAAGGGGTGAGGAGAGGAGCGAAAAACGGAGGAGCGGGGAGGCTGATGGTGAAGGTGAGGGAGAAGCGAAAGACGAGGTGAGCGGAGGGGCAAGAGCGGCGCGGTACTCATGAGGCTCCGGCGGCTTCCCACGTCCCACGCAGCGCGAACTGGCCAGAACTCCGCGTAATGCGTCTGCTTCCTTCCGATAAAGCGTCAATTGTAGGGTGATGGGCGATCACCCTTTCGTGTGCTTTTCACCAAAGACCTCAAGGCGCTCCGGCACGTCGCCGACAAAGGATGCGTGAGTACCCTTGCGCACACCATGATGACCGCGACTCGCCCCGCCGACACCGGCCTGACCGGCCCGGGCGAGCTCGACCGCTACCCCTACGCCGACGCCGTCGGCGGCGAGCGCACCGACCGTGTGGCTCCCGTGTGGGACGGCCACGAAAGCGAGATGGGCCGGGTCGGCCGTCGCGCCGCCGGCAGCCGTGGCCGTGGCCTGCACGGCCAACTCGTCCAGCAGCTCGGCCAGATGATCGTCTCCGGTGACCTCGGGGCCGACCGTCCACTCGTACCCGAAGAGATCGGCCAGCGCTTCGAGGTCTCCCGCACCGTCGTCCGCGAATCGCTGCGCGTCCTGGAGGCCAAGGGCCTGGTCAGCGCGCGCCCGAACGTCGGCACCCGAGTCCGCCCGGTCAGCGACTGGAACCTCCTCGACCCCGACATCATCGAGTGGCGGGCCTACGGCCCCCAGCGCGACGACCAGCGCCGCGAGCTGTGCGAGCTGCGCTGGACCATCGAGCCGCTCGCCGCGCGCCTCGCCGCGGGGCACGGCCGTGAGGACGTGCAGCAGCGCCTCGCCGACATGGTCGAGATCATGGGCCACTCCGCGGCCCAGGGCGACTCGCTGACCTTCGCCCGCGCGGACGCCGAGTTCCACTCGCTGCTCCTCCAGCTCACCGGCAACCGCATGCTGGAGCACCTCTCCGGCATCGTCTCCGCAGCGCTCCAGGTCTCCGGCGGCTCGCCCCTCGGCTGCGAGCACCCCGTCGAGACGTCCGTCGGCCAGCAGATGAAGATCGTCGACGCGATCGGCGCGGGCGACGCGGCGGGCGCCGAGGTCGCGATGCGTCAGCTCCTCGCGACCGGCGGTGAGGCCGGAGTGCCCGGCGGGAGTGGTGCGGCGGACCACGTGGTGCCCGCGCCCCGCGAGCACTGACCCCCCTGGAACCCACGTCACTCCCAGGCACCCCGCCCTGAAGAAACCGTACGCCGCACCCCTGCGCGACCGGCCGCCTCCCGGCGGCGGCGCACCCGCCTCCGCGAAGAGGGCGGCAAGGCGGCGCAGGCACCGTACGCACCCGTACGCGCACACCGAGGAACGCAACCCACGCGGTCGACGCAGCCGAGGCGGCGCATGCGGCCGACGCGGCAAGCGCGGCGAACACCGCGACGAAGCAACGCGGCGAACGCAAGGAAGAAGCAACGCAGCGAACGCAAGGCAGAGGACTCCGTACGTGCCGACGGGCCGTACGAGCCAGCGGGGCGGTCGCCGAGCCGCACGTCTCCGTGCGGGGCGGCCGCCTGCCCGGCCGTGTCCCTCGTGGCCGCCGAGGCTCCCTTCTCGCCTCCTTCTCTCCAGTACGCCCCCACATCGAGCAAAATGTGTCGTTATGGGGTGTGACTCGGGCCACGCGGATTGGGCGTAACGCTCTGCGGGGAAGCGCGATGACTTAAGAGGTGATAGCCGAGGAGGGAATACGGCGGCCGCTTGCGGCGCTGTCCCAACTCCCTGGTTGCCCCTGCGCCGTCGGCCCACCCCCGTCGACGGTCGTCGGCTCCGGTCCACAGTGGACGGAGCCGGAAGCCGTTTCCATCGTTCCGAGAGGTTGTTCGTGTCGGCCAGCACATCCCGTACGCTCCCGCCGGAGATCGCCGAGTCCGAGTCTGTGATGGCGCTCATCGAGCGGGGAAAGGCTGATGGGCAGATCGCCGGCGATGACGTGCGTCGGGCCTTCGAGGCTGACCAGATTCCGCCAACCCAGTGGAAGAACGTTCTGCGCAGCCTCAACCAGATCCTCGACGAGGAGGGTGTGACGCTGATGGTCAGTGCCGCAGAGGCGCCCAAGCGCACCCGCAAGAGCGTCGCAGCGAAGAGTCCGGCGAAGCGCACCGCCACCAAGACCGTCGCGGCCAAGGCCGCCGCGGTGAAGAAGACCACCGCGGCAGCGGCCGCGTCCGTCTCCCCGGCGTCGGACGGCCCGGGCGCCGAGGCGGAGCCCTCGCCGGCGAAGAAGGCGGCGGCCAAGAAGGTCACCGCGAAGAAGGCCACGGCCAAGAAGACGGCCGCCAAGAAGACCACGGCCAAGAAGACCAAGAAGGACGCGGTCGACGAGATCCTCGAAGAGGACACCGTCGAGGAGACCCCGGCGGCGCCGGGCAAGGGTGACGCCCCCGAGGCGGCCGAGGGCACCGAGGCCGCGGGCTTCGTGCTGTCGGACGACGACGAGGACGACGCCCCCGCGCAGCAGGTCGCCGCGGCCGGCGCCACCGCCGACCCGGTCAAGGACTACCTGAAGCAGATCGGCAAGGTCCCGCTGCTCAACGCCGAGCAGGAGGTCGAGCTCGCGAAGCGCATCGAGGCCGGCCTGTTCGCCGAGGACAAGCTGGCGAACGCCGACAAGCTCGCGCCGAAGCTGAAGCGTGAGCTGGAGATCATCGCCGAGGACGGCCGCCGCGCCAAGAACCACCTGCTGGAGGCCAACCTCCGCCTCGTGGTCTCGCTGGCCAAGCGCTACACCGGCCGCGGCATGCTCTTCCTGGACCTGATCCAGGAGGGCAACCTCGGTCTGATCCGTGCGGTCGAGAAGTTCGACTACACCAAGGGATACAAGTTCTCCACGTACGCGACGTGGTGGATCCGCCAGGCGATCACCCGCGCCATGGCCGACCAGGCCCGTACGATCCGTATCCCTGTCCACATGGTCGAGGTCATCAACAAGCTCGCCCGTGTGCAGCGCCAGATGCTCCAGGATCTGGGCCGCGAGCCCACTCCGGAGGAGCTGGCCAAGGAGCTCGACATGACCCCCGAGAAGGTCATCGAGGTCCAGAAGTACGGCCGCGAGCCCATCTCGCTGCACACCCCGCTGGGCGAGGACGGCGACAGCGAGTTCGGTGACCTCATCGAGGACTCCGAGGCCGTCGTGCCGGCCGACGCGGTCAGCTTCACTCTTCTGCAGGAACAGCTCCACTCGGTCCTTGACACGCTCTCCGAGCGCGAGGCGGGCGTCGTCTCGATGCGCTTCGGCCTCACCGACGGCCAGCCCAAGACGCTGGACGAGATCGGCAAGGTCTACGGCGTCACGCGTGAGCGTATCCGCCAGATCGAGTCCAAGACGATGTCCAAGCTGCGGCACCCCTCGCGTTCTCAGGTGCTGCGCGACTACCTGGACTGACGTCCCAGGTCAGCGGGCACGTGGGCCCGGTCACTCCGCTCGGGGAGTGGCCGGGCTCCGGCGTGTCCGGGGTGCGGCACTCGGCGGACTGACTCACTCTGGGTGTACGAAAGCTCCCCCAGAGTCAGGAGTCGGTATGGGCATCCGCACCCGCGCTGTCACCACGGTCCTCGCCGTCATCGCGCCGGCCGTCGCCGCACTCGGAGCGCCGGGACCAGCCGCCGCCGACAGCGTCATCGTCGGGGGACAGCAGGTACAGAGCTCTGCCAGCCCCTGGGTCGTCGCGCTGGCGAGCCGCGAGCGCTTCGGGGACGAACGCTCCGGGCAGTTCTGCGGTGGCGTCCTGGTGGGGCCCTCGACGGTGCTCACGGCGGCGCACTGTATGGGCAAGGACGTGCTGGGCGCGTCCCCGGACGCGGTGAAGGACCTGCGGGTGATCGTCGGGCGTACCGACCTGCGCGGCCGTGCCGGCAGGGAGATGGCGACGAGCAAGGTCTGGATCAACCCCGCGTACGACGCCACGACGAACGCGGGGGACTTCGCCATCGTGAAGCTGCGCGGGATGGCACCGAGCGACTACGCGCTGCCCATGGCCGGCCTGGGAGACCGCGCCTATCAGCCGGGCACGGGCGCCACGGTCTACGGCTGGGGCGACACGACCGGCAACGGTACGTATTCGTCGGTGCTGCGCGCGGCGCGGGTGCAGGTCATGCAGGATTCGGCCTGCAAACGTGCGTACCCGAAGAGCGTGGACGGCACGTACGACGGCGCCTCGATGCTCTGCGCGGGCACGCAGCAGGGCGGGCACGACGCCTGCCAGGGGGACAGCGGCGGACCGCTCGTGGCGAACGGGCGGCTCGTGGGGCTGGTCTCCTGGGGCACCGGCTGCGGTGAGCCGGGCAAGCCGGGCGTCTACACGCGGGTCTCGGCCGCCAAGCAGGCGGTGATGGCCCAGGGCGGCTGAGAGCGGCCGCGACGGGCGGCAGGGTCCATGGGGTGGGGGAGCGGCTCAAGAGCCGCGCAGCGCCCCGGGAAATCCTCTGAGGGGGCAGTGTCGGACGGGGCGTGCCGGTCCTCGTGACGGATCACGAAGGCCGGACGCCGAAGGGCGCACCGAGGTGAGTACGAGTGCGGGCGGTCTCCCCGGTGGGTACCGGGTGAAACCGCCCGCGCACGGCTCGTAGCCGCTACTCGCTCGTCGTCGGTGCGATGTGTCAGCGTTCCTCTTCGGACGCAGACGCCGGAGAGGCGGTCAGCCGCTCCGTCTCGTCCTGTATCTCCGCGGCGATCTTCTTGAGTTCTGGCTCGAACTTGCGCCCGTGGTGGGCGCAGAAGAGCAGTTCGCCGCCGGACATCAGGACGACGCGCAGGTAGGCCTGTGCGCCGCAGCGGTCAGCGGCCGTCAGCGGGCTCGCGGGGGTCAGAACAGTAGTCACGTCGCCTCTTCTCTAGCTCGACGAGCTGTCGTACCAGGGTCAACATCCAACCAGGCCGAAAACGTTCCCGCTCGTGGCTTTTCCTCGAAAATTTTTTTCCGAGGTGGCCGGGTGCTGCCGGGTGGCGGCGAATGAGCCGTATTGCGTGGTGGTCTGATTCAAGTTGTCGGTCGGGCTGTCCTCCCGGCTGGGTTGCCGGTCGTTGATGAGGACGTGCCCGGAGCCTAAATGGTTCATGCCTCGAAGGGAACGTGATGTTCACGTCACCCACACGAGGAATAGAACGTACGAACGAAACTCTACTAGCATGGGCCCGCTTACGGGTGGCGTCACGTCGGCTCTACCTGGCCTCGGTACCCTCTGACCGGCGACACCGCCACACACAGGGTCCGCGGAATGCGGACCACCAGAAATTCAGCGAGGAGCGAACCGCGTGACCGCCGAGATGTCCGTGCCGTCCACCGCCGTGCTGACCGGGGCAGACCGGGACGGATCCAACTACACCGCGCGGCATCTGCTCGTCCTGGAGGGCCTGGAGGCCGTCCGCAAGCGCCCCGGCATGTACATCGGGTCCACCGACAGCCGCGGCCTGATGCACTGCCTGTGGGAAATCATCGACAACTCCGTCGACGAGGCGCTGGGCGGCTACTGCGACCGCATCGACGTCGTCCTGCACGAGGACGGCTCCGTGGAGGTCCGGGACAACGGCCGCGGCATCCCCGTCGATGTCGAGCCCAAAACCGGCCTCAGCGGCGTCGAGGTCGTCATGACCAAGCTGCACGCCGGCGGTAAGTTCGGCGGCGGCTCCTACGCGGCCTCCGGCGGCCTGCACGGCGTCGGCGCGTCCGTGGTCAACGCCCTCTCCGCCCGCCTGGACGTCGAGGTCGACCGCAATTCCAAGACCCACTCCATCAGCTTCCGGCGCGGCGTCCCCGGCATCTTCACCGAGTCGGGCCCCGACGCCCCCTTCGACCCCACCGGCGGGCTCGTCAAGGGCAAGCGCATCCCGAAGACCCGCACGGGCACCCGGGTGCGCTACTGGGCGGACCGCCAGATCTTCCTGAAGGACGCCAAGCTCTCCCTGGAGAACCTGCACGCCCGCGCCCGCCAGACCGCCTTCCTCGTGCCCGGCCTCACGCTGGTCGTACGGGACGAGCGCGGCATCGAGAGCGAGGGCCCCAGCGAGGAGACCTTCCACTACGACGGCGGCATCAGCGAGTTCTGCGAGTACCTCGCGCAGGACAAGGCCGTCTGTGACGTGCTGCGCCTCTCGGGGCAGGGCACCTTCAAGGAGACCGTGCCGGTCCTGGACGACCGCGGGCACATGACGCCCACCGAGGTCACCCGCGAGCTGGGCGTGGACATCGCGCTGCGCTGGGGCACCGGGTACGACACGACCCTCAAGTCGTTCGTGAACATCATCGCCACCCCGAAGGGCGGCACCCACGTCAGCGGCTTCGAGCGCTCCGTGACCAAGACGGTCAACGAAGTGCTGCGCTCGGCCAAGCTGCTGCGCGTCGCCGAGGACGACATCGTCAAGGACGACGCCCTCGAAGGGCTCACGGCGGTCGTCACCGTACGGCTGGCCGAGCCCCAGTTCGAGGGCCAGACCAAGGAAGTACTGGGCACGTCGGCCGCCAACCGCATCGTCGCCAACGTGGTGGCCAAGGAGCTGAAGGCGTTCCTGACCTCCACCAAGCGCGACGCGAAGGCGCAGGCCCGCGCCGTACTGGACAAGGCCGTCGCGGCCGCCCGTACGCGCATCGCCGCCCGGCAGCACAAGGAGGCGCAGCGCAGGAAGACTGCGCTGGAGTCCTCCTCGCTGCCCGCCAAGCTCGCCGACTGCCGCAGCGACAACGTGGACCGCAGCGAACTGTTCATCGTGGAGGGCGACTCGGCGCTCGGTACGGCCAAGCTCGCGCGCAATTCCGAATTCCAGGCGCTGCTGCCGATCCGCGGAAAGATCCTGAACGTTCAGAAGTCGTCCGTCTCGGACATGCTGAAGAACGCCGAATGCGGCGCCATCATCCAGGTCATAGGGGCCGGTTCGGGCCGCACCTTCGACATCGACGCGGCCCGCTACGGCAAGGTCATCTTCCTCGCCGACGCCGATGTCGACGGCGCGCACATCCGTACGCTGCTGCTCACGCTCTTCCAGCGGTACATGCGCCCGATGATCGAACAGGGCCGGGTCTTCTCCGCCGTGCCGCCGCTGCACCGCGTGGAGCTGATCAACCCCAAGAAGGGCGTGGACAAGTACATCTACACGTACTCGGACAACGAACTGCGGCAGACCCTGCTGGAACTCCAGCGCAAGAACGTCCGTTTCAAGGACAGCATCCAGCGCTACAAGGGCCTGGGCGAGATGGACGCCGACCAGCTCGCCGAGACCACGATGGACCCGCGCCACCGCACCCTGCGCCGGATCAACATCAGCGACCTGGAGGCCGCCGAGAAGGCGTTCGACCTGCTCATGGGCAATGAGGTCGCGCCGCGCAAGGGGTTCATCACCGACTCCGCCGCGTCCCTGGACCGCTCGCGCATCGACACCTGATCGCCGCTGTCGTGCGAGGGCCGTCCACCCCTGGGTGTACGGCCCTCCGCGCATTTCCACCCGGAGCCCACCCGCGGGCCGATCCGCACGCCGCCGCGCCTTCCTAGCGTGGGGAGACGTCGAAACCGTCCCCGCAACCGGAGGCTCGAACCATGGGCGGCGTGCCCACCATCCTCGTCATCGCGGCGGTCGCCGCCCTCGTCATCGTCCGGCAGTTCAGCGCACGGAAGGTCGCCGCCGACCGCAGGAGCTGGTGGGTGCTGCCGGCCGTCCTGGTCTACGTCTCGGTCAGCCGGTCCGGCGGCGCGCTGCTGAGCGCCTCCCACCCCACCGCCTCCGCCGTCCTCCTGGGCGCCGGCGTCGCCGCCGGGCTCGCCACCGGAGCCGGCCTCGCCTGGACGATGCGCCTGTGGACCGACCAGGACGGCACCGTATGGGCCAAGGGCCGGGGCGTGACGGCCGCCGTCTGGGCCGCGGGCGTCGCCGTACGCCTCGGCCTCCTCGGCATCGGCGCGCTGCTCGGCGTCCATCTGAACGGCCAGGCCACCACCCTCACCGTCGCCGCCCTGTTGCTCGCCCAGTCCGGCGCGCTGGCCTGGAGGGCCGGGGTGCTCGGCCCGGCGTACCGTGTTGCTGCCCCCAGGTGACCCGCGAGGAACAGGAGCGTCCGTGCCGCTGCCGGTGCCGCTGAACTCCTGGACGCGCTGGCCGCTGCGCGAGGCCCTCTCCCGGGTGGGCACCAGCCCCGCGCGCCTCTGGCTCGGCCGGATCATCCGCGCCCTGGTGCTGGCCGCGCTGCTGTGGACCGCGTTCACCAGCCATCATCTGCGCGGCTGGGCGGCGGTCGCGGGAGCCGTCGGCATCCTCGCCGTCGGCGTCGCCTTCTGGGGCTTCTTCCGCGCCACGCTCCGGCACCTCCTGTGGCCCTCCGTCACCCTGCTGCTCCTCATGGAGGCCGGTGCCTTCGGCTTCCACGAGGCGGGGCTGCGGGTGCCCGCTGTCGTGCTGTGGTGCGCCTGCGCCGTCACGGCGCTGGAACGCCTGCCGCCGGCCGCCGCGATCCCCTGCACCGCCGCGGCCCTCGGCGCGTACGCCGTGCTCAACGGCGACGGGCTGTGGGCGACGGCGATCACCACCGCCGGGCTGGCCCTGGCCGGATACGTCCTGCGGCTGGACGCCGAGGCGCGCGGCAACGCCCAGCGCCTCCTCGCCCAGGAGCGCGCCGCCCGCGCCGCCGAGGCCGAGGCCCGTGCCGCCGAGGCCGAATCGGCGGCGCTGGCCGAGCGCGGCCGGATCGCCCGCGAGATCCACGACGTGCTCGCGCACAGCCTCAGCGCCCAGCTCGTACACCTGGAAGCCGCCCGTCTTCTCATCGAACGAAGCCCTGACCTGGAGGGTTCCCGCACCGAGGTACTCGAACGGGTGACGGCGGCCCGCAGGATGGCGCGCGAAGGGCTGGACGGCACCCGGGAGGCGCTGTCCGCGCTGCGGGGCGAGATGGGCCCCGTGGAGGACTTCCTGCGCGAGCTGGCCGCCACCGAGGGCGCGCGGCTGGACGTGGTGGGGGAGAGCCGCGCGCTGTCCCCGGAGGCAGGGCTCACGCTGCGCAGGGTCGCCCAAGAGGCGATGACCAACGTCCGCAAGCACGCCCCCGGGGCGCGCGTGGAGCTGCGCCTGGAGTACGCGGCGGGCGAGGTGGGGCTGCGGGTGCGCGACTCCGGTGGCCGCGGCGCGCCCGGTGACCTCGCGGCCAGCGGCTCCGGGTACGGTCTGCGGGGAATGCGGGAGCGCGCCGAACTGCTCGGCGGGACGCTGGAGTCCGGCCCGGGTGAGGAGGGATTCGTGGTGTGGCTGCGAGTACCGGCGTGAGCGCGCGCGTGGTGGTCGCCGACGACCAGACCGTGGTGCGCGAGGGCATCGTGATGCTTCTGGGACTGCTGCCGGGCATCGAGGTCGTCGGCTCGGCGGCCGACGGCGACGAAGCGGTCCGCATGACCGCCGAATTCGCTCCGGACGTCGTCCTGATGGACCTGCGGATGCCGCGCTGCGACGGGGTGGAGGCGACGCGCCGCATCCGGGAGCAGCACCCCGGCACCCAGGTCGTTGTGCTGACGACGTACGCCGACGACGAGTCCCTCTTCCCGGCCCTGCAGGCCGGCGCCCGTGGCTACCTCACGAAGGACGCCGACGGCGACGAGATCGTACGGGCCGTCGAGGACGTCATGTCCGGTCAGGCCGGGCTCTCGCCGCAGGTGCAGCGGCGGCTGCTGGAACGGTTCGCCGAGGCTCCGTCCGTACCGCGACCGAGTGCTGCGGCCGCTCCTCCGGAGCCGCCCGACGGCCTCACTGCCCGCGAGACCGAGGTGCTCGCCCTGGTCGCCGAGGGACTCTCCAACCCCGAGATCGCCCGCCGCCTGCACGTCTCCACCGCGACGGTGAAGACCCACATCAACAACCTCTTCGCCAAGGCCGGGCTCCGCGACCGGGCGCAGGCGATCCACTACGCGTACCGGCACGGGATCGCGCAGCCCCCGGGGTGACCCGGAAGGGTGACACCGCTCCTGTCAGCGCGCCACAAGGCCAGGAAACCTCCCGGTTGGTCCGTCACCTGATGGGGTGAAGGATTCGCAATGGATGTCCGGGAACCACCGCGTCTGTCCATCCTTGGGCGCACGGCCAGACAGGCCGCGGAACAAGGAGATGCCCGGTGGAGAAGCGCGACGGCCGCCCGGCCGGAGCCGTACGGCTCGACGACCCCTGGTACGACACCCTCGCCTCCGGACGGGGCGACCGGGGCGCGGCCGCACGGGAGGACGGCGGCGTGCCGGCGCAGCGGGCGGCCGGATGGGCGGACGCGGACGACACGGAGCGCGAGACGGCCGACGCCACGGCGGAGGACGGCCCCGACCTGTCGTGGCCGAGCCCCCCGGCGCAGCGCACGGACGTCCCCGGGGCGTCCGGCGACCCGGCGCACGAGGAGGTGTACCTCGCCGTCCAGCGCAGCGCCGCCTTCCAGGAAGTGCGCCGCCGCTACCGCAGCTTCGTCGTGCCCGCCACAGCCCTCTTCCTGACCTGGTACCTCGCGTACGTCATCGCGTCCGTCACCGCGCCCGGACTGATGGCCCGCCAGGTGATCGGCCCGCTCAACGTCGCCATGCTCGCCGGACTCGGCCAGTTCGCCACGACCTTCCTCCTCACCTGGGCGTACGCCCGCCACGCCCGGCTGCGCCGGGACCGGGCCGCGCTCGACCTGCGCTGGGAGACCCAGGACATGACAGGGGGCAACGTCCGTTGACCGGCCGCCCGTCCGCCCTCGCCGCCTCCGCGGCGCCCGATGACCACCACATCCTGGCCCTCGTCCTCTTCAGCGCCTTCGTGGCCGTGACCCTCGCGGTCACGGCCTGGGCCGGCCGCCGACGGCACGGTTCCGCAGAGGAGTTCTACGCCGGGGGCAGGCTCTTCTCGCCCATGGAGAACGGTTTCGCCATCGCCGGTGACTACATGTCGGCGGCGTCCTTCCTCGGCATCTCCGGCCTCATCGCCCTCTTCGGGTACGACGGCCTGCTGTACTCCGTGGGCTTCCTCGTCGCCTGGCTCCTCGTGCTTTTCCTCGTCGCCGAACTGGTGCGCAACTGCGGCCGCTTCACCCTCGCCGACGTGGTCGCCGCCCGTATGCGCCGCCGCCCCGTACGGATCGCCGCAGGCGTCTCCTCCGTCACCGTCTCCGTGCTCTACCTCGTCGCCCAGATGGTCGGTGCGGGCAGCCTGGTGGCCCTCCTGCTCGGCGGGACGAGCCAGGTGGCCCGTACGTGGACGGTCGTCGGCGTCGGCGCCCTGATGGTCTTCTACGTCATCTGCGGCGGCATGCGGGCCACGACCTGGATCCAGATCATCAAGGCCGTGCTCCTCATGGGCGGCGCCATCGCGCTGACCCTCCTCGTGCTGGTCCGTTTCCACGGGGACCTCGGCACGCTGCTCACCACCGCGGCGCGACAGAGCGGCCACGGCGCGGACTTCCTCGCCCCGGGCCTCAAGTACGGCGGCAGCTGGACCGCTCGGCTGGACTTCCTCAGCCTCGGGCTCGCGCTGGTCCTCGGTACCGCGGGCCTGCCGCACATCCTGTCGCGCTTCTACACCGTGCCCACCGCCCGCGCCGCCCGCCGCTCCGTGGTGTGGTCCATCGGGCTCATCGGCGGCTTCTACCTGATGACGATCGTGCTCGGCTTCGGAGCCGCGGCCGTGCTCGGGACCGGCGCGGTACGGGCCGCCAACCCGGCCGGCAACACCGCCGTACCGCTGCTCGCCCTCGACCTGGGAGGCGGCCCCGACTCCACTGGCGGAACGATCCTTTTCGCCGTGGTCGCGGCGGTCGCCTTCGCCACGATCCTCGCCGTCGTCGCGGGCATCACGCTCGCGTCTTCGGCGTCGGTCGCGCACGACCTGTACGGGGCGCTGCGGCGCAGCAGGCCTTCTTACGGGGGCACCGCGTCCTCGTACGGCGACGACGCGTCCTCCGAAGGGCGTGACGGCGCCTCCCGGGAGCGGGGCGCGGCCTTCGGGGAAGTCGCCGTCGCGCGGGCCGCGGCGGTCGGCGTCGGGGCGGCGGCCATCGGCCTCGGCCTGCTCGCCCAGGACCTCAACGTCGCCTTCCTCGTGGGACTGGCCTTCGCGGTCGCCGCCTCCGCCAACCTCCCCGTCCTGCTCTACTCCCTCTTCTGGCGCCGCTTCACCACCCGGGGCGCCGTCTGGTCCGTCTACGGAGGGCTGCTCCCGGCGATCGCTCTCGTGGTCCTCTCACCGGTCGTTTCCGGCAGCCCCACGGCGATCTTCCCCGGCCTGGACTTCCAGCTCTTCCCCCTGGAGAACCCGGGCCTGGTCTCCATCCCCCTGGGCTTCGCGCTCGGCTGGCTCGGCACCATCACCTCTCCGCAGGCCCCGGACGCCGCCGCCCGGCACGCGGAGACCGAGGTACGGGCGCTGACGGGCGCGGGGGCGGCGTGACGGCCGCACAGGCGGCGCAGCGGGCCCGGTCGGCTCAGACCCAGTCGTACCGATGCTCCGGCCGGCCCGTCTCGCCGTACCGCAGCGTCAGCTTGACCCGGCCGGCCCGCTCCAGCAGCTTCAGGTAGCGCTGTGCGGTCTGCCGGCTGAGGCCTGCCTGCCGGGCCACCTCCTGTGCCGACAGCGGGGTCTCGGCGGAGCGCAGGACGGACCGTACGCGGTCGGCCGTCGCCGTGGAGTGCCCCTTGGGCAGCTCGGCCGGACCGGCGTTGGCGGCCCCCAGCGCCCCGAAGATCCGGTCCACCTCGGACTGTTCGGCCTGCCCGCCGACCTCGAAGGTCCGCCGCAGCGCCGCATACCCCTCCAGCTTCGAACGCAGCCCGGCGAACGTGAACGGCTTCACCAGGTACTGGAGCGCGCCGTGCCGCATGGCGGCCCGTACGGTGGCGACGTCGCGGGCCGCCGTCACCATGATCACGTCCGTGTGCAGGCCGCGCTGCCGCAGCCGGGCCACGAGCTGCAGGCCCGTCTCGTCCGGGAGGTAGTGATCCAGCAGGACGAGATCGACGGCCGTGCTCTCCAGCACGGCCAGCGCCTCGGCGGCGGTGTGCGCCTGCGCGACGACCCGGAAACCGGCGATCTTCGTGACGTACGCGGCGTTGATCCCGGCCACCCGGACGTCGTCGTCGACGACGAGTACGTCGATCATCGCGCGCCTCCCAGGGGATCCGGCAGCGTTTCCCCGCTCCTGTCGGAGACATGCGTCTCGGACAGGGCGTCCGCGAGCGCGTCGGGGAGCGTCACGGTGAACCGTGCGCCGCCGCCCGGACGGTCGTCCACCTCGGCGCCGCCCCCGTAGCGCTCGGCCAGCCGTCGTACGAGGACCAGCCCGATACCGCGCTGCCCGTGTGCCGGCGGCTCCTTCGTCGTCCAGCCCTCCGTGAAGATCTCCTGGCGCCGCTCGCGCGGCACGCCGGGGCCGTTGTCGCTGACCCGCACGGTCGCCGTCCGGCCCTCGGCGCGCACCTCCACCTCGACCTGCCCGTCCCGTCCGCCGGCCGCCGCGTCCAGCGCGTTGTCGACCAGATTGCCGACGACCGTGACGAGGCCGTGCGGGTCGACCACCCGGTCCGGCAGCCGGGTCGCTGTCGCGATGCTCAGCGACACGCCGCGCTCGGCGGCCACGGTCGCCTTCCCCACCAGCAGCGCCGCCAGCAAGGGGTCGTGCACGCGCTCGGTGACCTGCTCGGCGGTCGCCCGGTGCACGCCGACCGCGTGCGTCACAAACTCCACCGCCTCCTCGTACAGCCCCAATTCCAGCAGCCCGAGGAGGGTGTGCAGCCGGTTCGCGTGTTCATGGTCCTGGGCGCGCAACGCGTCGATCAGCCCCCGCGTACCGTCCAGCTCGCGGCCCAGCCGCTCCAGCTCCGTACGGTCCCGCAGGGTGACCACGGCGCCGCCGTCGTCGGTCGGCATCCGGTTGGCCACCAGGACCCGCTGTCCGCTGACGGTGAGCAGGTCGGCGCCGGAGGCCCGGCCCGCCAGCACGTCCGTCGTCCGGCCCGGGGGCAGCACGGTGTCCAGGGGACGGCCGATGTCCTCCGCACGCAGGTCGAGCAGCCGCTGCGCCTCGTCGTTCAGCAGCCGGATGCGGCCGTGCCGGTCCAGCGCGACGAACCCCTCGCGGATGCCGTGCAGCATGGCCTCCCGCTCGGCGAGCAGCGCGGAGATGTCGGAGAAGGCCAGGTCATGGGTGCGGCGCTGGAGCCGGCGCGCGACGAGGTACGCGGCCAGCGCGCCCACGGCGAGCGCCCCGCCCGCGTACGCCAGCAGGTCGGGCACGGTCGACAGCAGCCGTTGCTGCACGCTCTCGTACGCGATGCCGACCGAGACGGCGCCGACGATGTGTCCGTGGTCGTCCCGCAGCGGGACCTTGCCCCGCGCCGAGCGGCCGAGGGTGCCCTCGTCGATCTGCATGACCTCCCGGCCGGAGAGGGCGGCACTGGGATCGGTGGAGACGTGCCGGCCGATCTCGCCCGGGTCGGTGTGCGACCAGCGCACGCCGTGCTCGTCCATGATCACGACGTACTCGGCGCCGGTCGCCCGCCGGATCCGCTCGGCGGCCGCCTGGACCGGGCCGCCGGCGGCGGGGCGGGACGCCTCCAGCGCCTCGTCCAGGCGCGGCTGGGCGGCGGTGGTCTGCGCGATGGCCAGGGCGCGGCGCATGGCCTGGTCGTCCAGCTGGGCGCTGAGCGGCGCGAGGAAGAGACCGGTCGCCAGCGCGGTCACGCCGGCGGCGATGGCCAGCTGCACGAGCAGGACCTGCGCGAACACGCGGCGCGGCCAGCGCAGCCGCAGTCGCGCCCGGCCGCCGCCGCGCGGCTCACCGGCCGCGCCGGGCCCGCTCGCCCTCTCCTCGCCCTTGTCGCCCATACGAACGAACAGTAAGCGGGACGACGGTGGCTCGGGTAATCACCGGGCCCGCGCGGTCGCCGACGGCCCCGCCGAAAGTTATCCACAGGCCCGCCACGGCCGGGCGGAATCGCTCTAATCTTCAGTCGTGGTCACGGAACGTGACGATCGTGTGACGGCGATGGCGGGGGTGAGGGCAGTGATGTCTGTGACGGACATGAGTGCGGGAGGAATGGCGGAGGCTCCGCAGCTGGCCGGGGTGGCGGTGTCGCCGGCGCGCTGCTCGACGGTGACGCGCCAGACGCGGCCGTCGGCGTGGGCGAGCGTGAGGACCCAGAAAGGAGGCGTTCCTTCGCCGGAGGAGCGGGCCTCGATCCCGGTGACGTCGAGGGCGTCGGCGCGGTCCTCGCCGATCAGATCGCGGACGGCGAGGTCGGCGGCCTGCGCCGGGCGGTCCCAGGTGGAACGGCCGCGGCAGTGGTCGGTGACGACCCGGCCCTCGCGCGCCGCGACGACGGCGTCCTTGACGAGCGGCGCCGCTGCCCGGCCGTACGCGTATCCGTACGGCAGCACGAAGAGCGTGGGGGAGAAGCGATGACCACCGATGTGCGTGACCTCCCACGCCTCCATGCCGTCCGCCGCCAGCTCCGCGGCGAGCGGCCGGCCCAGTACGGCACAGCAGCGGTCGCGCTTTCCGTTGGTGCACACGAGGACCGGCGGCGGGCCGGTGTACGGCTCCCAGAGATCGCCGTGCGCACCCGCGCCCAGCGCCGCGAAGTCCAGGTCGAGAAGCGTGCCGGGGTCGGCGATCCGTGCCGTACGGATCCAGGAGCGGCCGGGGGCGGTGTGCGCGAGGAAGACCCGGCGCGGCGTGCTCGCCCCGCGGTCGGCGTGCCGGCCGGGGCGGCGGATCAGGGCGACGCGTACACCGGTGTCCGCGGCGGCGGCCTCCAGGGCGCGGCCGACGGCCGGGTCGAGGTGGCTGTCGGTGAGCGCCTTGGCACCCCAGGGGCCGCTCTGCTCGACGAGCAGCCAGGTCCGGGCGGTGGCCGCCGTACCGGCCAGGGGTTCGGCCGCCATGCGGGAAGCGGTTGCACAGGTACTCACATAGGCGACCCTAACCTGCGGGCTGCGACGCCGACGGGCAGCGGGCCGGCAATGGCCGGTCCTCGCCGGGGCGCTTCGGGTTGGCCCCGTCACCGGTCTCCTGCCGGGCGGTGTCTTGCCGGGCATCCAGCGGGCGGAGCCGATACTGGCCGCGCATCCGGGGAGGGCCGGCGCGCCTCGGGAGCGGGGCGCGGCTTGGGCGCCTCGGGATCGGGACGTGGCTCGGGAGCGGGACGTGGCTCGGCACCCGGACGTGGCTCGGGAGCGGGGCATGGCTCGGGAGCCGGACATGGCGCCAATATCCTGGAGCGGGCGACGGGCCTGAAGATCGTCCAGGTCCTCCGGGCAGCAATGCGCTCCGCAGCGACCGCTGCCTGCCGGGTCCGTGCCCGCCACGCTCGATCGACGTACGCCGCGGCCGAAGCCGGCAGGCGTACGCGGACCGACCGGACACGCTGGAGGCGCCCCCTTGACCAGTACGCAGCACCCGGCCACTCCTGGCCCGGCCACTCCTGCCGCGGCCACCCGTGCCCCGGATGCCCGGGAACAGGAGATTGTCCGAGAGGCGGCGGGCCCGGGGACGGGCCCGGGGCCGGGCTCGGACCCGGCTCCGACCGCCGGGGACTCCGTGCCGCGGCAGATCCCGGTCGTCGTGCTCGCCGGGTTCCTCGGGTCCGGCAAGACCACCCTGCTCAATCACCTGCTGAGCCGGAGCGGCGGCACCCGGATCGGCGCGGTCGTCAACGACTTCGGGGCGATCGAGATCGACGCGATGCTGGTCGCGGGCCAGGTCGACTCGATGGTGTCGTTGGGGAACGGCTGCCTGTGCTGCGCGGTCGACACGAGCGAGCTGGACACGTATCTGGAGCGGCTGGCGCGCCCGTCCTCCCATATCGACGTCATCGTCATCGAAGCCAGTGGCCTGGCCGAGCCGCAGGAACTGATCCGGATGATCCTCGCGAGCGAGAGCGACCGGATCGTGTACGGCGGGCTGGTCGAGGTGGTCGACGCGGCGGAGTTCGAGGGCACGCGCGCTCGCCACCCGGAGCTGGACCGGCACCTGGCCATCGCGGACCTGGTGGTCCTCAACAAGGCCGACCGGATCGGCGACGCCCGGCGAGCGGAGCTGCTGGGCACCCTCGGCGAGCTGGCGCCCGGTACGCCTGTCGTGCCCGCGGCGTACGGACGCATCGACCCGGAGCTGCTCTTCGAGCGCCGGCCCCGGGAAGGCGTGGCCGAGGGACAGCTGTCCTTCGAGGACCTGCTCAGGGAGGAGGTCGAGCACGAGGAACACGACGAGAACGACGAGCACGAGGAGAACGAGGAGTGTGCGGCGCACGGAGGGAGTGCCGGTGACGGGAGCTGTGACGGACACGCACACGGACGCGGACACGGGAACCGACGTCACCTGCACGCCGGTTACGACACCGTGGAGTTCACCTCGGCCGAGCCGATGCACCCGCGGCGGTTGATGGAGTTCCTGGACGCGCGGCCTGCCGGGCTGTACCGCATCAAGGGGTTCGTGCACTTCGGGGTGGCGGGGAGCGGGCAGAAGTTCACCGTGCACGCGGTGGGTGGTTTTCTGCGGTTCTATCCCGGGGCGTGGGCCGAGGGGGAGGAGCGGCTGACGCAGCTCGTGCTCATCGGGTCCGGTATCGACGCTCCGGCGCTGCGGAAGGAGCTGGACGCCTGCCGCGACACCGCGCCCGAGGAGACCGACCCGCACACGATGTGGGGAGTGCTGCGGTACGTACCGTCGTCCGCTTCCGATGAGGAACCGGACACGACGGAGGAGGACGAGACCTTCGCAGGGGCGCACATGAAGGACGCGTAAGCGACACCCCTGGGGCCCCCGGGCCCGGCGCCGCACGCCACCGAAAGCCTCGGCACCGCACGCCACCGAAGTGACGTACGGCGCCGAGAACCGAGCCAGGGGCGGGGCGGACGTCCCTACACCGGCCCCGCCAGCGTGGCCACCTTCTTCGTGAGCGGGACGCCCGAGCCGTCGCGGCGCGGGTCCGGGTCCGGGAGCGGCACCGGGCTGCCCTTGGCGTCCGCGGCGCGGGCCGGGGCGGCGCCGGCCCAGGCCAGGGTGAGATGGTCCTCGCCCTTCAGGAAGCGCTGGCAGCGGACGCCGCCGGTCGCCCGGCCCTTGCGCGGGTACTGGTCGAAGGGGGTGAGCTTGGCAGTACTGATGGAGTCGTCCAGCGTGCCGTGGGAGCCGGAGACGGTGAAGACCACCGCGTCGGCGGCCGGGTCGACGGCGGTGAAGGAGATGACCTTCGCGCCCTCGGCGAGCTTGATGCCGGCCATGCCGCCGGCGGCGCGGCCCTGCGGACGTACCTGCGCGGCCGGGTAACGGAGCAGTTGGGCCTCGTCGCTGATGAAGACCAGGTCCTCCTCGCCGGTGCGCAGCTCGACGGCGCCGACGACGCGGTCGCCGTCCCGGAGGGAGATGACCTCCAACTCCTCCTTGTTCGCCGGGTAGTCCGGCACCACTCTCTTGACCACGCCCTGTTCCGTACCGAGGGCGAGGCCGGGTGAGGATTCGTCGAGGGTGGTCAGGCAGACCAGCTCCTCGCCGTCGTCGAGGGTGAGGAACTCGGAGATCTTCGCGCCGCCGGACAGGCTGGGTGTGGCGGCCGTCTCCGGCAACTGCGGCAGGTCGATCACCGACAGGCGCAGCAGCCGCCCGGCGGAGGTGACCGCGCCGACCTCGGCGCGGGCCGTGGCCGGGACGGCGGAGACGATGACGTCGTGCTTGGCACGCTTGGCGTCGGTGTCGAAGGAGCCCTCGCCGCCCGCCGTACGCGCCAGCAGCCCCGTGGAGGACAGCAGGACGCGGCAGGGGTCGTCGGCGACCTCCAGCGGCACCGCGGCGGCAGCGGCCGCGCCGGAGGACTCCAGCAGGACCGTGCGGCGCTCGGTGCCGTACTTCTTGGCGACCGAGGCCAGTTCGGAGGAGACCAGCTTGCGCAGCTCGGCGTCGGAATCGAGGATCTTGGTCAGCTTCTCGATGTCGGCGCGGAGGGTGTCGCGCTCGGACTCCAGCTCGATGCGGTCGAACTTGGTGAGACGGCGCAGCGGGGTGTCGAGGATGTACTGCGTCTGGATGTCGCTCAGCCCGAAGCGCTCGATCAGCCGCTGCTTGGCCTCCGCGCTGTTCTCGCTGGAGCGGATGAGGCGGATGACCTCGTCGATGTCGATCAGCGCGGTGAGCAGGCCCTCGACGAGGTGGAGGCGGTCGCGCTTCTTGCTGCGGCGGAACTCGCTGCGCCGCCGTACGACGGTGAAGCGGTGGTCGACGTAGACCTCCAGGAGCTCCTTCAGGCCCAGCGTCAGCGGCTGGCCGTCGACCAGCGCGACGTTGTTGATGCCGAAGGACTCCTCCATGGGAGTGAGCTTGTAGAGCGTCTCGAGGACGGCTTCGGGGTGGAAGCCGTTCTTGATCTCGATGACCAGGCGGAGGCCGTGCTCGCGGTCGGTGAGGTCCTTGACGTCCGCGATGCCCTGCAGCTTCTTCGAGCCGACCAGGTCCTTGATCTTGGAGATGACCTTCTCGGGGCCGACCGTGAAGGGCAGTTCGGTGACGACCAGGCCCTTGCGGCGCGGCGTGACGTTCTCCACCGCGACGGTGGCGCGGATCTTGAAGCTGCCGCGGCCCTTCTCGTACGCGTCCCGGACGCCGGAGAGGCCGACGATGCGGCCGCCCGTGGGCAGGTCGGGGCCCGGGACGTACCGCATCAGCGTTTCGAGGTCGGCGTTCGGGTGCTTGATGAGGTGCCGGGCGGCGGCGATGACCTCGCCGAGGTTGTGCGGCGGCATGTTCGTCGCCATGCCGACGGCGATGCCGGAGGCGCCGTTGACGAGGAGGTTCGGATACGCCGCCGGGAGGGCGACGGGCTCCTGCTCCTGGCCGTCGTAGTTCGGTTGGAAGTCGACGGTGTCCTCGTCGATGGACTCCGTCATCAGCGACGTCGCGGAGTCCATCCGGCACTCGGTGTACCGCATGGCCGCCGGCGGGTCGTCGTTCCCCAGCGAACCGAAGTTGCCGTGGCCGTCGACCAGCGGCAGCCGCATGGAGAAGGGCTGCGCCATGCGCACCAGCGCGTCGTAGATGGACGCGTCGCCGTGCGGGTGGAGCTTACCCATGACCTCGCCGACGACGCGGGCGCACTTCACGTATCCGCGGTCGGGGCGCAGGCCCATCTCGTTCATTTGGTACAGGATGCGGCGGTGTACGGGCTTGAGGCCGTCGCGTGCGTCGGGCAGGGCGCGCGAGTAGATGACCGAATACGCGTACTCCAGGAAGGAACCCTGCATCTCATCGACGACGTCGATGTCGAGGATCCGCTCCTCGAAGTCCTGGGGCTCCGGTGTGCCCCCTGACGGCGGGGTCTTCGTGCTGCGGCGGGCCATCGCGGCTGCGGCTCCTTCGCTCGAACTCTGCTTCGCTTACGGCTACGGCGTCTGCTGGACCGGCAGGTCGGCGCGGTGCTCGCGTCCCCTGCCGGGGCAGGCCCGACGGCTGAGTCTGCCGGGATCTGCCGTGCTCCGGCGCGCTCAACGGCCGAACCTGTCGCGGACCATTGTGGACCGCCGCACTGACATCGCCGACCGCGACCCGTCCGTAGCGCCCCTGCGCACCGGCCGTCACCCGCCTCCGGAGCCCCGCCGGGACCCCGCTGGAGCCCCGCCGAAGCCCCGCGGACGACGGCCGTGCCGGGCCCGGAAACCGCGCGACAGGCGGCGAACACCAGAGCGGAACGCAGGTGCGGAGCGCCCCGATCCGGGGAATCTCCTACCGGCGGGAGCGCCGGACGGGAACTTCGCCAGATGCCGACGCGCTTGCATACAGTGACAGAACTTCCTCGCAAGCGGATCGAAGGGACGTACATGCCCATGGGTCACACGGCCACAGAACAAGCCGGCTCCGGCGGCCTGACAGCAACCGAGCACCGGCTGGCCAATGGCCTGCGCGTGGTGCTCTCGGAGGACCACCTGACCCCCGTCGCGGCGGTCTGCCTGTGGTACGACGTCGGCTCCCGCCACGAGGTGAAGGGCCGTACGGGCCTTGCGCACCTCTTCGAGCACCTGATGTTCCAAGGGTCGGCGCAGGTGAAGGGCAACGGTCACTTCGAGCTGGTGCAGGGCGCCGGCGGCTCGCTCAACGGCACCACGAGCTTCGAGCGGACGAACTACTTCGAGACCATGCCCGCCCACCAGCTCGAGCTCGCCCTGTGGCTGGAGGCGGACCGGATGGGTTCGCTGCTGGCCGCACTGGACGACGAGTCGCTGGAGAACCAGCGCGACGTGGTGAAGAACGAGCGCCGCCAGCGGTACGACAACGTGCCGTACGGCACCGCGTTCGAGAAGCTGACGGCGATGGCCTACCCCGAGGGCCACCCGTACCACCACACGCCCATCGGGTCCATGGCCGACCTGGACGCCGCCTCCCTGGAGGACGCGCGGAACTTCTTCCGCACGTACTACGCGCCCAACAACGCCGTGCTGTCCATCGTGGGCGACATCGACCCCGAGCGGACCCTCGCCTGGGTGGAGAAGTACTTCGGCTCCATCCCCGGCCACGACGGCAAGCAGCCGCCGCGGGACGGCTCGCTGCCCGAGATCATGGGCCGGGAGCTGCGCGAGGTCGTCGAGGAGGAGGTGCCCTCGCGCGCCCTCATGGCGGCGTACCGGCTGCCGCACGACGGCACCCGTGAGGCTGATGCCGCGGACGTCGCGTTGACGATCCTGGGTGGCGGCGAGTCCTCCCGGCTCTACAACCGCCTGGTGCGCCGCGACCGCAGCGCCGTCGCGGCGGGCTTCGGCCTGCTGCGCCTGGCGGGCGCGCCCTCGCTGGGCTGGCTGGACGTGAAGACCTCGCACGGCGTCGAGGTGCCCGCCATCGAGCGGGCCGTCGACGAGGAGCTGAAGCGCTTCGCCGAGGAGGGCCCGACCGCCGAGGAGATGGAGCGCGCGCAGGCCCAGTTGGAGCGCGAGTGGCTGGACCGCCTGGAGACGGTCGCCGGGCGCGCGGACGAACTGGCCCGGTACGCGGTGCTGTTCGGCGACCCGCAGCTCGCGCTGAGCGCCGTACAGCGCGTTCTGGACATCACCCCGGACGAGGTGCAGGCGGTCGCCGCCGCCCGGCTGCGCCCCGACAACCGCGCGGTGCTGGTCTACGAGCCGACCCTGCCCGCCGGGGCCGAGGCCGCGGCCGCCGGGGAGCCGGAGCCCGCCGCGGCCGCCGTCCAGAACGACACCGAGACCAAGACCGAGGAGGCGGCCCAGTGACCGACGCCGTGACCCCGACCATGACCTTCCACCCGCAGCCGCAGGCCGGGCAGCCGAAGCCGTGGGCGTTCCCGGCCCCGGTGCGCGGCGCGCTCGGCAACGGCCTGACGGTGCTGCGCGCCGACCGCCCGGGCCAGCAGGTCGTGGCCGTCGAGATCAACCTCGTCGCGCCGCTGGACGCCGAGCCCGAGGGCCTGGACGGCGTCGCCACGATCATGGCGCGGGCGTTCTCCGAGGGAACCGACAAGCACGACGCCGAGGAGTTCGCCGCCGAGCTGGAGCGCTGCGGCGCCACGCTGGACGCGCACGCGGACCACCCCGGCCTCCGCGTCTCCCTGGAGGTGCCGGCCTCCCGCCTCGTGAAGGCGCTCGGCCTGCTCGCCGACGCCCTGCGCGCCCCGGCCTTCCCGGACAGCGAGGTCGAGCGCCTGGTGCGCAACCGCCTGGACGAGATCCCGCACGAGCTGGCCAACCCGGCCCGGCGCGCCGCGATGGCCCTCTCCAAGGAGCTGTTCCCGGCCACCTCCCGGATGTCCCGGCCGCGCCAGGGCACCGAGGAGACGGTGGCGCGCATCGACGCCGCCGCTGTCCGCGCCTTCTACGAGGCGCACGTACGCCCCGCCACGGCCACCGCCGTCATCGTCGGCGACTTCACCGGGGTGGACCTCGACGCGGCGCTGGAGGAGACCCTGGGCGCGTGGACCGGCTCCGCCGCCGAGCCGGTGGCCGCCTCCCCCATCACCGCCGACGACAGCGGCCGTGTGGTCATCGTCGACCGGCCCGGCGCCGTCCAGACGCAGCTGCTGATCGGCCGCATCGGCGCCGACCGGCACGACCGCGTCTGGCCCGCCCAGGTGCTCGGCACGTACTGCCTGGGCGGCACGCTCACCTCCCGCCTGGACCGCGTGCTGCGCGAGGAGAAGGGCTACACCTACGGCGTACGGGCCTTCGGGCAGGTGCTGCGCTCCTCCGGTGACGGCACGGGCGCGGCGATGCTGGCCATAAGCGGTTCGGTGGACACGGAGTCCACGGGTCCGGCGCTGGAGGACCTGTGGAAGGTGCTGCGGACGCTGGCCGCCGAGGGCCTGACCGACGCCGAGCGCGACGTGGCGGTGCAGAATCTGGTCGGCGTGGCGCCGCTGAAGTACGAGACGGCCGCCGCCGTCGCCGGGACGCTGGCCGACCAGGTCGAGCAGCACCTCCCCGACGACTTCCAGGCGGAGCTGTACCGGCGCATGGCCGAGACCGGCACGGTCGAGGCGACCGCCGCCGCGGTCAGCGCCTTCCCGGTGGACCGGCTCGTCACGGTCCTGGTGGGCGATGCCGCGCAGATCGCGGAGCCGGTGCGGAAGCTGGGCATCGGCGAGGTGTCGGTCGTCACGGGCTGACGCGGGGCGGGCCGGCGGCGGTCGCGGACCGGCGCCGTCCCGGGGCGGTTGCGGTGGTGAATTCGCCTGCGCGGTACGGCGGAAGGACGGGCCGGAACGCGTCGTACCGGTCCCGTCACTGGGTGTCTTGAACCGTGCCAACGCCGCTCACATAGCAGGACATAAAGGGTCCCGGGCCGCCAAAGCGGCCCGGGATCTTCGTTTTTGTCCGGAATGCTGTAGGTGGTTGCCTCCGCCCCGTGTGGCGTCCGGCACAAACTCTCGATTCTGTTTGCTGATCGCGAGATGTCCCCTTTAGCGTCGGTCCGGCTGTTCGTCAGAACTGCGCCGCGCCCGCGGCCGCCGGACAGTCATCGCCGAGTCCCCGTACGGCGCGAGCCAGGGGAGCCGGGGACCCACATGTCCCCTTGGGGTGAATCGGCGTCCTCTCCGGAGGCCGCCGTAGGAGACCTTCCTGCTCCGAACCCGTCAGCTAACCCGGTAGGCGAGAAGGAAGGAAAGGAGTGCGCCGGTCATGGCGTTCACCCGTGCCACCGGCAAGCACCGCCGCCCCGGCCGTGCTGCCCGGACCACCCGCAACATCGCCGGCATAGCCGCCGCGACCGGTGTCGTCGTGTCCATCGCCTCCCCGGCGCTGGCCGCCGCCGAGGACCCGGCCGCCACCGACACCGGCCTGACCCGCGCCATCGCCGACACCGGCGACCGGGTCGCCGACAACATCGTGGCCCAGGCCGACGCGCAGGAGGAGGCCGCCGAGGTCGCCGCCGCCCGTACGCAGGTCGAGGACGCCGCCGTCAAGAACGCCGAGGCCGCCAAGAAGAAGGCCCAGGAGGCTCAGCGCAAGGCCGCGGCCGAGGCGGCCGAGAAGAAGGCCGCCGCCAAGAAGAAGGCGGCGGAGAAGCGCGCCTCGCGCTCCGACGCCCGTACCACGCTCAGCGCCAGTGGCTTCGTCGCGCCGATCGCCGGCAGCTACGTCTCCACCCCGTACAAGGCGTCCAGCGGCCTGTGGTCCTCCGGCAGCCACACCGGCATCGACTTCCACGCCGCCTCCGGCACCGCCGTCCACGCCGTCGGCGCGGGCACGGTCGTCGAGGCCGGCTGGGGCGGCGCGTACGGCAACAACATCGTCCTCAAGATGAACGACGGCACCTACACCCAGTACGGCCACCTGTCGTCCATCGGCGTCTCCGTGGGCCAGCGGGTCTCCGCGAACCAGCAGATCGCGCTGTCCGGCAACACCGGCAACACCACCGGCCCGCACCTGCACTTCGAGGCGCGCACCGGCCCGGAGTACGGCTCGGACATCGACCCGATCGCGTACCTGCGTTCGCACGGCGTCAGCGTCTGAGGGACCCGAGCCTCTGAGGGGCCGCGCACCGTACGGCGTTCCCCGTGTACCACCCGAAGCCCCGGCCCCCGGCCGGGGCTTCGGCGTCTCCGTATGCGCTCCCGTTGCGCTCCCGTCCCCGCCTCCCCGGAACTCCCGCCCATTGGCCAAAAAATATCCATGAATTCGTGACGGCCATCGGAAATGCCGGTCCGGTGTCATAGAGTCACGGAAAAGGCGCCGCCCGGACGGCGTTTCCAGAGGATTACGGCGGAGGCACGGACGATGCGAGGGAACATTTCGGCGCATGCGGTCTGCACGGCGATTCGCGACGACATCGTCTCCGGAACGTTCCCGCCCGGCTCCCGGCTGATCGAGGAACTGCTCGCGTCCCGGTACGGCGTCTCCCGCGTCCCCGTACGCGAAGCGCTGCGCACGCTGGAGTCCGAGGGGTTCGTCACCACGCGGCGGCACGCGGGCGCGTGTGTGGCCGAGCCGACCGAGCAGGAGGCCGCCGACCTCCTGGACATCCGCCTCCTCCTGGAGCCCCTGGGCGCCGCCCGCGCCGCGGCCCGCCGCTCGGCCGCCCATCTGAAGGTACTGCGCGGCCTGGTCCGCCTGGGGCGTGCGAGGGCCCGCCACGGCAGCGCCGCCGACCTGCGGCAACTGGACTGCTGGTTCCACGAGACGCTCGCCCAGGCGTCCGGCAGCGCGAGCATGACGGCGCTGCTCACCCAGCTGCGCCGCAAGATCGACTGGGTGTACGCGATCGACCTGGACCAGCCGTCGCCCGGTGAGGCGGACCGGTCCTGGCAGGAGCACGGCGCGATCGTGGACGCGGTGGCGCGCGGCGACGCCGAGCGCGCCCGCGCACTGACCGCCGCCCATGTGGAGCACGCGCTGCCCGCCCACCGGCTGCGCCGTCCGGCGCCGGCGGTGAGGGAAGTGAAACGGTCCGTAAACACGGCGCGCGTCCGGAATTAACACCGCTGCCGTATACAACTCCTGGGGAATTCCGTACCCCTGCTCCGCCGTGCCCGAATTACTTTTGCGTGGGCCCGATTGTGCGTACCTGATTGCGTGCGCCCGAATGTCTTTTGCGTCGGATCCCGGCCGACGGGAAAGCGGGGAATTCCGTGCAATGCGAACGGCCCCGCCCATGACCCGTGTGCGGGTCACTGTGGCGGGGCCGTGACGGCGGTACCGGGCGGCGTACGGCCGCCGGTCTGCCCGAAGGGTCAGACCGTCTCCGGGAGCTCCTCGAGGCCCTCGGAGACGAGCTTTGCCAGGCGGTCCAGCGCGGCGTCGGCGCCGTCGGCGTCCGAAGCCAGCACGATCTCCTCGCCACCCTGGGCGCCCAGGCCCAGGACCGCGAGCATGGAGGCGGCGTTGACGGGGTTGCCGTCACCCTTGGCGATCGTGACCGGCACGCCGGAAGCGGTGGCCGCACGGACGAAGATCGAGGCGGGGCGGGCGTGCAGACCCTCGGCCCATCCGACATTGACGCGGCGCTCAGCCATGGTGTTGCCCTTCGGGTAGGGAAAGTTGTCTAGACCAGTCTCTCACGCGGGCACCGGTGGTCCGGTGTGCCCAGCCCCCGTGAGCGCTCGGATCCTAGAAGTCCAAGCCTGCGTCACGCCCAGGCTGTACGCATGCTGAGACCCGGTCGTACGCACCGTCCCGCCCCGGAGCACGTACGGTCGTCCCCGAGGCGCCCCGGACGCTTCGGCCGCCCCCGGATACGCACACGGTCGTACGCTGTCCGCATGGAGACGTCGTCGGATGCCGCCGCCTACCCCGCTCACTGGGAAGCCGACGTGGTGCTGCGTGACGGCGGCACCGCCCGGATCCGCCCCATCACCCCGGACGACGCGGAGCGCCTGGTCTCCTTCTACGAGCAGGTCTCCGACGAGTCGAAGTACTACCGCTTCTTCGCGCCCTACCCCCGGCTCTCCGACCGCGACGTGCACCGCTTCACCCACCACGACTACGTGGACCGGGTCGGGCTCGCCGCCTTCGTGGGCGGCGAGATGATCGCCACCGTCCGGTACGACCGCATCAACGCCGACGGCCGGCCCGCCACCGGCCCCGACGCCGACCAGGCCGAGATCGCCTTCCTCGTGCAGGACGCGCACCAGGGCCGCGGCGTGGCCTCCGCGCTCATGGAGCACGCCGCCGCGGTCGCGCGCGAGCGCGGCATCCGGCGCTTCGCCGCCGAGGTGCTGCCCGCCAACACCAAGATGATCAAGGTGTTCACGGACGCCGGATACACCCAGAAGCGCACCTTCGAGGACGGCGTCGTCCGCCTCGAATTCGACCTGGAGCCCACCGAGCAGTCCGTCGCCGTCATGCGCGGCCGCGAGCACCGCGCCGAGGCCCGCTCCGTACAGCGGCTGCTCGCCCCCGGGTCGATCGCCGTCATCGGTACGGGGCGCGCCCCCGGAGGCGTCGGCCGCTCCGCCCTCCGCAACATCCTCGACTCCGGCTTCACCGGCCGCACGTACGCCGTCAACCACGCCTTCCCCGAAGGCGGCAGCACGCTGGACCCGGAGGGCGTACCGGCCCACCGCTCCCTCCGGGACATCCCCGGCCCCGTCGACCTGGCCGTCGTCGCCGTGCCCGCCGCGCACGTCCCCGATGTCGTGCGCGACTGCGGCGAGCACGGCGTACAGGGGCTGATCGTCCTCACCTCCGGTTACGCGGAGGCCGGACCCGAAGGGCGCGAGAAGCAGCGCGCACTGCTGCGCCAGGCCCGCTCGTACGGCATGCGGCTGGTCGGCCCGAACGCGTTCGGGCTGATCAACACCGCGCCCGCCGTCCGCCTCAACGCCTCCCTCTCGCCCCGGCTGCCCGGTGCGGGCCGCGTCGGCCTGTTCACCCAGTCCGGCGCGATCGGCATCGGCCTGCTCAGCGCCCTCCAGGAGCGCGGCCCCGGGGACGGCGCGATCGCCGGCGTCTCCACCTTCGTATCCGCCGGCAACCGCGCCGACGTCTCCGGCAACGACCTGCTCCAGTACTGGTACGAGGACCCCGACACGGACGTCGCGCTGCTGTACCTGGAGTCCATCGGCAACCCGCGCAAGTTCACCCGGCTCGCCCGCCGCACCGCCGCCGCCAAGCCCGTCGTGGTCGTCAAGGGCGCCCGGCACAGCGGCACCGTCCCGCTCGGCCACACCGTCCCCACCACCCGCGTACCCGACTCCACCGTCTCCGCGCTCATGCGGCAGGCCGGCGTCATCCGGGTCGGCACCCTCACCGAGCTGATCGACGCGGGGCTGCTGCTGGCCTCCCAGCCGCTGCCCGCCGGCCCCCGGGTGGCGATCCTGGGCAACTCCGAAGCGCTCGCTCTCCTGGCGTACGACGCGTGCCTCACCGAGGGGCTGCGCCCGCAGCGCCCCCATGTGCTGCCCTTCGCCGCCACGACCGCCGACTTCCGCGCGGCGCTGGCCCGGGCTCTGGCCAACGACCGCATCGACGCGGTCGTCCTCACCGCCATCCCCTGGGTCGCCGAGGGCAGCAGCGCGGACCCGGAGGAGATCGCGGCCCTCGCCACGGCCCTGCGCGAGGCCGCGGCCGAGGGCCCCGCCAAGCCCGTCACCGTCGTCCACCTGGCGATGGAGGAGCTGGCGGGGGCGCTCTCGGGGACGGGGACGACGGGCGCGACAGCCTCGACAGAGGAGCCCGCGCCGCAAGCGGAGCCGGCGCTGCATCCGGAGGCGGCGCGGGACACGAAGGCAGCGCAGGACAAGGAGGAGGCGCGCCCCGGCCCGCCCCGCATCCCCGCCTACCCCTCGGCCGAGCGGGCCGTCCGGTCGCTCGCGGAGGCCGTCCGGTACGCGGCCTGGCGCCGCGAGTCCGCCGTACCGGGCAAGGTCCCCGAGTACGAGGACATCCAGGAGGCCGCAGCGGGCGCCGACATCGACCGGCTCCTCGACGAGCTCACCGCCGACACCGAGCCGCACCGCTCCGTGGCCCTGCCGCCCGACGAGGCCGCCGCCCTGCTCGGCCGCTACGGCATCCGCGTCCGCGCCGCGCTCCCCGCACCCGACCCGGACGCCGCCGTACGCGCCGCCGAGTCCCTGGGCTACCCCGTCGCCCTGAAGACCACGGCGCCGCACCTGAGGCACCGCGCAGACCTCGGGGGTGTGCGCCTCGACCTCCCCGGAGAGCGCGCCCTGCGCCGCGCCTATGAGGAGCTGACCGACTTCCTCGGGAAGCCCGAAGAGCTGCGCCCGGTGGTGCAGGCGATGGTGCCGCGCGGCGTGGACACGGTGATCCGCGCCTCCATCGACCCGGCGGCCGGCGCCGTCCTCTCCTTCGGCCTGGCCGGCGCCCCCTCCCAGCTCCTCGGCGACATGGCGCACCGCCTCATCCCCGCCACCGACCGCGACGTCGCCGAGCAGATCCGCTCCATCCGGACCGCGCCGCTGCTCTTCGGGTGGCGCGGCTCCCAGCCCGTGGACAGCGCCGCGCTGGAGGAACTGCTGCTGCGCGTCTCCCGGCTCGTCGACGACCACCCCGAGGTCGTCGGCATCGACCTGGAACCGGTCGTCGTCGCCCCTCAGGGCCTCGCCGTCCTCGGCGCCGCCGTCCGCCTCGCCCGCCCCCCGGCCACCACCGACCTCGGCCCGCGCCGCCTCCCTGCGTACTGAGCCCGGCCCGCCGCCTGCGGCCCGTGGCGGCCCCGGCGCCCCGTAGGATGGACGGCATGGCTAAGACCGGTACGACGACCCAGGGGCTGCGCGCGGCGATCGAGCGCAGCGGCTATTACCCGGCACTCGTGGCCGAGGCGGTGCAGGCCGCGGTGGGCGGCGAGCCGGTGGTGTCGTACCTGGTCCACCAGGAGACCACCTTCGACGCGAACGAAGTGCGCCGCCACGTCACGGTGCTGGTCCTCACCGACACCCGCTTCATCGTCAGCCACACCGACGAGCAGGCCGCGGACGCCACGTCGCCGACGCCGTACGCGACCACCTCCACCGAGTCGGTGAAGCTCGGCCGGATCTCCTCCGTCGTGCTCAGCCGCGTCGTGGCCAACCCGGAGTCGTACACCCCGGGGCAGCTGCCCCGCGAGGTCGTGCTGACCATCGGCTGGGGCGCCGTCGCCCGGCTCGACCTGGAGCCCGCCAGCTGCGGCGACCCGAACTGCGAGGCCGACCACGGCTACACCGGCTCCTCCACCGCCGACGACCTCTCGCTGCGGGTCAGCGAGGCCGGCGACGGCCCGGACACCGTCCGGCAGACGCTCGCGTTCGCCCAGGCGCTCTCCGAAGCCACCGCCGCATCGGCCGCCCGCTGATGACGGGTTTCGCCGTCGACCCGGCGTCCGCCTGGCCCGAGCCGCTGGACCTCGCCACCGCGCCGGTGCCCCGTTACGGCACGGGGGCGCTCTGCGACCTCCTGCCCGCCATCACCGCGGGCCAGGGCCTGGCGCACGCGCAGCCGACGAGCCTGGAGCTGGCGCCCGCCGACCGCGCCTGCGTCTTCCTCGTCGACGGCCTGGGCTGGGAGCTGCTACGCGCCCACCCGGACGAGGCGCCCTTCCTGACCTCGCTGCTCGGCACGTCCATGAACGGCACCGGGCTGCCCATGACGGCCGGCTTCCCGTCCACCACGGCCACTTCCCTGGCCTCGGTCGGCACGGGCCTGCCACCGGGCGCACACGGCCTCGCCGGATACACCGTCCAAGACCCCGACACCGGCGCGCTGATGAACCAGCTGCGCTGGCAGCCGTGGACCGACCCGTACGCCTGGCAGCCGTACCCCACGGTCTTCCAGCAGGCGCACGCGGCGGGCATCCACACCGCCCAGGTCTCCGCGCCGAACTTCGAGCGCACCCCGCTCACCGAGATCGCGCTCAGCGGCGGCACCTTCCACGGCCGCCTCTCCGGCGAGGACCGCATGGACCTGGCCGCCGAACAACTGGCCGCCGGCGACCGGTCGCTCGTCTACACGTACTACTCCGAGGTGGACGGCAAGGGCCACCGCTACGGCGTCGACTCTGACGCCTGGCGCGGCCAGCTGATGTACGTCGACCGGCTCGCGGAGCGGCTCGCCGAACAGCTGCCGCCGCGCTCGGCCCTGTACATCACCGCAGACCACGGCATGATCGACATCCCGTTCGACCCGGAGTCCCGCGTCGACTTCGACGAGGACTGGGAACTGCGCGCGGGCGTACGGCTGCTGGGCGGCGAGGGCCGCTGCCGCCATGTGTACGCGCATCCGGGCGCGGCCGACGACGTGCTCGCGGTCTGGCGCGAGGTGGTCGGCGAACAGATGTGGGTGGCCGGCCGCGAGGAGGCGATCGCCGCGGGGTGGTTCGGGCCACGCGTCGACGACCGGGTACGGGGCAGAATCGGTGATGTGGTGGCCGCCGCCCATGCCGACATGGTGATCATCGCGAGCGAGAAGGAACCCCGCGAATCGGCCATGGTCGGCATGCACGGCTCCATGACCCCGATCGAACAACTCGTCCCCCTCCTGGAAGTCCGCACCTGACGCACTCCGCCGGAGAGCCCACCCCGTGACGCGCACTGTGCGGAACCCGCACGCGGGTGCTCCGCCCGGCCGGAAGTCTGTACGTGACGTGCTCCGTCCGCGCTGTCAGTGGCACCCGTTACTGTGTTGAGCAGGGGTCCTGCGTCCCCCCCAACGGGGGAAGCGGTGGCTGAAACGGTACGGCGCCCGAACCGCTCTTCTCGGGGCCCGAACCGCCCTCCTCGGAGACAGCGGGAGCCGAAACCGCACCCATCCGAGCCCTCCACCCCATACGACCCGATTGCCGTCGGCAGGCCCCGACGCGCCCGAAAGGCAACAACCCCCCATGGCTGAACTGGTGTTCTTCAGCGGCACGATGGACTGCGGAAAGTCGACTCTGGCGCTGCAAATCGTGCACAACCGTTCGGCCCGTGGCCTGCAGAGTGTGATCTTTACGCGGGATGACCGTGCGGGTGAGGGCAAGCTGTCGTCGCGCTTGGGGTTGACCACCGACGCGGTGGAGGCGACGCCTGGGATGGATCTGTACGGGTTCGTCGTGGACCGCATGTCGCGGGGCGGCAGGGTCGACTACGTCATCGTGGACGAGGCCCAGTTCCTGTTGCCGGAGCAGATCGACCAGGCGGCCCGGATCGTGGACGATCTGGACCTGGACGTCTTTGCCTTCGGTATCACCACGGACTTCCGCACGAAGCTGTTCCCCGGGTCGCAGCGACTGTTTGAGCTGGCGGACCGGGTGGAGGCGCTGCAGGTCGAGGCGATGTGCTGGTGCGGCGCCCGGGCCACGCACAACGCTCGTACGCTGAGCGGCGAGATGGTCGTCGAGGGCGAGCAGGTCGTGGTGGGAGATGTGGATATGGCGACGGAGGTCGTCGGCTATGAGGTTCTGTGCCGACGCCACCATCGCCGCCGTATGACGAGCGCTTCCGCACGGGCGTCGGCACTGTCACCCGACGTACTGCCGGTCACCTCCGACTGACCTCTGCCGCCGCTGCGACAGCCGGGATTCCTTGAACACGTCGGCGTGAGGACTGGAGACCGCGCCTCATTGCTGCGCCCGGCTGGGTTCCTCGCCGGGGAGTTGAAGTCGACTGTCGGCGCTTCGGATACGAAAAGGCGCACTATCAGCGCTTCGCCGACGCCTACAGATGGGACGTCACCCGCCCGCACGGCTACCCGGTACTCCGGGACCTCCGCGAACTCCGAATGATCACCACAAACGCCTGCAAAGTCATGCACAGCCCCTGGCGACCCTACGACGGCAGACCTCCGCCAGGAAGCCGAGGAGAGACAACGTCCGCGCTATGCGCCCGCATCGTGCGCCGTGCCGCGGCGTGAGGCGCACTTCGCTGCCTGGAGGTCGATTGAGTCTGCATGCGTCTATGGGTAGCTTTGTTCGCCTGGCTGTGTGTCGCGCGTGCTCTACGTGGCTGGGCGTGCAGTCGGGCGGGAATGTTTCCTTGTCTGCGGGGCTGGGCGGTCGGTCCGGGTGGCGGGATCGGTAGCGCGAGTTGAGCAGGTGGCAGCGACGGTGGGCGCTGATACGCCTACGGGCTACACCTACGGGCTTACACCTACGGGAACGGGGCCACGGCCAAGGGGGAGAGGGCGCGAGTTGGGTAATGAGGGGGCGGCGGAGCCACGGCGCCGGTGCATCGGGCGGGGTGCAATCGAACCTCCACGGTGTCATCGCGGGTCTCGACTCGCTGAGCGGCGCGCCAAGACCGGTAAGGAAAGGCCGCGATGGCCGGATTCCGGCGGGCGGCGTCTCGGGCCAGTACCACGGCACGGAACAGCGCAGGAACAAGTCGGCGAGCGAAGTTCACTCCATCATTCGTCTGGTCAATTCGCCGCTGCAAAAGAACGATGGCACTGCCCGGCCCGCGCATCAGCAGACCAAAAGCGTGGCGGGCGGGATCGGCTGAGGGGTGAGTCATGAAGTTCGACATTTCGCCGAGCGGAATGAATGAAACCGGTCAGAAGGCCACCCGCCACGGCAACGACCTCGACTCGGATGTCCGGACACTGCTCGACGCGCTCGACGGTGCGGGGTCGGCGAGCGGCGGCCCGATCGCCGAGGCCCTGGCCAGGTTCGCGGGGGACGTCCAACAGAAGACCGGCATCATGTCGTCCAGGGTGGCGTGCACGGTGGACGGCGCCGGACGGGCAACCAGCATATTCGGGGAGGGGGACGACGAGATGAGAAGCAACGCGAACCAGGGAATGGGCGGGGTGAATTCTTCAGAAAACGGCTGGCTCGGGCAGGGTGGTCGTTAAATGACGGACACGCTGATCGACCCGGAGGAGATCCCTTCCCTGGACGACGTGCACTTCGGGGATGTGGAGGCGGAGGTCCGGACGATCCGGAGGGCCGCCTCTGGAATGGAGCACCGCGGCGGGAAAATCGACGGTGCGTGGGCAGCAGGTGTCGGCCTGAATTACCTTGCGCCGAACGGCGCGGTCCTCGCTGAAAAGCTGATTCCCGTCAAGCAGCAGGCGAGCAAGGTCGCCGAGGCCGCCCAGACCGTCGCTGATGTCCTGCAGGGGTACGTTGACGCCGGTGCGCCGATAAAGAAGTCGCTCAAGCAGCTGAAGCGCGATGCCGAGAGTCTGGTCGCCAAGGCGAAGCCGCTGGGCGAGGGCTGGCGGCACAAGCCGGACCTGGTCGAGGAGAACGATCGCATTACCTCCGCCGTACGCGTCAAGGTCGCCGCCCATGACGAGGCCAGTCAGACCGCCGTTGACAAGATCAATGCCACGAACGACGGCCCCGGAACCAACTGGGCCGAGCAGGGGCGTCAGTACCTGGGGTTCGGTGGTTACGGGACGACGGGGCTCGGTGCCGGCGTGTCGTGGGCGAGCTACTACAAGTACGGCAGGTTCGCCCCCAGGGGATATCTGCCGGGCGGCAGGTACGGCTATCTGCCGTGGAAGAACGAGCCGCTGTGGAAGAACACCTACCGGCGCATGTGGAGCACGAACTGGCAGGCCAAGAGCTATGCCGCCGCAAGCCGGAACAAGTGGGCGACCGTTGGCAAGTGGGGCGGCAAGGTGAGTATGGGACTCACCGCTGTTACCTCGGGGCTGAGCCAGTGGGGCCAGGACTCCCAGGACCCCAACATGTCCACCGGGAAGCGCGTCGCCCGCACCGGGGTCAAATCCGCCGCGACGACCGGCGGCACGTGGGCGGGTGCGGAAGGCGGCGCAGCGGCCGGTGCCGCGGTAGGCGCCGCATTCGGCGGAGTCGGCGCGCCGGTGGGCGCGGTGGTGGGTGGTCTTGTCGGTGCTGCCGCAGGTTCTGGCCTCGGCAGTGCGGCCGGAGACTGGATTAACGGAATTATTGGGAAGTGATGTAATCGTGGCGCGCCGGCGGACCCTGTCGATCTTTTCAGCGAGGTCGCCAGTGGTCGTGATGGCTTTGGTTTTTCTGGGCGTCTACCTAGAAACCAGTCACGCCAAGTCCTGGGGTATACAGGGACTTCCCGCAACCGTCGTCGGCGGTCTCGGATCTGTCTACACGGTGTGGTGCTGGCTCGGTCGTACGCGGCAGGCCCGTTCCTGGGCAGTGATCGATCGTGGTCCGCAACTGGCGCTCATCGGCATTCCCCTCTTTGCCTTCGTGATGCTCGGGGGCGGGATTTACTATCTCTTCGGTCTCCCCAAGCTGGTGGTTCTCCCCTTCGCCTTCATCAGCGCTCTGCACTTCCTGGTCCTGCTCGCCGGGTTCTTCGGTCTCCCGAAATGGTGGGGCCCCCGTTGGTTCCGCCGAGGCGAGTACAAGAAGGATTTCAAGGGCGCGCAGCCTCAGGGCGCTCTGGGGACCTTGGTGGATTCCTGCGCAGCACAGACTCCTACCCTGCTCAGTCAGGAAGAGATAGGGAAGAGATTCGGGGATGTGTCCGAGCCCGTGGCCCAGTGGAAGGGCGGCTGGGTGCACGATCCGGATACCGACGAGCAGGGTCACGGGCTCGCGCGCAAGGGAACGGTCGAGGGCAAGCTGGCCTGGTATCCGCAGGGGTTGGGCTTCGCCGCCACCAAGCAGGAGGACTCGCTTCGCCAGAAGCCGACCGTCGTGACGATTCCCGCCGGTCAGCTCACCGGGGTCGAGGTGGTGCCCGCGCGGGCGGGCGCGGACGGTCGCCGACGACCGGGATTCTGGATGCGTTCGCCCTTCCCCAGGCTGGTCGTGCGGACCGCGAGCGGCGCCTATGTATTCGACGTGGCCAGGGGCCGAGCGCGAAAGGTGGCCGCCTTCATCAGGGAACGGACCGGGCAGCACGCATGACCAGCAACGAACTGCAGCCGTACGAAGACCGGGAATTCAATATCGCCCTTCCGGAGCACTGGGAGGCGGTGGAATCCCCAGGGCCGCCGGTCGCCCTGATCGCCGTGGAGCCGGGGGACGGCGAGGCGTTCCGCGCCAACGTCGTCGTCACGGCCGAGGACGTCGAGGACGCACGGCAGTGGCAGCAGGCCGTGGGCCGGGCGCTGGAGGACCACCTCCAGGAGTACTTGCTGGTGGACGAGGAGCCGATGGGTTCCGGCACGCGACGGCTGTTCCACCATGTCCTTCCCGAGGCCGGGGCCATCACCGCGGAGCAGTGGTCCTGGACGACGGGGCGCCGGGGGTTCACCGTGACCGCCTCGGCCGCCACATTCGACTACGACGCGAAGGCGGACCTGTTCGCCTCGGTCGCCGGCTGCTTCCGTCTTCGGGAGGTGCCCACATGACCGGGGTGCTCTTCGACGGTGACAGCGGCCGGCTGCGCCTGTCCCCGGAACTGTTCGAGGCCTTCTACGACTGGGCGGAGGGTGAGCGGGGCGACGGCGAAGGGCTGCGTACGCTTTCGGAGGCCGGGGTGCTGGCCGACGGGAAGCCGCACCCGGCCGTCGCGCCGGTGGTGGACGCCATGTCCGACCCGGCGTGCCTGCTCTCCGTCCACGGCGCCGCCGCGGACGGCAGCGGCGTGCACGGTGCCGGCTGGCTGGGCGGGGAGTCCGCGGCACTGCTCCTGGACGCCCCGGACGACCTGGTGGAACTGACCGGCACGGCCCCGGCGTCGATGCCGGCCGCGGTGGCCTGTGTCGTCGGGCTCGCGCCCCGGCCGGTGCCCGACGCGGCTGCGGTCCCGCTGCCCACCGCCGAGGTCGAGGAGCTGTTCGAGAACGAACCGCACGATGGCCGCCCGCTGACCGGACACTCGGTGCTGGAGGCGGTCGGTGCTTCCGCCGCGGACGGTGCGCGGTGGTGGGAGGTGGCGACGCGGTGGCCCGATGCGGCGGGCACCCCGCACACGCGCACCCTGCGGGTCCTCGACACCGCCGACGGGCTGTGGGCCGTGATCAGGAGTGACTCCGAGCGGACCACGTTGGAGCCGGTCTCGGCGACTGCGGTGTGGCGGTTGCTGCTGCGCTGTTTTCCCTTGTAGGTGACGCGGACAAAGAAAACGACAGCGTCCCCGCGAGTCGTAGCACCGGTCGAACCGGTGCTGTTCGCACCGAAGAGACGGGAGTCGTCGGCTTGTGGCCGGCGGCTTCCGTGCGTACTACGGGCGCGTACTACGGCCGCGTACTGCGGGGTTCTGCCCCGCCGCTGAGCCCTCCGGACCAGGGAGGGCCGCGCCCTGTCAGGGGCCGTAAGGGCCGGAGTTGTACGGGGAGCCGTATTCGGCGACGAGGCCGAAGCGGCCCTGGCCCTGTTCGCCGGGGGACTGGACCTCCGAGACGAAGGACACGGTCCCGATCACCCGTTCCTGTACCTCCTGGGCTTCCTGCGCCTCCTGAGCCGCGGCGTCCAGCTGTTCCAACTCCGCGGCCGACACAAGGGCGACGAGCGGCTTGCCGTGGCGGGTCACGACGACGCGCTCCCCGCCGTACACCGCGCGGTTGATCAGGTCGGCGAGTTCGGCCCGGGCTTGCGTCACGGGAATCTCATAAGCCATGATCACCATCCTACGTCCTGTACATCCTGTACGTTCGTGCGAACGCGCTTGCGCTTCTGCTGAGGGGGAGGGTCATGCCATGCCCCCGCCGGCCGGCCGTGAGCCCGACCGACAAGGAGCTGTGTGAAGTGGGCGGAAACCTGGTCTGCCTGAAGGCGTCCAGTGGGCGGCACGCCCTGGTCTTCATCCACCCCGCGAGCGGTTCGGCCGCCTCGTTCCGCGCCCTGCAGCCGCATCTGCGTTCGGACTGCTCCGTCTACGCCTTCCAGGCCACGGGCATCGACCCCGGCCGTCCCCGGTCCATCGAGGGCATCGCGGACGCCTACCTGACGGAGTATCTGGCCACCGACTCCCGGTCGGTGCCCGTCTTCGTCGGCTGGTCCTTCAGCGGGCCGGTCGCCGTGGAGATGGCGCGCCTCGCCGAGGAGCGGGGGGTCGCTCCGGCCGGCGTGATCCTGCTGGACAGCGCGACCCATGAGGTGCTGGCGGGCCGTACGACCGATCTGGCCACGGAGGTGGGCGGGCTCTTCGGGATCGACATGTCCGGCGCCGGATTCTCCGCCGGGGCCTCCTCGGCCGATGACTCCGCGGTCGCCGCGCTTCTCGACCACGCGGCGGACCTGATCGCTGTCGCGAATGACGTGCCGGGGCTCACGGGCCAGGATCTGCGCCCCTTCTGGGACATCTACCGCTGGCACCAGGGGATTTTCGACAACAGCTGGCAGGCCAGGCCCTGTTCGGCGCCGCTCCTGGTGATCCGGGCGCGGGACGAAACCGGCTGGAACGCGGCGCCGGAGTGCCTCGGCTGGTCCGAGGTGACCGGCCGCCCGGCGACCGTCGCCTGGGCCGACGGCACGCACTACACGATGATGGACGACGCCCGGCTGGGAGAGATCGCGCCCATCATCGAGCGGGCCGTCGAAAACGCTTTTGCTGTAAAGACGTGAACTTTTTGACGTAAAGGCGTGAACTACGTCTCTCTGTTTGAATTGTTCGACTTCTCGCCAGGCTATTTTCCGCTTCTGCAACAGGACGGTACTGTGAACTCCAGCAATCTTTCCGATGCTCGCGCCCGACTGCCCCAGGCCGAGGCGCGCTATGTGGTCCCGCGCTTTGTGGAGCGCACCTCGCAGGGTGTCCGTGAGTACGATCCGTACGCCAAGCTCTTCGAGGAGCGCATCATCTTCCTGGGTGTGCAGCTCGACGACGCCTCGGCCAATGACATCATGGCCCAGCTGATCTGCCTGGAATCGATGGACCCGGACCGGGACATCTCGCTCTACATCAACAGCCCGGGCGGCTCTTTCACCGCGCTGACCGCGATCTACGACACCATGCAGTACGTCAAGCCCGACATCCAGACGGTCTGTCTGGGGCAGGCGGCCTCCGGTGCGGCCATTCTGCTGGCGGCGGGTACCCCCGGAAAGCGGCTGGCGCTGCCCAACGCCCGGGTGCTGATTCATCAGCCGTACACCGAAACCGGTCGCGGCCAGGTCTCCGACCTCGAGATCCAGGCCAATGAAATCCTGCGTATGCGGTCGCAGATGGAAGAGATGCTTTCCAAGCACTCCGACGCGCCGATCGAGAAGGTCCGCGAGGACATCGAGCGCGACAAGATCCTGACGGCCGAGATGGCCCGTGATTACGGGATCGTGGACCAGGTCGTGGTGCCGCGTAACGTCCAGTAGCCGGGCCGATCTCCCGACTGAGTGATCAAGACGAGTGCAGGCAGGCGGTCGCGTCCGTGATGTTCCCCGAAGGTCCCAAGATTCCGGCTCTCACCGAGGCCGAGTCCAAGGTCGTGGATGCTTATGTGGCTGTTCTGAAACGGCTGGGCGACGCCAACCCCACGCAGACGAAGGGTACGTACACGGCGCTCAGGGCCGCGCAGGCACTCGTCTCCGAGACGCGGGCGCTGCGGGACGCACTGTCCTTGATGTTCGAGCGTCAGGAAAAAGAGATTCACGTGCGCACGATGGCGAAAGCCCTGCAGTCGCTCGACGGTGACCGTTTCCTGCCCCGGCTGGGCTCGCCCGGCGACGGGGCGTCGCCCGAAGGTTCCTGACCGGGCGGCGAATCACCGGAGAACTCCGTGCCTGCCGGCGCCGATGGCCTTGCCGTCATCGGCGCCGGTTCGTTCTGCGTGCGCCGCGGCGACCCGGCGCATTGAAGTCGGAATTCTTTATTCCGGTTACTGATGACGTCGATGAGAGGTCGGCGGAGGGGGCGGCAGAGAGGTCGGCGGGGGTTCCGCATAACGGTCAGACATCTCGATCCGTTTCCATGGTGCGCATTTGAAGTTGTAAATGCCAACCAGGCCCACCATTGCGCAGGTTGACTCTCCGCCGCTCCCAGGCTATTAATTATTTGATCTTGATCGGCGGCCTCGACAGGCTTGCCGGAGCGATGGTTATTCCGTTTCGGTGCGAGGTTTTCGCCATGCCCGTACGGGCGTTTTGAGGCAGGGCGACCGGTTTTACTCCCGGTCGCGTTCATCGGTAGCTGCTTTCTGTTTTTATGAACTGGGGGATGCGGTTGTGGATACCGTCGATGACATAGCGGACTGGCTGCGGCAAAGAATCGGAAGTGAGCTCGGTACGGCGATCCGTGATGCCGACCTGGAAACTCAGTTCCGGGACCTCGGTATGGATTCCGCCGGGATGACCGGCCTTACCGCGCAGTTGGCCAAGCGGCTCGGCAGGCCCCTCGCGTCCACGGTCGCCTGGCATTTTCCGACCATTGCCGCCCTGGCCGGCGCCCTCGCCGGCGGCCTGGACGCCCCGGTGAACCCCCCGGCGCAGGCCGACGCGGCCGGCACGGGCAACGCCGTACCGTTCGACGAGCCCATCGCCGTCGTCGGCCTGGCGTGCCGGTTCCCCGGCGCCCCCGATGCCGCCGCGTACTGGGACCTGCTGCGCTCCGGCACCGACGCGGTCACCGGCATCCCCGCCGAGCGCTGGGACGCCGAGGCGCTGTACGACCCGGACCCGCACAAGCCCGGCCGGATGAGCACCCGCCGCGGCGGCTTCCTGCGTGACATCGACCGGTTCGACCCGCAGTTCTTCGGCATCTCGCCGCGCGAGGCCGCCCAGATGGACCCCCAGCAGCGGCTCGCACTCGAACTCGCCTGGAATTCCCTGCAGGACGCCGGGATACCGCCCGCCTCCCTGCGCGACGGCAGCACCGGCGTCTTCCTGGGCACCCTGTGGAGCGATTACGCGCGGCTCGCCGGGCGCGGCCTGGACGACATCCAGCAGCACACCGCCACGGGCCAGGAGCCGAGCATCGTGCCGGCCCGCGTCTCCTACACCCTGGGCCTCCAGGGGCCGAGCATCGGCATCAACACCGCCTGCTCCTCCTCGCTCGTCGCCGTGCACCTGGCCTGCCAGAGCCTGCGGTCCGGCGAGAGCGCGCTGGCTCTCGCGGGCGGCGTCAACCTGGTACTCGCGCCGGAGAGCAGCGCCGCGATGTCGAAGTTCGGCGCCATGAGCCCGCACGGCCGGTCCGCGGCGTTCGCGGCCTCCGCCGACGGATACGTACGGGGCGAGGGCGGCGGCATCGTCGTGCTCAAGCCGCTGTCGGCGGCCCTGGCCGACGGGGACCGTATCCACTGTCTGATCCGGGGCAGCGCGGTCAACAACGACGGCGCCAGCAACGGCCTCACCGCACCGAACCCCGCGGCGCAGGAAGCGATGCTCCGGGCGGCGTACGCGCGGTCCGGCGTCGGCGCGCACGACGTGCAGTACGTGGAGGCGCACGGCACCGGAACCCCACTGGGCGACCCCATCGAGGCGCATGCGCTCGGCACGGTCCTGGGCGCGGGCCGCCCGGCCCAGGAGCCCCTGCTGATCGGCTCGGCGAAGACCAACATCGGCCACCTGGAAGCGGCGGCCGGCATCGCCGGACTCATCAAGGTCGCCCTGGCGATGCGCCACCGCGCCATCCCCGCGACCCTGCACCACGACGCGCCCAACCCCGAGATCCCGTTCGACGAGCTGCGGCTCGCCGTCCCCACCGCGCTCACCGACTGGCCCGGCGACGGCGCCCGTATGCTCGCCGGGCTCAGCTCCTTCGGCTTCGGCGGCACCAACTGCCATGTCGTCGTGGAGGGTTCGCCCGCCTCCGAAGCACAGCTGCTGCCGCTGTCCGCGTCGAGCCCCGAAGAGCTGCGGGCGGCCGCGGCCGGGCTGCGCGAGACGGTGGCCGAGGGGCCGGAGCGCTCCGTGCCCGACTGGTGCGCGACCGCCGCCCTGCGCCTGAGCGGCCACCCCTACCGGGCGACGGCGCTCGTCCGCACCAGGGACGACCTGCTCGGCGCGCTGGACACCATCGCCGCCGGCTCCTGCCCGACTCCCGGCACCCCGCCGCGCCTCGCGTTCGTCTTCTCCGGCCAGGGCTCGCAGTGGTGCGGCATGGGCCTGGACCTGCTGCACACCGAGCCCGTCTTCCGCGAGGCACTGCGGGAGTGCGACCGCCTGATCCGCGCCCACGCCGGAATCTCGGTCGTCGAGGAGCTGAACCGGGACGCCGGCGCGTCCCGGCTGGACGCGACGACGGTGATGCAGCCGGCCGTCTTCGCGGTCCAGGTCGCGCTCGCGGCGCTGTGGCGCTCGTGGGGCATCGAGCCGGACGCCGTCGTCGGGCACAGCCTCGGTGAGGTGGCGGCGGCCCATGTGGCGGGCGCGCTGAGCCTGGGGGACGCGGTCCGGGTCGTCTGCGAGCGCAGCCGCCTCATGGCCCGCATCGAGGGCGAGGGCGCCGTGGCGGTGGTGGACCTGCCCTTCGCCGAGGTGCGGGACCTGCTCGACGGTCACCCCGGCCTCTACGCCGCGGGCGCCAACAGCACGCGCAGCTCCGTCGTTTCGGGCGACGCCATGGCACTCGACACGTGCCTGGCCGAGCTGAGCGAGCGCGGCATCCGGTGCCGGCGGGTGAACATGGGCGTCGCCTCCCACAGCGGACAGTGCGACCCGCTGCTGCCCGAGCTGCACGAGGCCCTGTCCGGCATCCGGCCGTCGCGGGCCACGGTTCCGGTCGTCTCCTCGGTGACCGCGGACTTCGTCGACGGCACCGCGCTCGACGCCGCGTACTGGGTGCGCAACCTGCGCGAACCGGTGCTGTTCGGGCCGGCGGTCGAGCGGCTGCTCGACGACAAGTACGACCACTTCCTCGAGATCAGCCCGCACGCCGTCCTCACCGGTCAGGTGGCGGTGACCGCCGGGGATCACGGCGGCCGAGCCCGTGCCCTGCCGTCGCAGCGCCGTGGCGAGGGCCCGCGCGAGGTCATGCTGGAAACCCTCGGCGCGCTGTACCACGCGGGCCGGGACATCGACTGGCGCCGCGTCCACCCCGCGGACCTGCGCCTTGCCGAACTCCCCGCGGCGGCCGAGCGGATCGCCGTACCCGCGGCGGAGGACCATGCCGTACGCGCCCTCCCGCTGAGCGCCCACTCCCTCCCGGCGCTGCGCCAACTCGCCCGAGAAACAGGGCAGTTGCTCGACGGACCCGCACACATCGACCTCGACGACCTGTGCCACACCGCGGCGCTCGCCCGCGACCACCACGAACACCGCGCGACGGCGGTCTTCGCCTCGTACGGGGAACTCACCGCCCAGCTCCGGGAGTTCGCCGCGGGGCGCACGCCGGCCGGTCTGGTGACGGGCCGGGCCCGGCGCCGGCCGACCGGTCCGGTGTTCCTCTTCTCCGGCCAGGGCGCGCAGACCGCCCGCATGGGCTGCGAGCTGCTGGACCGCGAGCCGGTCTTCCGGGACGTACTGGAGCGGTGCGACCGGTGGCTGGCCGAGCGGGCGGGCTGGTCGCTGATCGCCGAGCTCCACAAGCCCGAGGGCGCGTCCCGGATCGACGACACGGAGATCACCCAGCCCGTCCAGTTCGCCCTCCAGGCGGGCCTGGCCGAACTGCTGCGCTCCTGGGGCGTCCGACCCGCCGCGGTCATCGGCCACAGCGCCGGTGAGATCGCGGGCGCCTACTGCGCGGGCGTGCTCACCCTTGAGGACGGACTCCTCGTCGCCCTGCACCGCGGCCGGATCCTCCAGCGGGCCACCGGCACCGGCCGGATGGCCGCCGTGGGCCTCGGCGAGCGGGATGCGGCCCGCCTCCTGGAAGGCCGTACGGGGGTGTCCGTCGCCGCCGTCAACGGCCCGCGCACCACGCTGCTGAGCGGCGGGACCGAGGCCCTGCAGGCACTGCTCGACGACCTCGACCCCGCCGTCTTCCGGCGGCTGCTCCGCGTCGGCTACCCCTCGCACAGCCCGCAGATGCGGGTGTACGAGGAGGAGCTGGGCCGGCTGCTCGCGGACGTCCGGCCCCGGGCCGGCGACCTACCGGTGTTCTCCACCATCGACGCGGACTTCCGTCCCGGAGAGCACTTCGACGCCCGCTACTGGACGCGGACGATCTCCGAGCCCGTACGGTTCTCGGCGGCCATGGCGGCGCTCGCCGCCGAAGGCCACCGTTCGTTCGTGGAGCTCGGGCCGCACCCGGTGCTGGTCGCCCCCGCGTCCCAGTGCCTGGAGCAGGACGGGCACGACGGCCTCGTCGTGCCGACCATGCGCCGCGAGGGCGGCGAGCAGCAGGCGCTGCGGGAGACGGCCGGCACCCTCTGGGCCCACGGGCACACCGTGGACTGGAAGGCGCTGCGGACCCGTCCCGGCCGCCTGGTGACCACGCCGGACTACCCCTGGCAGCGTGCGCGGTACTGGCTCGACCCGGCGCCGCTGACCGCCCGGGAACCGGCCACCGGAACCCTGCTGGACCTGCTCGCGCGCGGTGACCTGGACCGGGTGGCCGAGGAGCTCGCCCGCCAGGGCGGCCTGTCGGACGCGGAGACCGGTCTGCTGCCCAAGATCCTCCAGCGCCTCGCCCCGGCCGGCGCCGAGGACACGCACGAGTGGCTGCACCGCGTCGTCTGGCGCGACAAGCCGCTCGCGACGGCGGCGAAGAGCGCGGCACCCGGCGGCTGGATCGTGCTGACCGGCGACCCGGAGGGCCCGTTCGCCCGCGCGGTGGCGCACGCGCTGCGCGCGGCCGGGCAGAGCTGCGCGCTTGTCCGGACCCCGGCCGGTTCCGGCAGCGAGCGGGAGCTGTCGGCGGCACTGCGGCAGGCCGCGGGGGAGTTCTCCGTACCGTGCCGCGGCGTGCTGCAACTCGCCCACGCAGACGCGGAGTCGGGCCACGAAGAGGCCCTGGAGCACTGCCTGCGTCCGGCGCTGGCCACGGTGCAGGCGCTCGCTTCCTGGACGGAACGGTCCGCGCCACGGCTGTGGCTGGTCACCTCGGGCGCCCAGCCCGTGGGCGAGCGGCCCGCCGCGGGGAACGTGGCGCACGGCGCACTGTGGGGCTTCGGCCGAGTGGTCGCCCTCGAACACCCCGAATTCTGGGGCGGGTTGGTGGACCTCGACCCGGCGCACGACGACGCGGTACGCGCGGCGGACGCGCTGGTGCGCGAACTCCTCGCCGGAGACGGCGAGAATCAGGTCGCCCTCCGCGGCGGCGGCCGTCACGTCGTACGGGTGGCACCCGACGGCGAGACGCCCGACTCCGTGCCCCCGGCCGCGATCCGCCCGGACGGCGGCTACCTGATCACCGGCGGGCTCGGCGGCATCGGCCTGGTGGTCGCCCGGTGGCTGGTCGCCGCAGGCGCCCGGCACCTGGTGCTGCTCGGCCGCCGCGCGCCGTCCGCCGAGGCCCGCGCCACGCTCGCGGAACTGACCGCCTCGGGCGCCACCGTCGACGTCCTCCAGGCCGACGTCACCCGCGCCGAGGACGTCCAGCGCGTGGTGGGCGAATTCGGGCGGCGGCGCCCCGCGCTGCGCGGTGTGTTCCACGCCGCCGGCGTCCTGGACGACGGCACGCTGCTCCAGCAGGACTGGGACCGCTACCGGGCCGTCCTGGCACCGAAGGTGACCGGCGCCCACCACCTGGACGTCTGCACCCGGGACCTGTCGCTCGACCTCTTCGTGCTGTTCTCCTCGTTCGTCGCCGTGCTCGGCTCGCCCGGGCAGGGCGGCTATGCGGCGGCCAACGCGGTACTGGACGCCCTGGCCCACCACCGCGTCTCGCTCGGGCTCCCCGCGACCAGCGTCAACTGGGGGCCGTGGGAAGGCGTCGGCATGACGGACTCGGCCGCCGCGGCCCGCTACCGCTGGAGCGAACGCGGCGCCCAAACGATCACCCGCGCCGCGGGCGCCCGCCTCCTCGACCGGATGCTGGCACGGCCCGTGCCGCAGCTGGGCGTGTACGCGGTCGACTGGGAAACGTACGACGGCTGGCTGCCCGCCACGGCGGGCCGCGACCTGCTCGCCCTGGTGCACGCCCCGGCCGGCGTCACGCGCACCGAAGAGGCGGACCCCGCGTCCGCCCTGCCCGACCGGCTGGCCGCGCTCGACCCCGGGGACCGGCTGGAGCACCTGGTCGGGTACCTGGCCGGGCAGGTGGCCGACGTCGCCGGATTCCCGGCGGAGCACGCCGTGGACCCGGACGCCGGCTTCTTCCAGCTCGGCCTGGACTCGCTGATGAACCTGAAGCTGGTGACCCGGCTGCGCGAGGCGATGGGCGAGCGGCTGACCCTGCCGGGAACCCTGCCCTTCGACCATCCGACCTGTACGGCACTGGCCGCCCACCTGCTCGGCGCGCTCGGACTCGCCCCGGGCGAGGACGAACAGCCCGCCGAGGACAGCGCCGAGGACAGCGCCGAGGACGCCGTCGAGGACCTCCTGGCCGAGGTGGAGGCGCTCTCCGCCGACGAGGCAGCGCACTTCTTGGACCAGCTCACCCTCGGCAACGAGCCCGGAAGGGACCAGACGCATGAGTAACATCGCCGACCGGATCGCGGCGCTCCCCGCGTCCCAGCGGGCCCTCCTGGCGGACCGCCTGCGCCGACAGCAGCGCGCCGCGGCCCCGGCTCCCGAACCGATCGCCGTGGTGGGCCTGGGCTGCCGCTTCCCCGGCGGGGCCGACGACCCCGAGTCCTTCTGGGACCTGCTGACGTCCCGTACGGACGCGACCCGCACCGTGCCCGAGGGCCGCTGGGACGCCGAGCGCCTGCACGACCCCGAGGCGGCGACGCCCGGCACCGTACGGACCAAGCGCGGCGGCTTCCTCGACTCCGTCGACACCTTCGACGCCGAGTTCTTCGGCATACCCCCGCGCGAGGCGGAGACCCTCGACCCGCAGCACCGGCTGCTGCTGGAGGTCGCCTGGGAGGCCCTGGAACACATGGGGCAGGCGCCCACCGCGCTGCAGGGGACCCGGACCGGTGTCTTCGTCGGCATCGGTATCGACGACTACAAGCTCCTGCAGACCGGCGACCCGGCCCGGATCGACGGGCACATGGCCACCGGCAACCTCTTCTGCGCGGCCGCCGGACGCCTGTCCTACCTCCTGGGGCTGCACGGCCCCTCCCTCGCCGTGGACACCGGCTGCTCCTCGTCCCTGGTGACGGTCCACCTGGCGATGCAGAGCCTGCGCTCGGGCGAGTGCGACCTCGCGCTCGCCGGCGGCGTGCACGTCATGGCGGCGCCGGACATGACCGTCTCGCTCTCCCAGGCCGGGGTGCTCTCGCCGCAGGGCCGCAGCCGCGCCTTCGACGCCTCGGCCGACGGGTACGCCCGCGCCGAGGGCGCCGGAATCGTCGTGCTCAAGCGCCTGTCGGACGCCCGGGCGGCGGGGGACACGGTGCTGGCCGTGGTCCGCGGCTCCGCCGTCAACCACGGGGGCCGCGGCAGCGGCCTCACCGTCCCCAACGGCAGCGCCCAGAAGGACCTGATCACCACCGCGCTGAAGGCCGCGCGGGTCAGCCCGGCGGACATCGACTACGTCGAGACCCACGGTACCGGCACGCCGATCGGTGATCCCATCGAGGCGAACGCGCTCGGCGCCGTGTACAAGCAGGGCCGCACCCCCGAACGCCCGCTGCTCATGGGCACGGTGAAGACCAACCTGGGGCACCTGGAGGCGGCGGCGGGCATCGCCGGGCTCATGAAGGTGGTGCAGTCCCTGCGCCACGAGGAGCTGCCGGCCCATCTCCACCTGGACGCGCGCAATCCGCAGATCGCCTGGGACGACCTGCTGCTCGACGTGCCCACCGAAGCCCGGCCGTGGCGCCGCGGCGAGCGGCCGCGGCTGGCCGGCGTCAGCTCCTTCGGGATCGGCGGCACCAACGCCCATGTGATCGTCGAGGAGGCGCCGCCGGTCGCCGCGGAACCCGGGCAGCCGTCCGTACGGGAGCCCGGGCACCACCCCGTCGCGCTGTCGGCCCGCACGGAGCCCGCGCTGCGCCGCATGGTCGAGCGCTACCGGATTCACCTGGAGCGGCACCCGGACGCCTGCTGCGCGGACGTGGCGTACTCGGCGAACACCGGACGCGCCCACTTCGCCCGGCGCGCCTTCTTCGCCGCCTCGGACACCGAGGACCTGAAGGCACAGCTCGCGTCCTGGGAGCCGGCGGAGACCCCGGCCGATCCCCGTACCCCCGGTCACGACTTCCGTACCGCGTTCCTCTTCACCGGCCAGGCGTCCCAGTACTTCGGCATGGGCGCCGGCCTGTACGACCGGCAGCCGGTGTTCCGGCAGGCCATCGACGCCTGTGCCGAGCTGTTGCGGGAGCGGTACGGGTGGTCCCTGACCGACGTCCTGTACGCGCGGGACGGCGACCGGTCGCTGATCGACCGTACGGAGTACGCGCAGCCCGCGCTCTTCTCGGTGGCGTACGCGCTGGTCTCCATGTGGCGGGCGTGGGGCATCACGCCCTCCGCCGTCCTCGGGCACAGCGTCGGCGAGCTCGCGGGCGCCGTCGCCGCCGGAATCCTGCGCCTGGAGGACGCGCTGCCGCTGGTCGCCGAGCGCGGCCGGCTGATGTCCGCACTGCCGGGCGACGGCGGCATGGCCGTTGTCATGGCGGACGAGCCGACCGTGTCCGATCTGCTCGGACCGTACGCGGGCCGACTGAGCGTCGCCGCGGTCAACGGCCCGCTCCAGACGGTCGTTTCGGGCCCCGCCGACGCCCTTGAAGAGCTGCTCGGCGCGCTGCACGAGAGAGGCGTCGGCGCCCGGCGGCTCAACACTTCGCACGCCTTCCACTCCGCGCTCATGGAGCCGATGCTGGAGCCGTTCGGCGCCCTGGTCGCCGGCGTGCCGCACCAGAAGGGGACCATCCCCGTCATCTCCACGGTCACGGGTCAGCAGATCCACGGCGCGGACATGGCCGAGGACGGCTACTGGACGCGCAACGCCCGCGACGCGGTCCGCTTCCTCCCCGCCGTCCGCACGCTGCTGGAGCGGCGGTTCGACGCGGCCCTGGAGATCGGCCCGGAGCCCGTACTGACCCGCCTGGTCACCAAGCAGGGCCTGGACCCCCGTACGGACCGGCGCTGGCTGCCCTCCCTGTCCCGGCACACCGACGACTGGCAGCAGGTCCTGCGGACCCTGGGCAGCCTGTACGAGGCCGGCGCGGACGTCGACTGGCAGGCCGTGCACGCCGGTTCCGACGGCAAGCGGGTGCCGCTGCCCACGTATCCGTTCGAGCGGAAGCGTTACTGGCGCGACACGCGGACCGCGCGCGGCGCCCGTCCCGCGGGCACGCCCGTCTTCCCCGGCACCCGGCTCAGCTCGCCCGCGCTGCGGGACACGGTGTACCGGAGCCGGTTCACCGCCGACTCGCCCGCCTTCCTGGCCGATCACGTGCTCTTCGGCGAGGTGGTGGTCCCCGCGGCGTCCCACCTGGCGATGACCGTGGCCGCCGCGGTGCAGGAGCGCCCGGGCGGCGCGCTGCTGGAAGGTGTCTCCTTCCCGCAGGCGCTGAGCCTGGACGACGCCGAGCGGGAGATCCAGCTGATCATCGAGGGCGACGACGCCTCGGCGCCCCGCAGCTTCCGGGTGGTCAGCGCGCCGGCCGGGACGACGGACCGGCAGGGCTGGACCACCCATGCCACGGGCACGCTGGACGTGCCGCAGGCATCGGGCACGGCCGTACGCCCGCCCGAGCCGCGCGAGTTCCTGGAGCGGCAGGGCGGCCTGCGCCTGGACGGCGCCGACTTCTACACGGCGATGCACGAGAACGGCGCCGACCTCGGCCCCGGCTTCCGTTACATCAGCGAGGTGACCCGCCACCCCGGCGAGGCGCTGATCCGGATGCTCCCGCCCGCGTGGGACGAACGGGACGGCCGCTTTCTCCTGGCGCCCGGACTGGTCGACTCGTGCGTGCAGGCCGTGGTGGCCCTGGTCTGGTCCGCCGACACGGACGCGGAGCTGGGCGTACGGGTGCCCATCCGGCTGGACGCCCTGCGGTTCCACCAGGCGCCGCCGGACGCGCCCCTGTGGTGTCACCTCAAGGAGCGGCCGGACCAGAGCCCGGACGCCGAGACGGTCGTGGCCGACCTGCTGCTGTCCGACGAGGACGGCAACCTCGTACTGGCGATGGACGGCCTGTGGCTGCGCCGCGTGTCGGGCGATGCCCTGCTGCGCCGCGAGACGGCCGTCGTACGACGGCCCGTCTGGGAGGCGACGGCCCCGCAGCCGGTCTCCGACGGCGCCGAATCGGCGTCCGGGGACTGGCTGGTCCTGGCCGACCGCGGGGGCCTCGGCACCGCCCTGGCCGCACAGCTGCGCGCGGCCGGCCGCGAGGTCACCGTCGTGCCGGCCGATGCCACCGCGGATCTCGCGGCGCTCGTACGGGAACGGGCGGCCGGCGAGCGTCCGTTGAACGCCGCCTTCCTGTGGGGCCTCGACGAGCCGGACGAACTCACCGCGGACTCGCTCGACCAGGCCCAGGAGGCCGGTTCGGCCGCCCTGTTGACGGCCCTTCAGGAGCTGGCCCTCGGGGGCCGCGCCGCGCGGGTCCTGGTGGCGACCCGGGGGGCGCAGTCGCCCGCCGCGCACCCGGTACGGGTCGCGCACGCCCCGCTGTGGGGCCTGGCGGCGATCGCCAATGCGGAGAACCCCGACGTACGCTGCGTCCTCGTCGATCTCGACCCGGACGAGCGGGCGGCGGAGCGCGAGGCCGAGGCGCTGTGCGCCGAGGCGCTCGGCACCGCGCCCGACACACGGATCGCCTTCCGCGGTGGCCGGCGCCACGTCGCGGGGGCGCCCGCAACGGCTCCCGCGCACGACGCCGCCGCGGCCGAGCAACTGGTCCGCGCCGACGGCACCTACCTGGTGACCGGCGGGCTCGGGGCGCTGGGCCTGCACACCGCCGACTGGCTGGTGAGCGGCGGCGCCCGGCACCTCGTACTGGTCGGCCGCGGGGCTCCCTCGGAGGCCGCGGGCCGCCGCATCCGCGAGTGGGAGCGGGCGGGCGTCCAGGTCCTCGTCCGGCAGGCGGATGTCGCGGAGTTCGACGCCGTACAGCGGCTGCTCGCCGGACTGGACGACGCCCTGCCGCCGCTGCGCGGAGTGATCCACGCGGCCGGTGTGCTGGACGACGGCAGCATCCAGCGGCAGAGCGCCGAACGGATGCGCGCGGTGATGGCTCCGAAGATGCGCGGCGCCTGGAACCTGCACCTGCTGACCCGGGACGCGAAGCTGGACTTCTTCGTCCTCTACTCCTCCGTGGCCGCCCTCATGGGCTCCCTCGGCCAGAGCGGTTACGCCGCCGGCAACTCCTTCCTCGACGCCCTCGCGCACCACCGGGAATCCCTCGGACTGCCCGCGACCAGCGTGGCGTGGGGGCCGTGGAGCGGCGGGGGGATGGTCGCGACGCTGGACGCGCACGCCGAACGCCGGGTGCGGGAGAGCGGCTTCGGGATGCTGGAACCGGGGCCCGCGTTCCGGGCGCTGGAGGACGTACTGCGGGCCGGGATCCCGCACGCGTACGTCCACGGCGGCGAGCCGGCGTCCGGTACGGGCCGCTCCGCGGTGGCGGACCGGTCCTCGGCCGGGCACCGGGACACCGCGACCGGGCAGACCGTGTACGACCGCCCGTCCGACCTTCCTCCCGCGCTCGCGCCGCGGAACGAGACCGAGGCCGGGCTGGTGGCCATCTGGGAAGCACTCCTGGGCATCCGCCCCATCGGCGTCGAGGACGACTTCTTCCGGCTGGGCGGTGACTCCATCACCAGCCTGCGGATCATCAGCCGGGCCAAGCAGGCCGGCATCCGGCTCAGCGAGGCCGACTTCTTCGCCCACCCGACCGTGGCGGAGCTGGCGGCCACCGCGAGCACCGCTCCCGCGCCGGACGACGCTCCTGCGCGGCAGGCCCCGGCGGCGGACGGACCGGCGAGCGCCGGTGTCCGCGCCTCCCACCTGGCCGAGGACGACCTGCAACGGCTGCTGTCCCGCATCGGCTCCACCGCGGCGGACAACGACGGCCCCGACAACGACGGCCCCGACAACGACACCACGGAAAGGCGGACCCGATGACCACGAGCATTGAGGGCGTACACCCCCTCTCGCCCCTGCAGCAGGGCCTGCTGTACCACACCATCGCCGACCCCGGCACGTCCTTCTACGTCGACCAGATCGTCCAGACGCTCGACGGGCACCTCGACGCCGAGGCGCTGGAACGGGCGTGGCAGCGGGCCGTCGACCGGCACACCATCCTGCGGTCCTCCTACCACTGGGAAGAGATCGCGGAGCCCGCACAGGTCGTGTACGCCGGCGGCACCGTGCGCATCGAGCGGCACGACTGGCGATCCGCCGCATTGGACGGCGCGCCTGACGGTGCATCGAATGCGGTAGCGGTCGGCGGCAGCGTCGAGGAGCGGCTGGAGGACTTCCTGCGCACCGACCGGCGCCGCGGGTTCCGGCTGGACCGCCCGCCGCTGTTCCGGCTGCATCTCATCCGGGTCGCCGAGCAGCGGCACATCCTGGTCTTCCGCTACCACCACATCCTGCTCGATGCCTGGTCCGCGCTGATGCTGCTGGAGGAGGCGCTGTCCTCGTACGACCAGCTCGTACGGGGACAGGAGCCGCCGACCCGGGCCGTGCGGCCGTACCACGACTACGTGGAGTGGGTACGCCGTCAGGACCTGGGCCCCGCCGAGGAGTTCTGGCGCGGCGAGCTGGCGGGCTTCCGGCCCGCGCCGCTGGCCGTGGAGGCCCCCGCGCAGGACACCGACGGCGGGCAGGCGGAGGCCGGCCGGGAGAACCCCGAGGTGTCGCTCGTACTCGGGCGGGAGACCGGGGACGCGCTGCGCGCACTCGCCCGCGAGCACCGGATCACCCTCAGCACCGTGCTGCAGACCGCCTGGGGCCTGCTGCTGAGCCGGTACACCGATCAGCCGGACGTGGTGTTCGGCATGACCATGACGCACCGGCCGGCCGAGCTGGACGGGATCGAGGACACCCTCGGCCTGTTCATCAACACCCTGCCGCTGCGCATGGAGCTCGCCCCCGACCGCCCCTTCGCCGAGGCGTGCGCCCAGGTCCAGGCCGCGCAGACGCGGGTACGGGGCCACCTGGCCAGCCCGCTGGCCGATGTCCAGCAGTGGAGCGACGCCGAACCGGGCGAGCCGCTGTTCGAGAGCATCATGACGATCCTGAACGTGCCGCGGATCGCGAGCCTGGGGCGCCGTACCGGCGAACTGGAGGTCCAGCGGGGCGAGTACCGCTACCACACCAACTATCCGCTGGCCGTGCTCGTCATCCCCGACGACGAGATCAGCCTGCGCATCGGCTACGACCCGGCCCGCTTCGACGCGGCCACCGTCGAGCGCATGCTCGGACACTTCGCCACGATCCTGGAGACGGTGGCCGCCGACCTCACCCGCCCGGCCGGCCAGATCTCCCTGCTGACCGGCGGGGAGCGGCAGCTGCTCGACGAGTGGAACACCGGCGCGGCGGTCGAGCAGCCCGGCGTGTGCGCCCAGCGGCTGTTCGAGGAGCAGGCGGAGCTGACACCGGACGCACCGGCGGTGGCCTTCGGCGAGCGTGTCCTGACGTACTGTCAACTCAACGAGCGCGCCAACCGGTTGGCGCACCTGCTGCGCGAGCACGGCATCGGTCCCGAGGTCCGGGTGGGACTCTGCCTGGAGCGCTCGACCGACCTCGTGGTCGCGATGCTGGGCGTACTGAAGGCCGGCGGCGCGTTCGTGCCGCTCGACCCCGCCTACCCCGAGGACCGTCTCGACTTCATGAGCCGGGACGCCGGACTGTCGCTGCTCCTGACGAGCAGCACGGCCAAGGCGCACCTGCCGGGGATCGGCGTCCGCACCCTGCTGCTGGACGAGCAGGCCGAGGAGATCGACCGGCAGAGCACGGACCCAGTGGCCGCCGGTGTCCGCCCGGACGGCCTCGCGTACGTCATCTACACCTCGGGCTCGACCGGACGGCCCAAGGGAGCGCTCGTCACCCACGACGGGCTGGTGAACAGCTGCCTGGCGCAGAAGGACGAGTTCGGCGTCGGGGCCGGTGACCGGGTGCTCCAGTGGGCGTCCCCGAGCTTCGACGCATCGGTGTTCGAGGTCTTCCTCGCGCTGGGCGCGGGAGCGGTGCTGTGCCTGGCCTCCCAGGAAGACGTCATGCCGGGGCCCGGGCTCGTCGACCTGCTGGCGCGCGAGCGCATCACCTGGCTGGTCATGGCCCCCTCCGCGCTGGCCGCCCTCCCGGCGGAGGCGTCGGGGCGGCTGCCCGCGCTGCGCGGCATCGTGCTCGGCGGCGAGTCGATCTCTCCGGCGCTGCTCGAACGGTGGTGCCCCGGCCGACGGCTCTTCAACGTGTACGGACACACGGAGACGAGCATCTGGGCCACGGTGGAGGAGTGCGCGGCGGACGGGCGGCCCCCGTCGGTCGGCCGGCCGGTCCGCGGCGTACGGCTCCATCTGCTCGACGGCAACGGACAGCCGGTCCCGGTCGGCATCCCCGGCGAGCTGTGCCTCGGAGGCGTCCAGGTCGGCCGCGGCTACCTGAACCGGCCCGAGCTGACCGCCGAACGCTTTGTGCCGGACCCCTTCTCCGACGCCCCCGGCGCCCGCCTCTACCGGAGCGGCGACCTGCTGTGCAGGCGCCCCGACGGGCAGCTCCACTTCGTCGGCCGGGTGGACGGCCAGGCGAAGATCAGGGGCCTGCGCATAGAGACGGGCGAGGTGGAGAGCGCGCTGCGCGAGCACCCGGACGTGAAGGACGCCGCCGTACAGGTGCGCGACGGCGCCGACGGAACCGGTGCCGACCAGCGGCTGGTGGCGTACCTGGTGATACGGCCGGGGGACGAGCGACCGGAGGAGGACTGGCGGGTCTTCCTGCGCCGGACGCTGCCGGACTACATGGTGCCCAACTCCTTCGTCACGCTGGACTCCCTGCCGCTGACCGCCAACGGCAAGCTGGACTACGCGGCCCTGCCGGAGCCCGAGCGGAACCTTCCGGCCGACGGGCGGGCGGCGCCGCTCACCCCCTTGGAGAGCCGGGTGGCCGAACTGTGGGCGCAGACGCTGGGCCTGGAGGCCGTCGGCGCGCACGAGGACTACTACGCGCTGGGCGGCAACTCCATCAAGGCCACGCGCATCGTGTCCCGCATCCGCCAGGAATGGCAGGTGGAGTTCTCCGTACGAGCGGTACTGGACAGCGGCACGGTCGCGGGCTGCGCGGCGGCGCTCGCGGAGGCATTGGCGGCGGTGGACGAGGCGCCGGCGGGCTGAGATTCCCATCTTCTTTCTTCGACTGTCTTGTGACGTGCTTGCGAAAGGACCACATGAGCACCACGGTTGACGATCCGGGTGTGCTGTTCCCTTTTGGCACCCCCGATCCTGAAGCGCCCGTGCGCGTCTTCTGCCTGCCGTACGCGGGCGGCGGCGCCGGCCTCTACCGCACATGGACCCGGCGGCCCGCCTCGGGCGCGGCGTCGTTCGTCCCGGTGCAGCTGCCGGGCCGCGAGAACCGGCTCCACGAGCAGCCGGAGCGCGATTTCGACACGCTCGCCGAGCGCCTGGCGCGGGCGATCGCGCCGTGGACGGGCGAGCGTTACGCCCTCTTCGGGCACAGCATGGGCGGCCTGCTCTCCTACGAACTCGCTCACCGTTTGCAGGAGTTGACGGGACGGCCGGCCGAACGGCTCGCCGTCTCCGCCTGCGCGGCGCCCGACGTGGAACGCCCCAGCTGGCGCATCCACGACCTCCCCAGGGAGGAATTCGTGGCGGCGGTACGGCGGCTCAACGGCACCCCGCAGGAGGTGTTCGAGGACCAGGACCTCCTCGACCTGTGCCTGCCGCGCATCCGCGCCGATTTCTCCGTACTGGCGAGCTACCGCTACCGCCCGCGGGACCCGCTGCCCGTGCCCGTAACGGCGCTGGGCGGAACCCGCGATCCGCAGGTGCCCACTTGGTCGGTGGAGAGCTGGCGCGAGCACACGGCCCGCGATTTCCGGCTGCATCTCGTGGACGACGACCACTTCTTCATCCACCGGCACGAGCAGGCCGTCTTCGAGCACATCACCGATGGGCTCCACGAAAAAGCTTGCTGAACATTCCGAGCTGAACATTCCGATTTCCAGCTCGGCATTCCGGGCTCGGCATTCCGAGCCGAACTTCCGCAGAACTTGCCGAACATGATCACAACGAGGGGTATGGCATGAGTAAGACCGGTACGACGATCACCGAGGTGTACAACCACGCCGTGGCGGCTTCGGCCATCAGCGCGGCCTGGGAGGTCGGCGTCTTCGACGCACTGCGGACGGAAGGACCCCTGGACGCCGAGACGTTCGCGGCCGAGCGGGGACTGGACGCGCGCTCGATGCAGGAGCTGTTCCGCGCGCTGGCCGCGGCGGAGGTCGTCGAGCGGGACGGTGTAAAGGTCCGACCCGGCGCGAACTTCGACGAGGCGGACCGCGCCAAGTCGCTGTTCCACTGGACGACCAAGGGCTGCGGCGAGCTGTTCTCGACGCTCCCCGACCTGATCCGCGAGGAGAACCGCGAGGGCTCCTTCTACCGGCGCGACGCGGCGGCGATCAGCGTCGCCTGCCGTGAGATCAACGCCGAGTGGTGGGACCCGGTCTTCTGGCCGGTGGTGAGCGGGCTGGACTTCACGCACGCCGCCGACCTCGGCTGCGGCAGCGGCGAGCGGCTGATCAAGCTGGCCCGGTCCCGGGAGGGCGTCCGCGGCCTGGGCATCGACCTCGCCGACGGAGCCATCGAGGTCGCCACCCAGTCGGTGGCCGAGGCGGGCCTCTCGGACCGCATCAGCATCACCCAGGGCGATGCGACGGCGCTGGAGCCCCGCCCCGAGTACGCCGGGGTCGACCTGCTGACCTCGTTCATGATGGGCCACGACTTCTGGCCCCGCGCCGAAGCGGTCGCGTCGCTGCGCCGCATCCGCGAGGTCTTCCCGGACCTGAAGCACTTCCTGCTCGCGGACGCGACGCGGACCACGGCGTACGCGGACACCGAGATGCCCGTGTTCAGCATGGCGTTCGAGTTCGCCCACGCGGTGATGGGCGACTACCTCCCCACCCTGGAGGAGTGGCGCCCGGTCTTCGAAGAGGCCGGCTGGCGTCTGGTGGGCGAGCACCCCATCTCCGTACCGGCGGAGAGCGTGATGTTCCACCTCGAGCCGGTCCGCTGATCCGCTGATCCGCCGCCGTCCCGGTGCACCGGGACGGCGGTCTCCTCCTCGGCACGATCCTGGGGTCCTCCGGTCAACGGCAACCTGACCGGAGGGCCCTCTTTCCGAAGTCAGCAGCCGGCCCGTGTGGTGGGCCGCTGCACCACCATGAACTCCGCGCCCTCCGGATCGGCGACCGTCGCCAGCCGGCCGTGGGGCGAGTCCCGCGGCGCGCCGATCACCCGCCCGCCCAGCTCCGCGACCCGGCGGGCCGCCGCGTCCGCGTCGGAGACCGCGAAGTACGTCGTCCAGTGCGGCCCCCGCTCCCGGGGCAGCGCGTCGCCCGCACCATGGATGCTCGCCACCGGGCGTCCCTTGAGGCACAGTGTCAGGTCGTCGTCTCCGGGGCGGCCCGCCGCCTCCGTCTCGAAGCCGAAGACGTGTTCGTAGAATCTGCCGGCCGGCGCGGCCTCCGGGGTCACCAGTTCGTTCCACGCCAGGGTGCCCGGCTCGCCGACCACCGCCGTGCCCTTCATGGTGTGCCCCTGCCAGATCCCGAAGACCGCGCCCTGCGGGTCCGAGGCGAGCGCCATCCGCCCCGCGTGGTCGGCGTCCAGCGGGCCGACGCCGACCGTGCCCCCGCAGGCGCGGATCCGCTCGGTGACGGTGTCCGCGTCGTCGCTCGCCAGATAGGGCGTCCAGGCGATGGACAGCTGCCGCTCCGGGGGCAGCGTCCCCATCCCGGCCACCTCCCGGCCGGCCGACAGCGCCCGTACGTAGGGACCGAGTTGCTGCGGCCCCGGCCGGAACTCCCAGCCGAACAGCGCACTGTAGAAGTCCTGCGTGGCGGGCAGGTCGTGCACCATGAGACTCACCCAGCAAGGGGTGCCGGGCGTCCGCCGGCTCGCTGCCTCGGTCGTCATCGTCGCTTGCTCCTCGGACCATCAAGGGTGGGGACCGTACGGATACGGGCCGTCCTACGGGCTGTGCCGTGCAGATGCTCGCACTCCCCGGTGGGCGGCGCGGGTCGGCCGCGCCGCCGGTCGCGCGACCCGTTGTGCGGCCCGCCCGTAGAGTGCCCGATCTGATGACGCAGTGCCGTTTCTGCCGATGTCACCGTCCTGTGTGAGGGCTCCCTCGTCCACGTCGTGCGGAACTGGTTCCTGCACTTCCTCACGACGTGCCCGCGGTCGGCGTGGGCCGGTCGCGACTGCGCGAGGATGGGGTTATGAATGCCATCATCTCCGCTACCGAACTGGCGAGCGAACTGGCGGGCGGGACGCCTCCGGTGCTCCTCGACGTCCGCTGGGAGCAGGGCGGCCCGTCAGGGCACGCCGAGTACGCGACCGGCCATCTGCCCGGCGCCGTCTACGTCGACCTCGACGCCGATCTGGCCGGGCCCGCGGGCTCCGGGGGCCGCCACCCGCTGCCGGACCCGGAGGACTTCGCGGCGGCCATGCGCGCGGCCGGCGTCTCCCGGGACCGCGAGGTGGTCGTGTACGACGGCGGACAGGGCTGGGCGGCGGCCCGCGCCTGGTGGCTGCTGCGCTGGGCGGGGCACGAGGCCGTACGCGCCCTGGACGGCGGCCTGGCGGCCTGGCGGGCAGCCGGCGGTGAGCTGACCGACGAGGAACCCGCTCCGAAGCCCGGCGACTTCACGGCGGCGCCCGGCGCGGTGCCGCTGCTGACCGCCGACGAGGCGGCCGCGCTGGCCCGGCGCGGGGTGCTCCTGGACGCGCGGGCGGCGGAGCGCTACCGGGGCGAGGCCGAGCCCATCGACCCGGTCGCCGGCCACATCCCCGGTGCACGCTCCGCCCCGACGGTCGAGAACGTCGGCTCCGACGGCAGGTTCCGGCCGGCCGCCGAACTGGCCGAGCGCTTCAGGGCCCTGGGGGCAGCGCCGGGCGCCGAGGTCGGGGTCTACTGCGGCTCGGGTGTTTCCGCTGCGCATGAGGTGCTGGCGCTCGCCGTGGCGGGCGTGCCGGCGGCCCTCTACGTCGGCTCCTGGAGCGAGTGGTCGGGCGACGCGTCCCGGCCGGTGGCCACGGGGCCCGAGGCGGGCTGAGAGCGCGCGCCGGAGGCGGTACGGCGGTACGCAGGCGGGTGCGAGGGCATCGCACCCGCCGAGGCCGCCCGGCGGACGGACGCGGGGCCGCTTGCGCGGTCGCGCGAAGGTCGGGACCGCCTTGCAGAACCGTTTCGGTCCCGGCCGGACGGCTCGCAGAACCGTTTCAGCCCCGGCCGGGCTGCCCGCAGGACCGTTTCCGCTCGCGGGCAGCCCAAGGCCGTACAGGCCTTGAGCCGACCGCTCCGGGGTCAGGCGTCCGGCTTCTTGCGCCGCGTGCCGAAGACGATCTCGTCCCAGCTGGGCACCGCGGCGCGGCGGCCGGGGCGGACGCCGTCCGCTTCGGCCTGGCGGTCGGTCGTGCCCGTGAGCCGGTCCCGATGGCCCGCGACGGCGCGCGGCATCAGTACGTCGGCATACGCGGATCCGGCGCCCGCGCTCGCCGCCGGGGCGGGCGGCTCCTCGACCTCGGCCTCCGTGGCCGGCTCGTCGTCCGGCGCCGTCTTCGGCTCGGGGACGACCAGGTCGCCCCGGAAGCTCGGCACCGCCTCCAGCAGGCTGGTCAGCGAGTCGCGCGGGTCCCGCTCCTCGGTCTCCTCGACGGCGGCCGACGCCGCGGGCACGTCGTCCTCCTCGGCGGCCGGCGGCGCGGGCCGCTCCGCGGGCTGCGGCCGTTCCAGCGGACGGTCCAGGGTCCGGTCCAGTGGCCGGTCCCGGGGCAGCCGGGCGATCCGCGGCACGAACGGGAAGCTCGGCTCCGGGGTGTCGTCGGTCTCGCCGATCAGCGCCCGCGCCTCGTCGTCCACGGCCTGCACGAGCCGCCGGGGCGGGTCGTACGTCCAGCTCGCGGAGTGCGGCTCGGCGGCGACGCGGTAGACGAGCAGTACCTCCCAGGTGCCGTCGTCCCGGCGCCAGGAGTCCCACTGCACGCTGTCCTTGTCGGCGCCGCGCAGCAGCAGCCGCTCGGCGACCGCCTCGCCCAGCTGCGGACCGGTGTTCTCGCCGGGCCGGCGCACGGGCGTCTTGCGGGCGCGCTCGGCCATGAAGGCGCGCTCGGCGAGCACCGGGCCCTCGAAGCGCCGTACCCGGTCGACGGGGATGCCGGCGAGCTGTGCGACCTCCTCGGCGGAGGCGCCGGCCCTTATACGGGCCTGGATGTCGCGTGGCCGGAGGTGGCTCTCCACCTCGATCTCGATCTGGCCCAGGCGTGCGCGGTCATTGCGCACCGCGGCACGCAGCCGCTCGTCGATCGGCAGCGTGTACTCGGTGCTGTCCGCAGCCTTGAGCACCAGCCGTGTGCCGTCGTTCGAAACGGCCACGACACGCAGTTCGGGCATGGGGACCTCCCGGGTGGTGCCTGCCGACGTCACGTGCGTCGCTGCTTCCGCTAGTCGAGTGTGGCCTGCCCGGGTGCAGCCTGCCACAACATTGCCGAGTTGCCCGGCGTGTCAGGTTGTGGCCCTGAAACGCCGTTATGACACGGTAACCAGTTTGCAACCTCCGGTGACCGTACCGGTTGCCCTGTGTACCAGCACCCCGTGCCGAGTGGCGGCGCCCCGGGGCGAGAGCCGCCTTGCGGGCCCCTCCCGTGGGTCCGGGCAGCCGGACGGGAAACCGGGGCCAGGATTCGCAACAGTACTCCATTCGGACCACCGGGGTGGGGCGCCGCGCCGCCGAGTTTTCCCTGTCCAGGGGAGTTCGGTCGCCTTGTCGACCTCTCTACTTATACGACCGGACGGCAGGTCTTACGGAATGGTGTGACCTGGTTCACAAAATGGCCAGAAATGGAACTATCCAGTCCGCCCAAATGTCCCTTCTCTGTGCAAGACGGATCGAAGCGTCGATCAAGGGCCGAGGATGGACGACAGAACCGATAGCAAGACAAAGAAGACGGGGAAGGAGAAACGGATCGACCTGAGCGTCGCCCAGGTGGCGGGCAGCGCGCTCGCGGCGGCGGTCGCCGCATACCTGGCCGGACGGCTCGGCGTCTACGGGACGGTCATCGGCGCCGGCATCGTCAGCGTGGTCGCGACCACCGGCGGGTCGATCTTCCAGCACCTCTTCCGGCGCACCGGGGAACAGGTCAAGGAGGCGACGGTCAGCACGCGGCCCCGGCCGCGCCGCCGCCAGGAGCTCGGCAGCCGGACGACGGCCTCCGGTACGGGTGCGCGCGGGGCGACGCGCGTCAGGTCCGCGCCCTCGGCGGGCGTGACGATGGTGCTCCCGACGTTCGACCGCGGCGGTACGGAGGACGAGATCACCTCCGTGGCGGCGGCCAGGAGCGCCGACGCGACCCGGGCCATGCCCCGCTCCTCGGCTGCCGAGGCGGCACAGACACAGATCCTCACGGCCACACCTGCGGCCGACGAGACGCAGGCCCTCACGGTCCCGCCGACGGCCGAGGAGACGCAGGTCCTCAGCGCCCCGCCCACGGCCGACGAGACGCAGGTCCTCGTCCCGCCCGGCGCGGAGGACGCTACCCGGCCGGCGCCGCAGCAGGACGCGCGCACGATGGCGCTGCGTACCGTGGCGGAGCCGCCCGGCGGCGCCTCTGTGGCCCAGACCCCGGACGTGGCGGCCCCCGACGCGGAGTTCAGGACGCTGTACGGCACCCGGCTGCGCGGCCGGCGCCGCACCCTGCTCGCCGCGCTCGCGGTCTTCCTGCTCGCGATGGCCGGGGTCACCGCCTTCGAGCTGGCCACCGGGCACGACGCCGCCGGCGGCAACGGCACGTCGGTCAGCAACTTCTTCCGCTCCGGCGGGGGCGGCGACAGCGCCCCGACGACGCCGACGCCGCAGCCGAGCACGTCCACCGAGGACACGGACCACGGCGGCGCCACAGAGGGGCCGACCCCGCAGCCTGACGCCACGGACGGCAGTACGGACAGTGGCTCCGACGCGCACTCGGGTGCGGAGCGCGGCAGCGACACGGGGAGCGGCTCGGACGACGAGTCCACCGCGCCCAGCCCGTCGCCGAGCGATGGCGACGAGTCCTCGGACCCGGCGCCCACGCCGACCGACGGCTCGGACGACGGCGCGAGCAGCAGCCCGGACACCGGGAGCGGCGCCGACGGCGCACAGGACGCCGGACAGACCCCGGCCCCCGGCTCCTCCTGAGCCGGGCCCGGGGCGCGCCCCGCGTCAGTCCCCGAGCACGCGCCGCAGATACGCGTTGTCGAACACCCGCTGCGGGTCCAGCCGGTCCCGCAGCGCGGTGAACTCGCCGAACCGCGGGTAGGCGGCGGCGAGGTACGCCGCGTCCCGGGTGTGCAATTTCCCCCAGTGCGGCCGGCCGCCGTGCGCGGTCATGATGCGCTCGGCGGCCGTGAAGTACGCCTCGTGGGGCGTGCCCCGGTACATGTGCATCGCTATGTAGGCGGTGTCCCGCCCGGAGGCGGTGGACAGCGGGATGTCGTCCCCGGGTGCGGTGCGCACCTCCACGGGGAAGCTGATCCGCAGCCCGGAGCGCTCGACCAGCGCGCGCAGCTCCCGTAGCGCCGCGATCGCCGCCTCCCGGGGGAGGGCGTACTCCATCTCCACGAAGCGCACCCGGCGCGGGCTGGTGAACACCTTGTACGGGATGTCGGTGTACGTACGGGCGGACAGCGCGCGGCTGGAGAGCTTGGCGATGCCGGGGATGGTGGCGGGCAGTGCCCTGCCGACCGCGCAGGCCACCTGGAAGACGCCGTTGGAGAGCAGCTCGTCCTCGACCCAGCCGCTGACGGCGCCGTTCGGTGCCGCGGGCCCCTGGCTCCGGTTGTTGCGCTTGGTGTTGCAGTTCCCGGTGTGCGGGAACCAGTAGAACTCGAAGTGCTCGTTCTCCGCGACGAGCGCGTCGAAGTCCGCGGTCACCCGGTCGAACGGCATCGGCTCCTCACGGGCCGCGAGCAGGAACTCCGGTTCGACGGCGAAGGTCAGCTCGGTGAGGACGCCGAGCGCGCCCAGGCCCAGCCGGGCCGCCGCGAAGACGTCCGCGTTCTCCTGTGCGGAGCAGCGCAGTACGGAGCCGTCGGCGGTGACCAGCTCCAGGGCCACGATCTGCGCGGAGAGCGAGGCGGAGTCCCGGCCGGTGCCGTGCGTACCGGTGCTGGTGGCGCCCGAGACGGTCTGCTCCATGATGTCGCCCATGTTGGCCAGCGACAGGCCGTGTGCCGACAGTGCCGCGTTCATGTCCTTCAGGGGCGTGCCGGCGGCCACGGTGACGGTGCCGGCGGCGCGGTCCACCTTCCGTATGCCGGTCAGCCGTTCGGGGCGTATGAGGAGCCCTTCGGTGGCCGCGGCGGGCGTGAAGGAGTGGCCGGTGCCGGCCGCCTTCACGGTCAGCCCCTCGGAGGCCGCCTGCCGCACGGCCGCCGCCAGCTCCTCCGTGGAGGCCGGTGCCACGCTCCGTACGGGGCGGGCCTCGACGTTCCCCGCCCAGTTACGCCACACGCTCTCCCGAGTCGTTCCGGTCACTGTCATGCGCGCCCAGCCCTCCCGTCACCCGGGGCGAGGGTGCCCCCGCCCGCGTCGCCGCCGGCCGCAGCCGGCGGTATCCGAGGAACGCGACCGCGGCCGCGAGCGCTCCGGCCGCGACCGGCACGACGTACCCCGTACGGGCCCCGGCCGCGTCCACCACCCAGCCGGCGGCCGACGAGCCGAGCGCCACCCCGACCGCGAGCCCGGTGCTCGTCCAGGTCATTCCCTCGGTCAGTTGCGCGCGTGGTACGTGCTGCTCGACGAGGGCCATGGTGGTCACCATCGTCGGTGCGATGGTCAGCCCCGCGACGAAGAGCGCCACGGCCAGAAACGGCAGGTTCCCGACCAGTTGGAGCGGGATCATACTCACGGCCATGGCGAGCACGCCCAGTACCCAGCGCCGTGCGGCCGGGCCCGAGGGGCGCAGCATCCCGAAGACCGCGCCCGCGGAGCAGGACCCCAGCGCGTAGACCGCCAGGACGAGGCTGGCCGCGCCCTTGTGGCCCTGGGCCTCCGCGAAGGCCACCGTGACCACGTCGATCGCCCCGAAGATCGCGCCGGTGGCCGTGAAGGTGACGACCAGGACCTGCAGTCCCCGGGAGCGCAGCGCGGAGCCCTTCGTGTGGTGCTCACGCGGGTGCGGTACGGGTTCGGTCGCGTGCTGCGCCGTCAGCCAGAAGACGCCCGCCGCCAGGAAGACGGCGGCCAGCAGCGGCCCGGCCTCGGGGAACCACGACGTGGAGAGCCCGATGGCGAGGATCGGGCCGACGATGAAGCAGAACTCGTCGACGATCGACTCCCAGGAGTACGCGGCGTGCAGCATCCCGGGGGAGCCGCGGTGCACCTCCGCCCACCGGGAGCGCACCATCGCGCCGACGCTGGGCACGCAGCCCGCGCAGGCCGCGAAGACGAAGAGCGTCCAGTCGGGCCAGCGCTGCTGGGCCGCCGTCAGGAGGGCGGCGAGCGCGGCCAGTGCGACGAGGGTGGCAGGCCGCAGCACCCGGCGCTGGCCGTGCCGGTCCACCAGCCGGGAGATCTGCGGTCCGAGCACGGCGGCGGACAGCGCGACGGTCGCGGAGAGCGCGCCCGCCAGGCCGTACCGGCCGGTGAGCTGGGAGACCATCGTGACGATGCCGATGCCGGTCATGGAGAGCGGCATGCGCCCCAGGAACCCGGCGGCCGTGAAGGACTTCGTGCCGGGCCGGTCGAACAGGGCACGGTAGGGACTGGGCAAGGGGGCGCTCCGCCGGGTGAGGTCCGCGGGAACCGCGGTGAGCTGCGTCAGGACCGCAGTAAGGAACGTACTGCAGCGATACAGCTTACGGGTGGCACTCCGTCGGCGCCTCCCGTTTTCCGGCTGTCAGTGGCGGGTGGGAGGATCGGAACATGCCCGAACAGCCAGTGCCCGCTCCCTACGACGCCCTGCTCCTCCTCTCCTTCGGGGGGCCCGAGGGCCCCGACGACGTGGTCCCGTTCCTGGAGAACGTGACGCGCGGCCGCGGCATCCCCCGTGAGCGCCTCAAGGAGGTGGGACAGCACTACTTCCTGTTCGGCGGCGTGAGTCCGATCAACGCGCAGAACCGCGAGCTGCTGGACGCGCTGCGCAAGGACTTCGCCGAGCACGGCCTGGACCTGCCGGTGTACTGGGGCAACCGCAACTGGGCGCCGTACCTGACCGACACGCTGCGCGAGATGGTCCGTGACGGCCACCGCCGCATCGCGGTGCTGGCCACGAGCGCGTACGCCTCGTACTCGGGCTGCCGGCAGTACCGGGAGAACCTGGCCGACGCGCTGGCCACCCTGGAGGCCGAGGGCCTGGAGCCGCCGCAGGTCGACAAGTTGCGGCACTACTTCAACCACCCCGGCTTCGTCCGCCCCATGGTCGACGGCGTGCTGGCCTCGCTCGCCGAGCTGCCCGACGACGTCCGCGCGGGCGCCCACATCGCGTTCACCACGCACTCCATCCCCACCGCCGCCGCCGACACCTCGGGGCGCCCGGAGGAGCACACCGAGGGCGGCGAGGGCGGCGCGTATGTCGCGCAGCACCTCGACGTGGCCCAGGTGATCGCCGACGCGGTGCGCGAGGAGACCGGCACGGCCCACCCCTGGCGGCTCGTCTACCAGTCCCGCAGCGGCGCCCCGCACATCCCCTGGCTGGAGCCCGACATCTGCGACCACCTGGAGACGCTGCACACGCAGGGCGTCCCGGCCGTCGTGATGGCCCCCATCGGCTTCGTCTCGGACCACATGGAGGTCAAGTACGACCTCGACACGGAGGCCACGGCCAAGGCCGCCGAGCTGGGCCTGCCGGTGGTCCGCTCCGCCACCGTCGGCGCCGACCCGCGGTTCGCCGCGGCCGTCCGCGACCTGCTGCTGGAGCGCGCGGCGGCCGAGCGCGGCCGCTCCCCGGAGCGCTGCGCGCTCGGTGCGCTGGGGCCCAGTCACGACCTCTGCCCGGTCGGCTGCTGCCCGGCCCGCTCGCCCCGGCCCGCCGCGGCGGGCGCCGACTGGAGCGGCCCGTCGGCGGGCGCCTGAGAGGCCCGTGCCGGGCTGCCCGAGGGCGTGCGGCCCGGCTGCCCGGCACCGCGGCGACCGCCCCGCGGCGGCCCGCGAGCACTTCCCGTACGAACAAGGAGCACCGTGTCCGATCCCCTGAAGGACGCCCCGCTGCACAGCGGTGAACTGAAGGACGAACTTCTCGCGCTGGCCCTGGAGGCCGCCCGCCGGGCCGGTGAGCTGCTGCGCGACGGCCGCCCCGCCGATCTCGGCGTGGCCGCGACGAAGTCCAGCCCCATCGACGTCGTCACCGAGATGGACATCGCCTCCGAGAAGCTGATCACCGGCTTCCTCTCCGAGCGCCGCCCCGAGGACGGCTTCCTCGGCGAGGAGGGCGCCAGCTCCGAGGGCTCCAGCGGGGTGCGCTGGGTGATCGACCCGATCGACGGCACCGTCAACTACCTCTACGGTCTGCCCTCTTGGGCCGTGTCCATCGCCGCCCAGAAGGACGGCGAGACCATCGTCGGGGTGGTCGCGGCACCGATGCGCGGCGAGACCAGCCACGCCGTCCTCGGCGGCGGCGCCTTCCTGAACAACGCGCCGGTCCGGGTGCGCCCCGCGCCGCCGCTCTCCCAGGCCCTGGTCGGCACCGGCTTCGGGTACGTCGCCGAGCGGCGCGCCGCGCAGGCGGCGGTGCTGGGCTCGCTGCTCCCGCAGGTGCGCGACATCCGGCGGGGCGGATCGGCCGCGATCGACCTGTGCGACGTGGCCTGCGGCCGGCTGGACGCCTACTACGAGCGCGGGCTGAACCCCTGGGACTTCGCGGCGGGCGAGCTGATCGCCCGCGAGGCCGGCGCGCGCACCGCGGGCCGGCCCGGCGAGCCGGTGTCCCAGGAGCTGACCGTGGCCGGGTCCCCGGCCGTCTTCGAGGCGCTGCAGCCCCTCCTGGAGGATCTGGGCGCCTGGCACGACTGATCGGCCCGATCGGACCCAGGAGGTCCCCGGAGCCGCGCACACCGCCGTACAGCCCGTGTACGCCTCCGGATACGACAAAGCGCCCCGGCACCGTCCCCTCGGTGCCGGGGCGCCCTTCGTCGCGGGCGTATGGGATCAGACGCTGGCCGCGCCGACCTCCACACCGTGCTCGGAGGCCAGTCGCTGGAGGTCTTCCAGCTCGGCCTGCTCGACATCGGCGAGGAAGTCGTCGCCCGTTTCGCGGGCCCGGTCCAGGTCGGCTTCGGTGGTCTTTATGCGCTGCAGAATGCCTGCGGTGAAAGCGTCCATGGTGCGCCCCCTCGTCGTGGGTCGGTGGCACGGGGGTGTGCCGACGGGTGTGGGCCCCTCGTCCACGGGGGTGTGGCAGAGGGAGATCACGGCGTGGTCCCTGTGGGCTGCCGGCCGGTCACGGTACGGCGTCGTGCAGGGCGTGATCGCGAGTGTGCAATCGTCCTCCCCATGCGGAACCTCACGGAAACCTCAGGCGGGCGGTGAATCCTGCCGATCGGGTGCCCGCGTCCCCGCCCATCGGAGGCCGCACCTGCTCTTACAGCCGGTTTACGGCTCTTCGGGGCAGGATGGATGTGCTCGAAATTTGTGTGTGCCCTGTTCGACGGGGCCGTGAGGAAGGACTAGCGACGTGCGTGTACTCGTCGTCGAGGACGAGCAGCTGCTCGCCGATGCGGTGGCCACCGGGCTGCGCCGGGAGGCCATGGCGGTCGACGTGGTGTACGACGGCGCGGCCGCGCTGGAGCGCATCGCGGTCAACGACTACGACGTCGTCGTGCTGGACCGCGACCTCCCGCTGGTCCACGGCGACGACGTCTGCCGCAGGATCGTCGAACTGGGGATGCCCACCCGCGTACTGATGCTGACCGCCTCCGGCGACGTCAGCGACCGCGTCGAGGGCCTGGAGATCGGCGCCGACGACTATCTCCCCAAGCCGTTCGCTTTCACCGAGCTGACGGCCCGCGTACGGGCCCTGGGCCGCCGTACGACCGTGGCCCTGCCGCCCGTCCTGGAGCGGGCCGGCATCAAGCTCGACCCGAACCGCCGTGAGGTCTTCCGGGACGGCAAGGAGGTCCAGCTCGCGCCCAAGGAGTTCGCGGTGCTGGAGGTCCTGATGCGCAGCGAGGGCACGGTCGTCTCGGCCGAGCAGCTGCTGGAGAAGGCGTGGGACGAGAACACCGACCCGTTCACGAACGTGGTCCGGGTGACCGTCATGACGCTGCGCCGCAAGCTCGGTGAGCCCGCGGTGATCGTGACCGTGCCGGGCTCCGGTTACCGGATCTGACGAGCATGGCCACGACGCCCGCGGCCCCCCAGTCGCCGCCCGCCCCGCCCAAGCCCACCTGGGACCCGAAACCGCCGGTCCGCCCGTTCCCCTGGCTGCGCCCGACCATCCGGATACGGCTCACGCTGCTGTACGGGGGCATGTTCCTGATGGCCGGCATCGTGCTGCTCGCGATCATCTACATGCTGGCCGCGAACGCGCTGCAGGACGGCAACCAGCTGCCGTTCAAGATCATCGGTTCGGACTTCCGGATCGTCACCGACCGCTGCCCCCAAGCGGCCACCAACAACGTCGACCAGCTGAACTCCGCCATCAACACCTGCATCTCGCAGCAGCGCGCGGTGGCCCTGAACAACCTCCTGAACCGCTCCCTGATGGCGCTGGTCGGCCTGACCATCGTCGCGTTCGCCTTCGGGTACGCGATGGCGGGCCGCGTCCTGTCGCCGCTCGGCCGCATCACGCGGACCGCGCAGCGGGTGGCCGGCTCCGACCTGCACCGGCGGATCGAGCTGGGCGGCCCGGACGACGAGCTGAAGGAGCTCGCCGACACGTTCGACGAGATGCTCGACCGGCTGGACCGCGCGTTCGAGTCGCAGCGGCGCTTCGTGGCGAACGCCTCGCACGAGCTGCGGACGCCGCTGGCGATCAACCGCACGCTCCTGGAGGTGCAGCTCGCCGACCCGGAGGCGTCGCCGGAGCTGGCCCAGTTGGGCAAGACCCTGCTGGCCACCAATGAGCGCAGCGAACAGCTCGTCGAGGGCCTGCTGCTGCTCGCCCGCAGCGAGAACAAGATCGTGGACCGGAAGCCGGTCGACCTCTCCGAGGTCGCCTCGCAGGCCATCGAACAGGCCCGCGGCGAGGCCCAGAACAAGGGCGTGGAGCTGCGCGGCGTACGCAAGCAGGTCTTCGTGCAGGGCAGCGGCGTTCTCCTGGAGCGCATCGCGCTGAACCTCGTACAGAACGCCGTGCGGTACAACGTCCCGGACGGCGGGTTCGTGGAGGTGACCACAGAGGCGCAGCCCGGGTGGGCCGTGCTGGTGGTCTCCAATACGGGCCCGGTGGTCCCCGCCTATGAGGTGGAGAACATCTTCGAGCCCTTCAGACGGCTGCGTACGGAGCGCACGGGCAGCGACAAGGGCGTGGGGCTCGGCCTGTCCATCGTGCGCTCCGTGGTCCGGGCGCACGACGGCACGATCACCGCGGTGCCGCGTGAGGGCGGAGGCCTGGACATGCGCGTGGTGCTCCCGGTGTGAGTGTTCCGGCCAGGGCACCCCGCGGGTCCGGCTTGACGCGGTGGCGGGTGTCCGGTCATCCTTCGCCCCGAGTTCGCTTTGCGCGGAATTCGACCGGTCCGTTCGTTGGCCCGGACGTGTGTGATCGCTCACAGGCGCGAATTCCGGGCCATCTACTCTCCGTGATCGCAAAGACCCTCGGAAGGCCGGGAAAATCCGGGTTTCCCGGGGGTCCGATCACGGGAAGTACACGGGATGGCAAGCGCGAGGTGCGACTTTAGGACCGTGTACGGTCCTATCGCCATCCAAACCGATCACCTCATCAGGGGTGCGGTTGGGTGTCGATTGAGTAACAGACCTTGATGTGAGGCAAAATCTCCGCCTCAGGTCGGGCACAAGTCCGGCCTCTCACGCGTTACGAGCGCTGAGACACCGCAGACACCCAGAGGGGGAGAGCGACCATGGCTACGGATTACGACACACCACGCAAGACCGATGACGACCTCAACGAGGACAGCATCGAAGAGCTGAAGTCGCGGCGGAACGACAAGTCCGCCTCGGCCGTCGACGTCGACGAGTTCGAGCAGGCCGAGGGCCTGGAACTGCCCGGCGCCGACCTGTCCAACGAAGAGCTCGCCGTGCGGGTCCTGCCCAAGCAGCAGGACGAGTTCACGTGCATGAGCTGCTTCCTGGTCCACCACCGCAGCCAGCTGGCGGCGGAGGACAAGAACGGCCAGCCCATCTGCCGCGACTGCGCGGCCTGAGGGCGGGCCGAGGCCGTGGCGCACGCGCCGCACCCGGCCGGGAAGCCGACGGCTTCCCGGGCAGGCGTCGCACCGAGCCACGGTCGCCGGGACGACAGCGTGAGGTGAAGCTCAGTGAGACCGTTCCGTAGAGGCAAGCAGGGCGAGACCGGTCCGGCGGCCGGCGCACGAACACGCGAGGAAACCGCGCCCGTGCCCGCCGACCAGGCCGCCCTCCCCGCGGAGCGGCACACCGAAGCGCTGAGGGAGCGTGGCCGCGCGGCCACGCTCGCGGCCAGAGTGGGCGACGGCGCGCGCAAAGGCGGTGCCGGAGCGCGGTCGGGACTTTCCTGGACCGCCGACCGGATCATCGAGATCGCCCCGCGGATCCCGGTCCGCGACCTGGCCACGCTGCGCCGACAGTTTCCCGGGCTGACCCCCGAGCAGCTGGCGGACAAGCTCGTCGCCGGAGCGACGAAGGGCACCGCCACCGTCGGTGCGGGAGTGGGCGCGGCGGCCATGATGCCGGTGCCGCCCGCGATGCCGGCCGAGCTGGCCGCCGAGGTCGTCGGCGTCGCCTCGGTCGAGATCAAGCTCATCGCCGAGCTGCACGAGGTGTACGGCGTGCGTCCGCAGGGCGCTCTCCGGGCCCGCGGCCTGGCCTACGTCCAGTCCTGGACGCAGGAGCGCGGCGTGGACGTCGCGAAGCCCGCCTCGCTGAATCTCGCGCTCGGCGGCCAGATGAAGCGCGAGCTGCGCCAGCAGATCATGAAGCGCATGATGCGCAACCTGCCGAGCATGACGCCGTTCATGATCGGCGCCGCGGTCGGCGCGTTCATGAACCGCCGGGACACCGCCAGGCTGGCAGCCAAGATCCGGCAGGATCTGCGCCGCCGCCAGGTCCCCTGGGACGCGCTCCCGGACCCGGCCCCGGCCCCCGTGCGCAAGCGGCTCACGGGGCCGCGCCAGACCCGGCCTCCCCGGCCGCCACAAGCCCGACCGGGACGCCTGACCCGCCGCGTCAGGCGCGGATCGCCGCCAGCGCCGCCGACAGCTCCTCCGGATGCCGCGTCGACAGGTACACGTACGGCGTCGGGTCCGCCGGATCGGCCACCTCGACCCGCACCGCCGTGGGGATGTAGCTGCGCATCAGCATGAACGCGCGGGTGTCGGCCTTGTACGTGCGCCAGGCCCGGGCCTCCTCCGCGTCCAGCACGTGCGCCTCGCCCAGCGCCGCGGCCGGGATCTTCGCGTCGCCCGCGATCAGCGACCCGGCGACGATCCGGATGCGCGCGGAGCCGTACGAACTCACCAGTACCGCGGACAGGGCCGCGCCGCCGACCAGCCCGCCCAGCATCGGCAGCGTCCCGAGCGGCAGCAGCATCAGGGCGCAGGCGATGCCGACGGCGGCGGCGATCACCCACCACGAACGGGGGGCGGTGAGACGTTCTTCGTACGACTGCATGGGTCCAGCTTGGCACGTGCGCGCGCGTGCTCCGCGCGCGCGGGTAGGGTCTCCACCTGTGAGTGGAGCCAGACCGCAGACGAAACAGACGACCCAGCTGACGCCGCCGGCGGACGCCACCGCGCCGGTGCGGCACCCCGACGCCCCCGCGCCCGGTGAGCTGCTCGGCGCGCACTACGACCGATGTTTCGGATGCGGCGGGGAGCAGCCGCACGGCCTGCACCTGGCCGCGCGGGCCGGCGAGGGCGTGCGCGTCAGCGCGGAGTTCACCGTCAAGGAGGCCCACCAGGGCGCGCCGGGCCTGGCTCACGGCGGCGTGCTGGCCACGGCCCTGGACGAGACGCTCGGCTCGCTCAACTGGCTGCTGCAGGCGATCGCGGTGACCGGGCGGCTGGAGACCGACTTCCTGCGCCCCGTGCCGGTCGGCACGGTCCTGCACCTGGACGCCGAGGTCACCGCGGTGCACCGGCGGAAGATCTACTCCCGCGCCGAGGGCCGGATCGGCGGCCCGGACGGCCCGGTGGCGGTCCGCGCCGAAGCGGTCTTCATCGAGGTGAAGGTCGAGCACTTCATCGACAACGGCCGGCCCGAGGAGATCCAGGCCGCGATGGCCGACCCGGACCAGCTGCGCCGCGCCCGCGCTTTCGAGGTGAACCCATGACACAGCAGGCACAGCAGGGACGGACTCCGGTGGACGTGCAGATCCGGCGGGTGGATCCGGAGGTTCCGCTGCCCGCATACGGGCACCCGGGCGACGCCGGGGCCGACCTCGTCACCACCGAGGCGGCCGAACTGGCCCCGGGGGAGCGCACGGTGCTCCCCACGGGGGTGGCCATCGCGCTGCCCGAGGGGTACGCCGCGTTCGTGCACCCGCGGTCGGGCCTTGCGGCCCGCTGCGGTGTGGCGCTCGTGAATGCCCCGGGGACGGTGGATGCCGGGTACCGTGGGGAGATCAAGGTGATCGTGGTCAATCTGGATCCGCGCGAGTCCGTGCGTTTCGAGAGGTTCGACCGGATCGCCCAACTGGTCGTCCAGCAGGTCGAGAAGGTGCGCTTCCAGGAGGTGGCGGAGCTTCCCGGCTCGGCGCGGGCCGAAGGGGGATTCGGGTCCACCGGCGGTCACGCGGCGGTGGGCGGCGCGGGCGGGAATGGATACGCATCGGTCGGTGCCGACCGGGAAGGACAGTGACGTGTTCGGACGTCGCAAGAAGAACGAGGCTCCTGACGACGCGGTCGAGGCGGTCGATCCTGCCGAGGAGGCGACGTCGTCGGACCGGTCCGACGCGGACGACGAGGGCTACGGCGTGAGCCTCCCGCCGGCCCCGCGCCCCGACGGCCCCTGGGACGACTCCGAGGTGGGCAATCCGGGCGAGGGCCGGGTGGACCTGGGCGGCCTGTTCGTACCGGGCGTCGAGGGCATGGAGCTGCGGGTGGAGGTCGCCGGTGACGCGATCGTCGCCGCGACCATCGTGCTGCAGGACAGCGCCGTGCAGCTGCAGGCGTTCGCCGCGCCCAAGAACGAGGGCATCTGGGGCGAGGTCCGCGAGGAGATCGCCTCCGGCATCACCCAGCAGGGCGGCGTCATCGACACGGTCGACGGCCCGCTGGGCTGGGAGCTGCGCGCCCAGGTGCCGGTGCAGCTGCCGGACGGGACGAACGGCGTGCAGGTCGTGCGGTTCGTCGGCGTGGACGGCCCGCGCTGGTTCCTGCGCGGCGTGATCTCCGGCCAGGGCGCGGTGCAGCCGCAGGCCGCCGGGCTGCTGGAGCAGATCTTCCGGGACACGGTCGTGGTCCGCGGCGAGGGCCCGATGGCGCCCCGCGACCCGATCGTCCTCAAGCTCCCCGACGACGCGCAGATGGTGCCCGAGGGCGTCCAGCAGGACGACGCCTCGCAGTCCCGCTTCGGCGGCGGCGTGGAGCGCCTGGAGCGCGGCCCGGAGATCACCGAGATCCGCTGAGCCGACGGCCGCCCCGGTGGCGGCATGCGTACGGGCCGTGCCCTCCCGGGCGCGGCCCGTCGGCGTTCCCAGGGCGCGGCCCGTCGGCGTTCCCGTCAGGGTCCCGTCAAGACCGGCCCCCGAGGCCCCCTGCGCGGCGTTCAACCCGCTCCCGCTCGGTTAATGTCGGCAGCGGAACGGCCCCACGGGGAGCGGCTCGCAGGTAAGACAATGAGGCCATGGGACGCGGCAAGCTTCGCATCTATCTCGGCGCGGCGCCGGGTGTCGGCAAGACGTACTCGATGCTCTCCGAGGCGCACCGGCGCCTGGAGCGCGGCACGGACGTCGTCGTCGCGTTCGTGGAGCACCACGACCGGCCGCGTACGGAAGTACTGCTGCACGGCCTGGAGGAGCTGGGGCGCCGGGAGCTGAGCCATCGGGGCACGGCGTTCACCGAGATGGACGTGGACGCGGTACTGGCCCGCCGGCCCGCCGTCGCGCTGGTCGACGAGCTGGCGCACACCAACGTCCCCGGCTCCCGGAACGCCAAGCGCTGGCAGGACGTCGAAGAGCTGCTCGAAGCGGGCATCGACGTGGTGTCCACCGTCAACATCCAGCACCTGGAGTCACTCGGTGACGTGGTGGAGTCGATAACGGGCGTACGGCAGCGCGAGACCGTCCCCGACGAGGTGGTCCGCCGCGCCGACCAGATCGAGCTGGTCGACATGTCGCCACAGGCGCTGCGCCGCCGCATGGCGCACGGCAACGTCTACGCCTCCGACAAGGTCGACGCCGCGCTGTCGAACTACTTCCGCCCCGGCAACCTCACCGCCCTCCGCGAGCTGGCGCTGCTGTGGGTGGCCGACCGGGTGGACGAGTACCTCCAGCAGTACCGCGCCGAGCACTCCATCCGCTCCACCTGGCAGGCCCGCGAGCGCATCGTCGTCGGCCTCACCGGCGGCCCCGAGGGCAAGACGCTGCTGCGTCGTGCAGCGCGGATGGCCGCCAAGGGCTCCGGCAGCGAGGTACTGGCCGTCTACATCGCGCGCAGCGACGGGCTCACCGGCGCCTCGCCCAAGGAGCTGGCCGTCCAGCGGACCCTGGTCGAGGACCTGGGCGGCAGCTTCCACCACGTCATCGGCGACGACGTGCCCAGCGCCCTGCTGGAGTTCGCGCGCGGCGTCAACGCCACCCAGATCGTGCTGGGGTCGAGTCGCCGGAAGGCTTGGCAGTACGTCTTCGGCCCGGGAGTCGGCGCGACCGTCGCCCGCGACTCGGGGCCCGACCTGGACGTCCACATCGTCACCCACGACGAGGTCGCCAAGGGGCGCGGCCTGCCGGTCGCGCGCGGCGCCCGGCTCAGCCGCTCCCGCGTGCTGGCCGGCTGGCTCACCGGCGTGCTCGGCCCCGTACTGCTCACGCTGCTGCTGTACAACATGGAGAGCGGCCCGGGGCTCGCCAACGACGTGCTGCTCTTCCTGTTCCTGACCGTGGCGGCCGCGCTGCTCGGCGGGCTGCTGGCGGCGCTCGCCTCGGCGGCCGTCGGCTCGGTCCTGCTGAACTTCTACTTCACGCCGCCCACCCACAGCATCACCATCGCCGACCCCCAGAACATCGTCGCCATCGCGATCTTCTTCGCGGTCGGGGTGGCCGTCGCCTCCGTGGTGGACCTGGCGGCCCGCCGTACGCACCAGGCCGCCCGGCTGCGCGCCGAGGCGGAGATCCTGTCGTTCCTGGCCGGCAGCGTGCTGCGCGGGGAGACCACACTCAACGCGCTGCTCGAACGCGTGCGCGAGACCTTCGCCATGGATGCCGTCGCCCTCCTCGAACGCGAGAGCGACGTCGAGCCGTGGACCTGCGCGGGCAGCGTCGGCGAGGCCACGGCCCCGCGCCGCCCCGAGGACGCGGACGTGGACATGCCCGTCAGCGACCACATGGCCCTCGCGCTCACCGGCCGCAAGCTGCCCGCCGAGGACCGCCGCGTGCTCGCCGCCTTCGCCGCCCAGGCCGCCGTCGTACTGGACCGCCAGCGGCTGGTCGGCGAGGCCGAGCGGGCCCGCGAGCTGGCCGAGGGCAACCGCATCCGTACCGCCCTGCTCGCCGCCGTCAGCCACGACCTGCGCACCCCCCTCGCCGGCATCAAGGCCGCCGTCACCTCGCTCCGCTCCGACGACGTGGCCTGGTCCGAGGAGGACGAGGCCGAGCTGCTGGCCGGCATCGAGGACGGCGCCGACCGGCTGGACCACCTGGTCGGCAACCTCCTGGACATGTCCCGGCTGCAGACCGGCACGGTCACCCCGCTGATCCGCGACACCGACCTGGACGAGGTCGTGCCGATGGCGCTCGGCGGCGTCCCCGAGGGCAGCGTCTGCCTGGACATACCCGAAGAGCTGCCCATCGTGGCCGTCGACCCCGGCCTGCTGGAGCGGTGCGTCGCCAACCTCGTCGAGAACGCCGTGAAGTACAGCCCGGACGGTGCGCCCGTCACGGTCGCCGCCAGCGCGCTCGGCGAGCGCGTGGAGGTACGCGTCGTGGACCGCGGCCCCGGCGTCCCCGACGCCGCCAAGGACCGCATCTTCGAGCCGTTCCAGCGCTACGGCGACGCCCCGCGCGGCGCCGGCGTCGGCCTCGGCCTCGCGGTCTCCCGCGGCTTCGCCGAAGCCATGGGCGGCACCCTCGCCGCCGAGGACACCCCAGGAGGCGGTCTGACCATGGTCCTGACCCTGCGCGCCGCGGCCGGCCACCCGCCGGTCAGCCCCGCCCTCCCCGCCCGGGCGACGACATGAGCGCGCCCGCTCCCCGTACACCGACTGCGGCGGCCCCGTGCCGTCCGCGGGAAAGGCAGGCCCGATGAACCGGGTGCTCGTGGTCGACGACGAGCCGCAGATCGTCCGCGCCCTCGTGATCAACCTCAAGGCGCGCAAGTACGAGGTGGACGCCGCGCCCGACGGCGCCACCGCGCTCCGGCTCGCCGCCGCCCGCCACCCCGACGTCGTCGTCCTGGACCTCGGCCTGCCCGACATGGACGGCGTGGACGTGATCAGGGGCCTGCGCGGCTGGACCCGCGTACCGATCCTCGTGCTCTCCGCCCGGCAGACCTCCGACGAGAAGGTCGAGGCGCTGGACGCGGGCGCCGACGACTACGTCACCAAGCCGTTCGGCATGGACGAGCTGCTGGCCCGGCTGCGCGCCGCCGTGCGCCGCGCCGAGCCCACCGGGCCCGCCGACGCAGCCGTCCTGGTCGAGACCGACGGCTTCACCGTCGACCTGGCCGCCAAGAAGGTCAACCGCGGCGGGCGCGACGTCCGCCTCACCCCCACCGAGTGGCACCTCCTGGAGGTGCTCGTGCGCAACACGGGCCGGCTGGTCAGCCAGAAACAGCTGCTCCAGGAGGTCTGGGGCCCGTCGTACGGCACGGAATCCAACTATCTGCGGGTCTACATGGCCCAGCTGCGCCGCAAACTGGAGGCCGATCCGTCCCACCCCCGGCACTTCGTCACCGAGCCGGGCATGGGCTACCGCTTCGAACAGTGATCCGCACGCAGCGTCGGCCGGCCGCAGCGGGCCGTGTTCGGGCCCTCGGACCCGTGATCCCGGCGCGAGGCGGCCGGTACGCTGGCTCTATGAGTGCTGGGACCCGTTCCGAGAAGCCGGCCGGACGCTTCCGCCGGATGCTCGACAGGCTGTCCTCCTCCGAGGAGGAGCTGCAGTCGGCCGAGCTGCAGCAGGACGCGCAGAACGCGGGCTGTACGCGGATCTGCGACTGCGACGACCGTCAGATCGTGAAGGTCACGGGTACGCTGCGGCACGTCACGCTGCGTCCCCGGGCCGGGGTGCCGGCGCTGGAGGCCGAGCTGTTCGACGGCTCGGCGGCGCTGGACGTGGTCTGGCTCGGCCGGCGCGCCATCACCGGTATCGAGCCGGGCCGTAAGCTCATCGCCTCCGGCCGGATCTCGATGAGCCACGGACGCCGGGTGCTGTTCAATCCGAAGTACGAACTCCGACCGCTCGGACAGGAGTAGCCGGTGACGTCGTTCGAGAAGACGACCACGAGCAACGAGGAAGCGCCCGCCGCCGGGCACGGAAAGGCGGCCGCCGAGAAGGCCATTCTGGAGGCGTTCGGCGGCTTCTGGGGCATGGTGGACACGACGGTCCCCGGACTGGTCTTCGTGCTGATCTACACGATCAAGCGGGACATCCACATCGCCGCGATCGTCGCCCTGGGCCTGACCGTCCTGCTGGCGCTGGCCCGGCTCGCCCGGAGGGAAACCCTCAAGCACGCCTTCAGCGGCGTCTTCGGCGTGGCCTTCGGCGCCGTCTTCGCGATGATGTCCGGCGACGCCAAGAACTTCTACCTGCCGGGGATGCTCTACACACTGGGCCTCGCGGTCGTGTACGTGCTCTCCGCGCTCTTCAAGTACCCGCTCATCGGCGTCCTGCTCGGCCCGATCCTGCGCGAGAACCTCTCCTGGCGCACCCGCAACCCCGGCCGCTTCAAGGCGTACACCAAGTCCACCTACGCCTGGGGCGCCATCCTGCTCGCCAAGTCCGCGATCCTCTTCCCGCTGTACTGGTGGGGCGACGCCACCCAGCTCGGCTGGGTCAAGGTCGCGCTCGGCATCCCGCCGTTCCTGCTCTGCGTCTACCTCACCTGGATCTTTCTGGCGAAGGCCCCGGCCCCGATCGACGTGATCGCCGAAATGGAAGCGAAGGAAAAGGCCGAGGCCGAGGCCGGCAAATCCAGCCCGTCCGGCGTTTGAGGACGAGCAGGCCGCAGGCCGCGCGACAAGGCCCGGGACCGCAGCGGTCCCGGGCCTTGCGTACGTCGGTAAAACCCCTACTCCGGCTTCCGCACCGACAGCAGGTCCTCCAGCTGCTCCTCCCGCGCCTGCGCCGCGACGAACAGCAGCTCGTCACCGGCCTCCAGCGCGTCCTCCTTGTTGGGCGTGAGCACCCGGGTCCCGCGGATGATCGTCACCAGCGAGGTGTCCTCGGGCCACTCCACGTCGCCCACCTGGGTACCCGCCAGCGCCGCCTCCGGGGGCAGCGTCAGCTCGACGAGGTTGGCGTCGCCGTGGCTGAAGCGCAGCAGCCGTACGAGATCGCCGACGCTCACCGCCTCCTCCACCAGCGCGGACATCAGGCGCGGCGTGGAGACCGCCACGTCGACGCCCCACGCCTCGTTGAAGAGCCACTCGTTCTTGGGGTTGTTGACGCGGGCCACCACGCGCGGCACGCCGTACTCCGTCTTGGCCAGCAGCGAGACGACGAGGTTGACCTTGTCGTCGCCGGTCGCCGCGATGACGACGTTGCACCGCTGCAGCGCGGCCTCGTCCAGCGAGGTGATCTCGCAGGCGTCGGCCAGCAGCCACTCCGCCTGCGGCACCCGCTCCACGGAGATCGCCGTAGGCGCCTTGTCGATGAGCAGGACCTCATGGCCGTTTTCCAGGAGCTCGCCCGCGATGGAGCGGCCCACCGCTCCCGCGCCCGCGATCGCGACCCTCATGCGCCTGCCTCCTCGGGCCCTTCGGCGAACGCCGCCTCGACCTTCTCCACATCGTCGGTGCGCATCATCACGTGCACCAGATCGCCTTCCTGCAGGACGGTCTGCGAGGTCGGCAGTATCGCCTCACCCAGCCGGGTGAGGAAGGCCACCCGTACGCCGGTCTCCTCCTGGAGCCGGCTGACCTTGTGGCCGACCCAGGACGCGTCGGTGTGCACCTCGGCGAGCTGCACGCCGCCGCTGGGATCCCGCCACAGCGGCTCGGCGCCCGAGGGGAGCAGCCGGCGCAGCATCTGGTCCGCCGTCCAGCGGACGGTGGCCACGGTCGGGATGCCCAGGCGCTGGTAGACCTCGGCGCGGCGCGGGTCGTAGATGCGGGCCGCGACGTTCTCGACGCCGAACATCTCGCGGGCCACCCGGGCGGCGATGATGTTGGAGTTGTCGCCGCTGCTGACCGCCGCGAACGCGCCGGCCTCCTCGATCCCGGCCTCGCGCAGGGTGTCCTGGTCGAAGCCGACGCCGGTCACCCGGCGGCCCCCGAAGCCGGAGCCCAGCCGCCGGAAGGCGGTGGGGTCCTGGTCGACCACGGCGATCGTGTGGCCCTGGCTCTCCAGGGTCTGTGCGAGCGCGGATCCGACCCGCCCGCAGCCCATGATGACGATGTGCATCGTCCGCTTACCCCGCACTCCTCGTAGGCCCGCTGGCCTGCCTCAACACCCTGCTCACAACTTTCTTTCCGGCGTACCGGCCCGCCCGGGGCGCCCTGGCCCCGGTACCGCCCGGTCACGAGCTTATGCGGCAACGGGGGAGTTGCCCCCGCTGATGTGCGACACCACCGTAACCGGCTCGCCGGAGGGAGGGAGTGCTGCCCTTCAGGCGCCGGTTCGGCCGGGGGCGGGGGAGCCGGCCGGTCCCAGGCGGGTCCCCGCCGGGAAGACGAAGCGCGCGGAGGAGACGGAGAACGTACAGCGGGGTGCCGGGGACGCGAGGTCCGGCAGGGGCGGGTGCCAGTCCAGGACGCCGAGCCGGCCCCGGCCGAGGCGCCCCGAGACCTGCCCGCACAGGAACGTCCGCTCGCCGCCGATCCGGCCGAACCCGCTGCTGGGGGCGCGGAGGACCGGGACGCGCGCCCTGCCGTGCGGGCCCAGGCGCAGGGCCGCGACCGGCCCGTCGTCGTCGCGGATGCGGACGCTCTCCGCGTCCCACGAGAAGCGCGCGAGCTCCTTGGGGATGCCCCACAGCCTCCGCCCGCCGCGCAGCGACGCCTCCGAGTCCACCCAGATCCGATGGCAGAACATGCCCACGCGGCGGCCCCGGCGGGCCGGGGAGCCGACCGCGAATTCGTCGTACCGCAGCGAGCCCTCCGTGAAGCGCGCGAGCACCACGAGGAGCGTGCGGCGGCCGCCGACGGGAGTGAGGTCGGCGGGCAGCTCCGGCGCCTCGCGCGCGGTGAGCACGGACATCCACAGCACGCCGCGCGCCTTCCAGGGCGGCGCGGGGTAGTCCGTGGCGGGCGGTCCGGTGGGGTCGGTCACTGCGGTACTCCTTCCAGCGGGGCCGGTCACCACTCTCCTCGCCGTGGGCCGCGCAGCGCGCGCCGGACCGCCGTGAGTCCCAGGGTGGTGAAGGCCAGGGTCTGCGTGGGGCAGTGGCTCAGCAGCGGGCGGGGGCCGTACATCTCCGGCCGCCCCGGCCAGCTGCCGTCCGCCCGCTGCGCCGCGGCCAGGTACGCGAGGGCCGCGCGCGTCCCGCCGCCGGGGCCGGTCTCCCGGCAGAGCGCCGCCAGGGCCAGCCCGGTGGCCGACGGCAGGCTGTCGGCGGCCGGGCCGGGGGCCCATCCGCCGTCCGCCCGCTGCGCCGCGGCCAGGCGGTCCAGCTCGGCGCGGACCGCGCGGTGTCCGGCCGGCAGCGCGGGCGCGATCTCGCACACCGCGTAGGGGGCGCCGCGGTACCAGCTCGCGGCCCAGCCGTCGCCGGCGGACCAGGCGCGCCCTGCGTACGCGCCGAGCCAGCGGCGGGCCGCGCCGGTGGGGACGCGGTGCCGGCCGCGGTAGCGGTCCAGGGCGGTGACGGCATGGGCGACCACGTCGGGGGCCGGCGGATCGCCCGCCGCCTGCCAGGTGGACCACAGGCCCGCCCCGCTCTGCTGCTCGGCGAGGTGGCCGAGCGCGCGGCGCGCCGCGTCCGCCGCCTCCGGGAGGCCGGCGAGGGCGATGAGCACCGCCGCGGTGGTGTCGTTGTCGGACTCCAGCCCCTGCCGGCACGGCCAGCCCCCGTCGGGCCGCTGGGCCGCGCGCAGGAACTCCAGCGCGCGGGGGAGTCCCTGCACGTCGAAGTCGGGCTCGCCCCGGAACGCCCGTACCGTCAGCTGGGTGTCCCACACGTCGGTGGTCAGGAAACGCCAGGTACCGTCCGGGTGCTGCGCCGTGAGCAGGTGGCCGCGGGCCCGGTACCGCGCGGTGCCGGTCGGGACGACCGCGTTCAGGGCGAGCAGCGCGAGGGATGTGCTCAGGACGTTCCCGTAGAAGGAGCCGTCCGGCGACTGGAGGTCCGCGAGGCGCCGCGCGGCCGCTTCCGCGTCCTGTGCGTCACCGAAGTACCGCTCGACGAGCGCGTGCTCGGCCAGCAGGTCCACCAGCGCCCACGACTTCAGCCGGGAGCGGCCCGCCCCGTCCACCGCCGTGCGCAGGCCGGCGCGGAGCGCCCGCAGGCCGGCCGCCGTGACCGGCTCGCGCCCGGCCGCCTCCGGCGCCACCCGCTGCGCGCACGCCCGCAGCACGGCCAGCAGCCGGAGCCGGGGCGCGAAGACCGGGCCGCTGAACGCCTCGGCGGCGGGGTGGTGTCCGTCGGCCCTGTCGCAGGCCAGACCGGCCAGCAGCGTCTCCGCGTACCGGGCGAGCGAATGGTGCGTCTGGGGGCGCGCGGTGCGCAGCCACTGGCGCGCCCGGCGGACCGCGCGCCGGGCCGCCGGGGTGGCCTCCCGGGACAGGGCCAGGCAGGCCAGGGCGGTCTCCGTGACGCGCGGGTCGGGCGGCGTCCGCCAGCCGCCGTCCTCCTGCTGGTGGCGCAGGCAGTGGTCGAGCGCGCGGGCGAGCATGTCGTCCGCCTGCCGGACGGGATCGTGCAGCGGATCCCGGTACGCCGTGCCGGATTCCCCGCCGCGCCCGGGCATGTCAGCCGGCGGGCGGCCGCAGCGGCCCCAGCAATTGGTTCCCCGGCGCGTCCGCGTCGTCGCTCACAAAGAATTCCTGGAGCGCGTCCCGCCATTCCTGGTGGCTGATGGCGCCGTCGCCGTCCCTGTCGAGCCGGCGGAACGCCTCCTCGCAGTGCTCGGCGTCCACGCCGACGTGGGTGTAAATACGCCGGTACTCCGCCAGGCTCAGCGTCCCGCTCCTGTCCGTGTCCAGCGCGCGCATCAAGGCGTCGGGGACGGCCAGTACTGCGTCGTCGAGATTCGCGGGCGACGAGACGAGGGACCCCATACGGGCGACGAATTCCTGCCGGTCGATCCGGGTGTCCTGGCTGGATCCCCCGGAGGGCACCAGGAGCTTCCACCACTTCTCGAAGGCCGCACGGACCGCCGCCGCGTTCGCGTTGTCGCCCCGCGGGGGCAGCCCCGCTATTCCCTCCGCGAAACGGAAGAACCGCTCCCGCGTGAGATATCCCTGGCCTTCCCGGTCGAACATCTCGAAGAGCGCATCGAATTTCTGGTCCTTGAGCGTGCCGGGCATGGCTCGCCGCCCTTTCGTCCACTGCCGCCGATGTGCCGCTAGGGCATCGCATGCAGCATCCGCGCCCGGTGCCGGGCCTTTCAAGCGGGCATTCGGACAGCTTGCATTGTCCGAGTGCGGGGGAATTCAGTGCGAGACCGGCAAGAAATCGTGTCAGCCCGCACGAGAACCGCGTACGGGAAATCCGGCAGTGGCTGCGGAGGTTCCCGGGACCGCTGCCGGGGCCCGGAGGCCGGGCCGTGCCGTGCCTTCGTGATCTTCGGGAGGCATGCTGGGCGACGTGTCCTCACTGTCACCCGTGCCTCAGCAGTCCCCACCGGCCCCGAGCACCCCGCACATGGTGGTGTGCGGCGACGACTCCCTGGCCCACCGGCTCGCCGTCGAGCTGCGGGAGGTCTACCGCGAGCGGGTCACCCTCGTCGTGCCCTCCGTACGCGACCCGCGCGGGCCCCGCGTCCCGCAGCCCGCCCGCGGCGGCCTGGGCCGGGCCGGCGCGTTCCTCGGCCGGATGACGGCGGCGGTCGGCCGCACGAACGCCCCGGACGACGCGAGACCCGCCGACGGCTTGGCCGCGCCGGACGCCGCGGAGGAGGCCGGGCCGGTACGCGTACTGGAAGCGCCCGAGCCCGACGACGAGACGCTCACCGAAGCGGGCGTCGAGGAGGCCGGCGCGCTGGCCCTGGTCTACGACGACGACGAGACCAACATCCACGCCGCGCTGCGCGCCCGCCGCATGAACCCCCGGCTCCGGCTGGTCATCCGCCTCTACAACCGCCGGCTCGGCCAGCACCTGGAGGAACTGCTGGACCAGGCCGCCGCCGTCGTCTGGTCCGACACCTCCGACATCGACGCCTCCACCACCGTCCTCTCCGACGCCGACACGGTCGCGCCCGCGCTCACCGCCACGGCCGTGGCCGGCACCAGCAAGGTCATCGAGGTCGACGGGCTGCTGCTGCGGGCCGTTGAGCACACCCCGGGCGCGCCCGCATCGCCGCGCGCCGCCGGCCGCGGCCTCGCCACCCTCGCCCTGCTCTCCCCCTCGGCCTCGGACGAGACGGCGCACGAAGGCGGCCCGGCGCCGGTCCCGCCCCCGGGCCGTTCCCGGCACGGCGGCCGCACCGGCCACCGGCACGCGGCCGACGACGACGGGCCGACACTGCTGCCCGACGACGCCACCGCGGCGGCCGCGGCGGGCCGCGCCACCGTCGAGCTGGAGACCGTCTCCTACCGCGGGCGCCGGCCGCCGGCCCGCCGCCTCGTGGGGCGCGGCGCGCCGCTCGGCTCGCTCTTCTCACGGCGGCTGCGCTGGTCGATAGCCGGCCTCGTCGGCACCGTACTGACCCTGGCCGTCGTCTCGACGCTGGCCACCGGCGAGGACCCGCTGCACGCGGCGTACCTCTCCCTCCTGGACCTCTTCGCGATCAACGAACCCGCGATCCACGAGGGCCCGGCCCGCAAGGTGCTGCAGCTGCTGTCCGGCCTCACCGGCCTCCTCCTGCTGCCCGTCCTGGTCGCCGCCGCCTTCGAAGCGCTCGGCACCTTCCGCAGCGCCGCCTCGCTGCGCCGCCCGCCGCGCGGCATCTCCGGCCACGTCGTCCTCCTCGGCCTCGGCAAGGTCGGCACCCGCGTCCTGGCCCGGCTGCGCGAGCTGGGCGTCCCGGTCGTCTGCGTCGAGGAGGACCCCGACGCGCGCGGCATCCCGCTGGCCCGCCGGCTGCGGGTGCCGACCGTGCTGGGCGACGCCACCGAGGACGGCGTGCTGGAGGCCGCCGGGATCGCCCGCGCCCGTACCCTCCTCGCGCTGACCAGCGAAGACGGCACGAACCTGGAGGCGTCGCTGTACGCCAGGTCGGTCAAACCGCAGCTGCGGGTGACGCTGCGGCTCTTCGACGACCGGTTCGCCACCGCCGTCTACCGCACCCTGCGCGCCGCCCACCCCACCGCCGTCACCCGCAGCCGCAGCGTCTCCTTCATGGCAGCGCCCGCCTTCGCCGGCGCCATGATGGGCCGCCAGATCCTCGGCGCCGTCCCCGTCGAGCGCCGGCTGCTGCTCGTCGCCCATGTCGACGTGCGCGGCCAGACCGAGCTGGTGGGCCGCCGGGCCGACGAGGTGTTCCGGGCCGGGCGGCTGCGGGTGGTGGCCGTCAACATCGGCGCGTCCCAGGACCCCGCCGAGGACCCGGAGACCATGCCGGCCCACGGCGGGCAGCGCTGGGAGCCGGCCCGGCTGGTCCGCGACCTGCCGCCCGGGTACGTCCTGCGGCCCCAGGACCGCGTGGTCATCGCAGCCACCCGCGAGGGGCTGGGCGAGCTGCTCGGCCGCCGCCCGCGCCCCGCCGGGAACCCGCGGAGCGGATCTGCCGGGATCCGGCAGGATTGATAGCGTCCCGGTGTCCGGGAGTCGGCAACGAAGCCCCCGGAACCGGCCCGACGGGCGCCGGGACGAGCAGGAGCAGGGAGCACAACAGGTGGAGCGCGGCACAGCGGAACCGCACAGCCTCGGCGAGTACGCCGGCCTCCTCGGGGAGGTGTCACGGACCGGGCGGCTGCTCCGCCGCGAGGAACTGGACGTGCTGCGCGAGCTGGGGGAGCGGGCCGCCGAGGAGGGCCTGAGCCTGCGCGAGCTGGTCGGCCGCTACCTGGGGGAGACCCGTCGGCTGTGGAGCTCGCTGCCCGGTGTGGCGCGGGCCGCGGGCGCCACCGAGGGCGCCCGTACCGGCGACGCGCTGCTCGCGGCCGTCGAGGCGGCAGTCGCCGCACTCGGCGAGGGCCACGAGCGCGCGCAGCGGCTCGCGGTCCGGCAGGAGGAGGCGGCCCGCCGCGAATTCGTCGACGACCTTCTTTACGGGCGCAGCGACCTGGGCCGGCTCGCCGAGCGCGCCGAGCGCTTCGGGCTGCGGCTGGCCGGGGAGCACGCGGTGGCCGTCGCGGAGGGCCCGGAGCGCTTCGACGACCTGCACCCGGTGGCCCGGCGCGTGGAGCGCGAGCTGCTGACCCGCTTCGGCGACCGCGACGTGCTGATCGCCACCAAGGCCGGGCGGCTGGTGTGCGTGGCGGCGGGCGGCCGGGACGGCGCCCTGGACGCCTTCGCGAAGTACGCCCGCTCCCCGGGCTCCGGCGGGCGCGGCGCGCACCGGGTCGCGCTCGGCCGGCCGCACGCCGGCGCCGGTGGCGTGGTCACCTCGTACGAAGAGGCGCTGGGCGCGCTGGAGCTGGCGACCCAGCTGGAGCTGACCGAGCCCGTGCTGCACGCGGCCGACCTGCTGGTCTTCCCCGTCCTGCTGCGCGACCGGGCCGCCATGGCCGACCTCGTACGCAGCGTGCTGGGGCCGCTGACCGAGGGGCGGGGCGGGGCGCGGCCGCTGCTGGAGACGATCTGGGCCTGCGCGGCGACGGCGTACGTCAACGCCGAGGCGGCCCGCCGGCTCCAGGTCAGCGTGCGCACCCTCTCCTACCGGCTGGCCCGCATCAAGGAGCTGACCGGCTACGACCCGGCCGACGGGCTGCAGCGCTACACCCTGGAGACGGCGGCGATGGGCGCGCGCGTGCTGGGCTGGCCGGACCGGCCGCTGTAGTTCCCCCGGACGTCCGGTCCGCACCGGCCTTCTGCGGGCCGTCCGGCGGGGCAAGTGCCGGTCGGTGAGCCATCAAAATCGCGTAAAGATTGCCGGGAACCGGCAATGTGCCGAGGCCGTGGCGAATGCCACCATCGGGGCGCACCGGCGGGTGCACGGCGGGCGGCGCAGCATCAGGGGTCTGCTCGCCCGCCGGGCCGCCCGCAGCGGATCGGTTGTCCCCACCCTCGACGGGGGTGAGGGTGTGGACACCCCGCTCCGGGCAGGCAGTTCCGCCGTTCGGGCGAGGCGGAGCGGGTCCGCGTCCCGCCGCCCGATACCGCGGAACGACGGATTCCGTACCCCCGGCGGCACCCCCGGACGGCCGTGCGGACCAGTCGGGCGGCATCCCCCGGCAGGTGCCTTGCCCCTATGGGTGGCGGGTGGGCGACGGCCTTGACGAAGGCTTAGCATCCTCTGCGTGTCCAAACTGACCGACGTGCCCAAACGCATCTTGATCGGGCGCGCACTGCGCAGCGACAAGCTGGGAGAGACCCTTCTCCCGAAGCGCATCGCACTCCCCGTCTTCGCCTCCGACCCGCTCTCCTCCGTGGCGTACGCGCCGGGGGAGGTGCTGCTCGTCCTGTCCGTGGCAGGCGTGTCGGCGTACCACTTCAGCCCCTGGATCGCGGTCGCGGTCGTCGTGCTGATGTTCACGGTCGTGGCGTCGTACCGGCAGAACGTGCACGCCTACCCGAGCGGCGGCGGCGACTACGAGGTCGCCAACACCAACCTCGGCCCCAAGGCCGGCCTGACCGTGGCCAGTGCGCTGTTGGTCGACTACGTCCTCACCGTCGCCGTGTCCATCTCCTCCGGAGTGGAGAACCTCGGCTCGGCGATCCCCTTCGTGGTCGAGCACAAGACGTTCTGCGCCATCGCGATGATCGCGCTGCTCACCGTGATGAACCTGCGCGGCGTCAAGGAGTCGGGCAAGCTCTTCGCCATTCCGACGTACATCTTCGTCGCCGGCGTCTTCCTCATGATCCTCTGGGGCGCCTTCCGCGGCCTGGTCATGGGCGACACCATGAAGGCCCCCACCGCCGACTACACCATCCACGCCGAGCAGGGCGGCCTGGCCGGCTTCGCGCTGGTCTTCCTCCTGCTGCGCGCGTTCTCCTCCGGCTGTGCGGCGCTCACCGGCGTCGAGGCGATCTCCAACGGCGTGCCCGCCTTCCGCAAGCCCAAGTCCAAGAACGCCGCCACGACCCTGGCGCTGATGGGCGGCCTGGCCGTCACCATGTTCTGCGGCATCATCGTGCTGGCCATGACGACCGGCGTGAAGATGGCCGAGAAGCCGGCCACCGACCTGCTGCACAACGGCCACCCGGTCGGCGCCGGCTACACCCAGAACCCGGTCATCTCGCAGGTCGCGGCCGCGGTCTTCGGCGACGGCACGGCGCCCTTCGTCATCCTGGCCGCCGCCACCGCGCTGGTCCTCTTCCTCGCCGCGAACACCGCGTACAACGGCTTCCCGCTGCTCGGCTCGATCCTCGCGCAGGACCGCTACCTGCCGCGCCAGCTGCACACCCGCGGTGACCGCCTCGCGTTCTCCAACGGCATCGTGCTGCTCGCCGGCGCCGCCGTGATACTCGTCTACATCTACGGCGCCGACTCCACCCGGCTGATCCAGCTGTACATCGTCGGCGTCTTCGTCTCCTTCACGCTCAGCCAGATCGGCATGGTCCGGCACTGGAACCGCCACCTGGCCGGCGAGAACGACCAGGCCAAGCGCCGCCGGATGCACCGCTCCCGCGCGATCAACGCCTTCGGCGCCACCTTCACCGGGCTCGTGCTGGTCGTCGTCCTGCTGACGAAGTTCAGCCACGGCGCCTGGGTCGCGCTGCTCGGCATGGTCATCTTCTACGTCACGATGACCGCGATCCGTAAGCACTACGACCGGGTCGCCGACGAGATCGCCGCCGCGGACTCGCCCGACGACGAGGTCGCCCGCCCCTCCCGCGTGCACTCCATCGTCCTGGTCTCCAAGGTCCACAAGCCGACCCTGCGGGCCCTGAACTACGCCAAGCTGATGCGCTCCGACTCCCTCGAAGCGGTCAGCGTGGACGTCGACCAGGCCGAGACCAAGGCGCTGCGCGAGGAGTGGGAGCGCCGCGGCATCGAGGTCCCCCTGAAGGTCCTCGCCTCGCCGTACCGCGAGATCACCCGCCCCTTCATCGAGTACGTGAAGTCGCTCCGCAAGGAGAGCCCGCGCGACGCGGTCTCCGTCTTCATCCCGGAGTACGTCGTCGGCCACTGGTACGAGCACCTGCTCCACAACCAGTCCGCGCTGCGCCTGAAGGGCCGGCTCCTCTTCACCCCGGGCGTCATGGTCACCTCCGTCCCCTGGCAGCTGGACTCCTCCGAGGCCGCCAAGGTCCGCGCCCGCAAGCGCGCCGAGTGGAACGCGCCGGGCTCGGTCCGCCGCGGCCCGGTCGCCGCGCCGAAGAAGGAGAAGGCGGCCACGAAGCGGTAATTCCCGGGGGACAACCCCCGGACCCCCGGCCGGGGCTCGCCCCGGTGGTCGGTGGGGTGGTGCGGTGGGACGTAGACTTGAAGGCTGTTGTCCCGCCGCACCACCCCACGTTTTTTGGAGCTCACTCGCCATGCCGGAAGAAGCGAAGAACCCCAAGGCCGGCACCGAGCGGAAGTCCCTGGTCGGTGCGGAGTACGAGGTCGAGGTCGGCCCCGTCGCCCACGGCGGCCACTGCGTCGCCCGTACGGACGAGGGCCAGGTCCTCTTCGTACGCCACGCCCTCCCCGGCGAGCGAGTGATCGCCAAGGTCACCGATGGCGAGGAGGGCGCCCGCTTCCTCCGTGCCGACGCCGTCGAGGTCCTTTCGGCTTCCAAGGACCGGGTCGAGGCCCCCTGCCCCTTCTCCGGCCCCGGCCGCTGCGGCGGCTGCGACTGGCAGCACGCGAAGCCCGGCGCCCAGCGCCGGCTCAAGGGCGAGGTCATCGCCGAGCAGCTGCAGCACCTCGCGGGCCTGACCCCCGAGGAGGCGGGCTGGGACGGCACGGTCGTGCCGGCACCCGGTGACAAGGTCCCCGCCGGCGAGGTACCGGCCTGGCGGACCCGCGTCCAGTACGCCATCGACGCCGAGGGCCACGTAGGCCTCCGCAAGCACCGCTCGCACGACGTCCAGCCCATCGACCACTGCATGATCGCCGCCCCCGGAGTCTCCGAGCTGGGCATCGAGAAGCGCGAGTGGCCCCAGATCGCCACCGTCGAGGCCATCGCCGCCTCCGGCTCGCACGACCGCCAGGTCATCCTCACCCCGAAGCCCGGCGGCCGCCTGCCCATCGTGGAGCTCGACAAGCCGGTCTCGGTGATGCGCGTGGGGGAGAAGGACAAGGGCGTGCACCGTGTCCACGGCCGCCCCTTCGTCCGCGAACGCGCCGCCGAGCGCACCTGGCGCGTCGGCAACGGCGGCTTCTGGCAGGTCCACCCGCAGGCCGCCGACCTCCTCGTCGAGGCCGTCATGCGCGGCCTGATGCCCAAGAAGGGCGACATGGCCCTCGACCTGTACTGCGGCGTCGGCCTCTTCGCGGGCGCGCTGGCCGACCGGGTCGGCGAGAAGGGCGCCGTCCTCGGCATCGAGTCCGGCAAGCGCGCGGTGGAGGACGCCCGGCACAACCTCGCCGACGTCGACCGCGTCCGCATCGAGCACGGCAAGGTCGACCAGATCCTGCCCCGCACGGGCATCAGCGACGTCGACCTCGTCGTCCTCGACCCGCCCCGCGCCGGCGCCGGCAAGCAGACGGTCCAGCACCTGGCCTCCCTCACCCCCCGCCGCATCGCCTACGTGGCCTGCGACCCGGCCGCCCTCGCCCGCGACCTCGCCTACTTCGCCGCCGCCGGCTACGTCCCCCGCCGCCTCCAGGCCTTCGACCTGTTCCCGATGACGCACCACGTGGAGTGCGTGGCGATCCTCGTACCGGCGGAGAAGGCGCGCTGACCCGCGCCGCGTGACCTGGGCCCCGGCTCAGCGAACTCCAGTTCCCGTCCGGCCGCCCCCCTCGCGACCTCGCGGCTTCAGCTGCCGCACTTGGTCACGATCCGGTGCCATCTTCTCGACGCCGGCCGGACCGGCCCGGCCACGTCCCGTACTCCCACGGCGGTACGCGGCGGCCGTCGATTTCCTGGAACCCTCCGGTCGGCGGCGCGAGCCGAGCCGAGCCGAGGACACCGGAATAGATCATTCCGGCACGGTGCCGCCCCCGGCCGCGCCCTCGCTGTGGCCCGCGGCGCTCGGTGCGTTCCGCTCGCAGCGCGATGGACCCGGCGAGTCAGGCGCATACTGGTGGCAATGACAAAGCCATCCGCACAGAAGCGGCATTTGCCTACCAGTCCCTTCAAGGCCCCGGCTACGCTGCCTCTCAAGCAGTTCGCCGTGGGCGACCGGGTCACACATGACGTGTACGGCCTCGGCCACGTGATCGGCATCGAGGACGGAATCGCGGTGCTAGTGGACTTCACTTCGGCGCAGCAACGGATCATGAGTCCGTACGCCAAAATGAGCAAGCTGTAAAGCCGCTATGCCCGGTCACAGCACGTTGGACCCCTTATGTCCTTGCCATGAATGGGAGACCTCTCATCGACCTGACCTCGCTGTTCTCCGCTCCGGAAGTGGCGCCCCGGCGTGCCGCTCCGGCCTCGCTGCCTCCGACGACGGCCCCCTTCCAGGCTCCGGACTTCGAGGAGGACGAGAGTCTCCTGTTCGAGGACGAGCACGCATCCTTCTCGGACATGGAAGCGGCTCAACGCAAGCCGGTCCCGCAGGCCTCCGCGCAGACTCGATGAGCTGCGCTGATGTGCCCCTGGACCCCACATCCGTGAGCTGAATCGGTCCGGGCGCGGCCGGCGGTACACGCGGCCGGGCGGCGCGGCCGACGACGTCACCCGGCGGCTCGGCGGGGCACCGGTCCCCGCCCGGCCGGCGGGACGGCGTAAGGCCGCCCACGGCCGGGGATCCGGGCTCTGCGGCCCGGCTCGTCCGGGCTCCGGCCCCGGCTCAGGCGAGTTCGCGCACGGTGGCCATATCGCTGAAGGGCAGCAGGCGTTCACCGACTATCTGGTGCGGCTCACTGCCCTTCCCGGCGATCAGCACGATGTCGCCCGGGTCCGCCGCGGACAGCGCGAAGGCGATCGCCTGACGGCGGTCGGCGAGGCGCTCGAAAGGGGTGCCGGTGGCCGTGAGGCCGGGTGCGATCTGGTCCAGGATCGCCTCGGGATCTTCCGTGCGCGGGTTGTCCGAGGTGAGGACGCACAGATCGGAATGGGTGCCCGCGATCTGCCCCATCTCGGCCCGCTTGGTGGTGTCCCGGTCGCCGCCGCAGCCGAAGACGGTGAGGACCCGCCCGCGGGCGAAGCCGCGGATGGTGGTCAGGACCTTGTGCAGGGAATCCGGTGAGTGCGCGTAGTCCACGATCACCGACGCGCCGTGCGGCGTCCTGAACCGCTCCAGGCGGCCGGGGACGGGAGGCATCCGGTCCAGTGCGGCGACGAGTCCGCCCAGGTCGTGTCCCAGGGTGTGGCAAGCCGCCACGGTGGCCAGGGCGTTGGCGACCGAGAACCGGCCCGGGACGGGTATCGCCGCCGGATACTTGCGGCCGTCGTGGTGCAGCGTGAACCGGGTGCCGGAGGCATCCACGTCGAGGTGGGTGGCCCGGTAGTCCGCCGCGGCGTCCAGGGCGTACGTGACCGCGTCGGGCATCATCGCCACGATGTCGGCCCCCACGGGGTCATCGGCATTGACCACCGCCTGCCGGCACAAGCCCTGGAACAGCCGCAGCTTCGCGTCCCGGTAGTTGGCCATCGTGCCGTGATCGTCCAGATGGTCCTGCGTCAGGTTGGTGAAGACACCGACGTCGATGAACGTCCGGTCCACCCGGTGCGTCAGCAGGCCCATCGAGGTGGCCTCCAGCACCACACTGCCCGCACCGCGGTCGCGCATACGGCTCAGCAGGTACTGCAGGTCGGGCGACTCCGGCGTGGTCAGCACCGAAGGGGGCATCGGGATCTGCTCGTTGCCGATCCGGCTGCCGGCCGTCCCGATGACGCCCACCGCCGCGCCCTCGGAGAGCCGCAGCGCCGACTCGACCATGTACGACACCGACGTCTTCCCGTTGGTGCCGGTCACGGCCACCACGTCCATCCGCCGTCCCGGCTCGCCGAAATAGCGGGAGGCGACGACCGCGGCCGCCTTCCGGGCGTCCGGCACCCGTATGACGCAGGCGCCCGGCCCCGACGCCCACACCGCATCCGGAAGGGCCGGTGACCGGGCGTCGACGAGCACCGCCGCCGCGCCCCGGGCGAGGGCCGGTGCCGCGGCTTCCGGCCCGCCCGCCCGGTGGCCGGGCACGGCGACGTACAGGGATCCGGGTGCCACCCGGTCGGCGTCGAAGGCCACCCCCGCGGTGATCCACGTCGTGGTGGCGTCGCCGCGCAGCGTGTGGTGCTCCTGCCCGGCCAGCAGTTCGCTCAGCTTCACAATGATCCCTTCGAGGATGCGCGGCCCGTCGTGCGGGCGGCGCAAGGCGACAGCGCCGGCGGTGCGCCGGGCGCTGCGGTGATGACGTGGATCACAGGGCGGTGTACGTGCCCGGCGGGAGCCGGACGCGAACGCTCGGCGCGGCAGCGGCAGAACGGGAGCTGCCGTGATCGTGGCAGGCCGGCGAGCGAGGGGAAGGGTGGGGAAGGGCCCTGGGGAGCGGGCGCGGAGCGCCGCTAGCCGTGGCCGTGCAACGCGATGAGCCGGGTCTCGGGCACCTCGGCATCAGCGACGGTCGCCCGGGTGCGGACCGAGCTACGCGCGGCCGTGGGGAGCGCAGCACGTCTGGCCTGCTGCAGGCATCCCTTCACGGCACGTGTACGACCCATGGGCCGAGTGTACGTGCGTCCGAGCCGTGCCCGACCCGCCTCCGGCCGCACACCCGCCGGACGGGCGCCGGCCGGCCCGCGGACCCGTCCATCCCGGGCGCACCGCGGGCGTGGGGCCGAGGGTGGCTTACGGCAGCGGACCGGCGATCAGTATTCCAGTTCGGGGCGCAGCGGGCCGCCGACCGCGTGGAGGTGCCGCAGGACCTGGGCGTAGGAGCTGAAGAGCCCGGTCTCGTGGTAGGCGATGCCGTGCCGGACGCAGAACGTGCGGACGAGTTCCTGGGCATGGCGCAGGGTGGGCCGAGGCATGGAGGGGAACAGGTGGTGTTCGATCTGGTAGTTCAGCCCGCCGAGCGCGAAGTCGGTGAACCGGTGGCCACGGATGTTGCGTGACGTCAGTACCTGCCGCCGCAGGAAATCGATCTTGTCGTCCTTGGCGAAGAGGGCCATGCCCTTGTGGTTCGGGGCGAACGAGCACCCCATGTACAGCCCGAACAGCCCCTGGTGCACAAGGAGGAAGCACACGGCCTGGACGGGGGACAGGACCAGGAACAGGGCGGCGAGGTAGCCACCGAGATGCGCCGTCAGCAGTACCGCCTCGGCCGGCTTGGCGGCCCGCGAGGTCGCGGTACCGGTGCGGTCGAGCAGCGCTCGTACGCCGGCGACGTGCAGGGCCAGTCCTTCCAGGAGCAGCATCGGGAAGAACAGCCACGCCTGGTGGCGGGCCAGCCAGGCGTACGGGCCGCGGCGGACGCGGGCGTGGTCCTCGGTGAAGGCGATCGCACCGTCGGCGATGTCGGGGTCGCGGTCGACATGGTTGGGGTGGGAGTGGTGCCGGTTGTGCTTGGCCAGCCACCAGCCGTAGCTGAGGCCGATCAGCAGGTCGGCGTGCACGCGCCCGAGCAGGTTGTTGACGCGCTTGGAGGCGGCGATCTGGTGGTGTCCGGCGTCGTGCCCGATGAAGGCGGTCTGGGTGAACATCACCGCGAGGAAGGCGGCGGTCAGCAGCTGCCACCACGACTGCCCGATCAGGACGAACGCGGTCCATCCGGCGGCCAGCAGGAGCAGGTTCGTCCCGACCTTGACGGAGTAGTAGCCAGGGCGCCGCTTCAGCAGCCCGCTCCGCTTCACCTCGCGGGACAGGGCGGCGTAGTCGCTGCCCCGGCCGGCGGGCGGTGGTCGGGTCATCTCGGCGTGGTCCGCGGGATCGGTGCCCCGGTCGTCGATGTCGCTGGTCACAGTGTTCCTTTCGGCGTGCATGGGCGCTGCCTCGGAAGGGAGAGCCCTCAGAGCGCGCTGATCTGGTCGGCCTGCCTGCCCTTGGGGCCCTGGCCGGCGGTGAACTCCATCCGCCGGTCGGTTCCTTGAGCTCCGGAGGGGAGTACGGTTGCGGCACCGAGCGCACCTCGTATGCCGTCATCCGTGTCGGCGTCGCCCTCGGGGAACGGCAGAGGCCGGAGCGTATCCTGTCCGGCCGGAAAAGAGCCGCACCATGCCCCTTGGTTCACCTCGTCGCGCTGTCTTCCGTATCCCGTTCCGCGCCCCGCGGTAGCGGATTTCCTTGTTCCCGGGTGTGCCGAAAGGCATTCCGGCGCCTCATGCACGCCCTGAACCGATCACACCGAGCAAGAGGATGCGGGACGCATGTACTCACAGGACTCGATCTTCGGCCGCCGCCGCGGCCGCCCCGAACCGACCGCCGAGATGCTCTCCGGACTGGCGTGCCTCATCTGCGGCACCGACTACCGGAGCGCGTCGGCCCCGGAGGCGGTGGTGGTTTCCTACCGCGATGACAGGCAGCTGCTCGCCTGCCGCGGGACGTGCGCACGCATGGCGAGCGGATCGGTCGGCGGTCTGGACGAGGCACCCCTCCCGCTGGCCGAGCGCGAACGCAGGCACCGGGCCGACCACGCCTGACCCGGAAACCCGGCAACCGCGGGCGCAGCTGTGGGGGTGGCGCCGATGTCGGGCGGTTGTCGGCGTGGTCGGTGATCTGTCGGTGATCTGCCGATGACTGCAGGGACATTGGAGCTGGTGGGCGCCGGTCATCAACGGCACCGGCCACCAGTAACGCATCGTCCCGACTTACTGGAACGGCGCTCCCGGCGTGACCTGCCGGGCGTCCGCCCAGCGGTCCCGACCAGGGAGTAAGCCCCCATGACCACTGACGTCACGATCATCGGCGCCGGGCTCGGCGGCCTGACGCTCGCCCGCGTCCTGCACGTCCACGGAATACCGGCCACGGTCTACGAGGCGGAGCCCTCCCCGGCTGCGCGTTCGCAGGGCGGGATGCTCGACATCCACGACTACAACGGACAACTCGCCCTCGAAGCAGCCGACTTGATGGACGAGTTCCGTGGCCTCATCCTGGAGGGCCGCCAGGCGATGCGGGTCCTCGACCCGGACGGGACCGTCCTGTTCGACAAGGCCGACGACGGCACGGGGGGACGCCCCGAGGTGCAGCGCGGCGAGCTGCGGCAGATCCTGCTGGACTCACTCCCGGCCGGCACCGTCCAGTGGGGGCACAAGGTCAGCAGCGCCCGTACCCTCGGCGAGGGGCGCCACGAGGTGACGTTCGCCGATGGCCGCACCGTCGTCACCGGCCTGCTGGTCGGCGCGGACGGCGCGTGGTCACGGGTCCGGCCGCTGCTCTCCACCGCCACACCCGAGTACACCGGCAAGTCGGTCGTCGAGACCTACCTGTTCGAGGCCGACACCCGGCACCCGGTCGCCGCGAAGACGGTCGGCGGCGGGTCGATGATCGTGCCCACGCCGGGCAGGGAGATCTTCGCTCACCGGGAGAGGGGCGACACCCTGCACGCCTACGTGGGGCTGTCCGAGCCGCAGGACTGGTTCGCCGCCATCGACTTCACCGACGGCGCCGCTGCCGCCGCGCGGATCGCGCGGGAGTTCGACGGCTGGGCGCCCGAGCTCACCGCGCTGATCACCGACGGCGACATCGCACCGGTCCTGCGCCCGCTCTACGAGCTGCCGGCCGGGCACCGGTGGGACCGGGTGCCGGGGGTGACCCTGCTCGGCGACGCCGCCCACCTCTCGGCCCCGAACGGCGAAGGCGCCAACCTGGCCATGCTCGACGGCGCCGAACTCGGCAAGGCCCTCGCCGCGCACCCCGACGACATCGAGGCGGCGCTCACCGCATACGAGCAGGCCATGTTCCCCCGCAGCGCCGAGGCCCACGGGACCGACTCCGACAACAACACGGCCCACGTACTGGTCGCCGCGTTCACCGAGCACGAGTAGTTCAGTTCGTGTTGTCGTTCGATGCGCTTTCGGCGCGGCGGTACTCGGCGTTGATGCGCTGGGCCTCTTCGAGCTGGTCCTCGAGGATGACGATGCGGCACGCGGCCTCGACCGGGGTGCCCCGATCCACCAGTTCACGGGCGCGGGCGGCGATCCGCAGCTGGTAGCGGGAGTACCGGCGGTGTCCGCCTTTTGAGCGCAGGGGCGTGATCAGGCGCGCCTCGCCGATGGCGCGGAGGAAACCGGGAGTGGTGCCGAGCATCTCGGCGGCCCGTCCCATCGTGTACGCAGGGTAGTCGTCGTCGTCCAGCCGACCACTGAGCGGGGTATCTGCTGTCATTTCACCTCGTTGAACCAATGCGTCGAGGGGCCCTGGTGCCGTACGGCACCAGGGCCCCGAAGGAAATTCAACACCATCTGTCGGCCTTACTGCTGCGCCGACCTTCTGTTTCCGCTACTCGGCCCTCGAGAAGGGCGGGAGCGCGGGGATCGCGGCTGCGTGACCGGGGACCACCTTCCATTCCGGGGTCTTGCGGTACCCGGGCCGAATCCTTCTCGGACCGGGCGATCCTGATGGCGTCTGCTTCCTCCGTTCTTCCTCTGAATCACTACTGCATCTTCTGCTGGTGGCCCCTCAGCCTGCGGGCCACCCAGTGCGGCTGCCAGCTCCGTCGCCATCCTGCATAACGCCCGGCTTCGGAACTCCGCGGCCACACCGTCCTGCGAACTTCAGCTACTGAACCTCATGTACTGCTACCCGCCAGTTCGTCTCTGCCGGGTCTCGCTCGACTGATGGCTACGAGAGAAACCTTAGCCATGTGATGGGGCAATGTCTACTCCGGCGAGCATAGATTTCAGCGTTCTTGTGGCGGAGGTAGTCTGCGGCCCGTGACGACGACGTATGTCCGGCTCGCGGGAGCGGCCGCCTGTGGGAGCGGGCCCGGTCGGGCGGCCGCGAGCCGCTGAATAGAATCGGCTCTCATGTCGAACCCTGACGTGCTGCTCGTCGACATCGCCACCATGGTGGAGTCCGAGCAGACCAATCAGATGCCCCTGACCGTCGTCACCAGCAGCGCGGTCATCACCGGCCGACTGGCCCCTGAAGCCCTGTGGCGGCAGCGCGTGTCGGAGGTCCTGTCGGCCTCGGAGCGCCTGGGCCCGTTCTCCGGCATCTTCACCACCGACGGGGCGCAGAACCGTCCCGACAGCGGCACGGCCCCCACGCACCTGCACTTCCATGTCGCCCGCATCCTGCAGGGCAGCATCGGGATCCCGGAGACGGGCGGGATGTACCGCGTCGCGATCCAGGACGTGAGCGCCTGGACCGTGGGCGACTTCAGCTACTCCGACCACTGAGAAGTACGCGTTACTGAGACGTACGCGTCACTGAGGTATACGAGAGGAGGGCCCTGCCGGCGTGTGCCGGCAGGGCCCTCCTCGTTGTTCCGGTGTCGTCTCTCGCCGTCTCCGCTACCCGGGAGTGGCGGCGCCGAGCAGCTCCTAGGCCGCCGTGGCGGGGGTGGACTGTCGCTGGCCGGGGGCGCGGCGGGTGCGGTCGGTGCGCCGGTTCTGGGCGTTGCGGCTGCGGCGGCCGCGGGAGGAGGAGGGGCTGCCGGTGCGGGGGCGGTCCGCGGCGGGCTTGGGGATGGTGACCGGGATGCCGGAGGGGGCCTGGGCGCCGGTGATGCGGGTCAGTTCCTGGTCGCCGGAGCGGACCTGGGTGAT
>NZ_JBVHPN010000014.1:75407-234004 GCF_055567935.1 Streptomyces sp. NPDC026301 | reverse complement strand
GTGTTAAGCACGCCGCCAGCGTTCGTCCTGAGCCAGGATCAAACTCTCCGTGAATGTTTGCCGGTAATCCGGCGAAACACACACGAGAGCGGAACGAGCGGACGGAATAGGTCTACTCGTTCACAGCGTCCTCGCTGTGTGTGCCACCGGGCACGAGGTGCCGGGTGGACTTTTCAAAGGAACCTCGTCCCAGCTAGTGCTGGAGACGGGGTATCAACATATCTGGCGTTGACTTTTGGCACGCTGTTGAGTTCTCAAGGAACGGACGCTTCCTTTGGTCCCGTTTCACCGGGCCCTCCGGGCGCTTCCCTTCGGTGTTTCACACTCTATCAGGTCTTTTTCGCCTTCCGAACCACTCTCTTTTCCGCAGCCATTGCACGCATTGCAAAGCAACGCAGGCATACAGAAATGATCGAGATTCTCGGATCAAGACTCTGATGGGGTGCTGTCCCGGTCTTGGGCCGCAGTGATTGCGTCCTCGTCTCCGGGGCAGGTGTTAGACAGTACAGGTGGGGTTGGGGCGAGGCAAATCGGGGGAAGGGCGGCGTCCAGCGGTACCCCGTCACACGCGTGATCGCGCCTCGCGTCTCTCGTGCGGAGTGTCCACTTCTTATGACTTACGCTCTGACCGGTGCGCCGTCCGGGACAGGTAGTGACGGCGACCTGATAGATCTCCACCCCTGGGAGGCTTCCCATGACCACCGTGACGTCCCCGCTCGCCGGACGCGCCATCGGGCTCAGTGCAGTTCCTGACCCCGTCTTCTCCGGCGCGATGGTGGGGCCCGGTACCGCGATCGACCCGGAGCGTGAGCCTTCCGTGGCGCTCGCGCCCGTGGACGGCGTTGTCGTATCTCTGCACCCACACGCGTTCGTCGTCGTCGACGGCGACGGGCACGGAGTGCTGACGCACCTCGGCATCGACACCGTTCAGCTCAATGGCGAGGGCTTCGAGCTGCTCGTCAACAAGGGGGACACCGTGACGCGCGGTCAGGGCGTCGTCCGGTGGAACCCCGCCGCCGTCGAGGAGGCCGGCAAGTCGCCGGTCTGCCCCGTCGTCGCTCTTGAGGCCACCGCCGACGCGCTCGGCGACGTGCGCGAGGACGGCGACGTGAAGGCCGGAGACCAGCTCTTCAGCTGGCAGTGATGCGCGGCGCCGTTCCGTAGGGCACGCGCGCGTGGCGCGCGCGGACGGCAGCGTGTACCGGGCGGCCCCACCGGACCGCACGTACGACAGTTCAACGCGACGGCAATGACCGTCGCATCACACGGAGACGGGTGCAATGGAGACAACGCTGCGAGGCGTCGGCGTGAGCCATGGTGTCGCCATAGGCGAGGTGCGGCACATGGGGACGGCGGTCCTGGAGCCGCCGGCCAAGCAGATCCCCGCCGAGGAAGCGGAGCGCGAGCAGGGGCGCGCCCGCCAGGCCGTGGAAGCCGTGGCCGCTGACCTGATCGCCCGTGGCAACCTCGCGGGCGGTGAGGCGCAGGCTGTGCTGGAGGCCCAGGCCATGATGGCCCAGGACCCCGAGCTGATGGCCGACGTCGACCGCCGCATCGCGGTGGGCAGCACGGCCGAGCGCGGTGTGTACGACGCTTTCGCCGCGTACCGGGCGCTGCTGGCCGGCGCCGGGGAGTACCTGGCGGGCCGGGTCGCGGACCTGGACGACGTGCGGAACCGGATCGTCGCGCGGCTGCTGGGCGTGCCCATGCCGGGTGTGCCGGACAGCGACGAGCCGTACGTGCTGATCGCGCGGGACCTCGCGCCGGCCGACACGGCGCTGCTGGACCCGTCGCTGGTGCTCGGCTTCGTGACCGAGGAGGGCGGGCCGACCAGCCACAGCGCGATTCTGGCGCGGGCGCTGGGCGTGCCGGCCGTGGTCGCGCTGCCGGGTGCGCATGAGCTGGTCGAAGGAACGGTGGTGGCCGTGGACGGCTCCACCGGGGAGATCTTCGTCAACCCGAGCGATGAGAAGCGCGCGGAGATGGAGCGGGCGGCCGAGGAGCGGAAGGCCGCGCTGGCCGCCGCCACCGGGCCGGGCGCGACGTCCGACGGGCACAAGGTGCCGCTGCTGGCGAACGTCGGCGGTCCGGCGGACGTGCCGGCGGCGGTCGAGGCCGGTGCCGAGGGCGTCGGGCTGTTCCGTACGGAGTTCCTGTTCCTCGACGACAGCAAGAACGCGCCGTCGGAGGAGAAGCAGGTCGAGGCGTACCGCCAGGTGCTGGAGGCGTTCCCCGAGGGCCGGGTGGTCGTGCGGGTGCTGGACGCGGGCGCGGACAAGCCGCTGGACTTCCTGACGCCGTCGGACGAGCCGAACCCGGCGCTGGGCGTGCGGGGTCTGCGTACCCTGCTCGACCACCCCGACGTGCTGCGGACCCAGCTCACCGCGCTGGCCAAGGCGGCGGAGGGGCTGCCGGTCTACCTCGAGGTCATGGCGCCGATGGTGGCGGACCGTACGGACGCCAAGGCGTTCGCCGACGCCTGCCGTGAGGCGGGGCTGCAGGCGAAGTTCGGTGCGATGGTGGAGATTCCCTCCGCCGCTCTGAGGGCGCGTTCGATCCTGCAGGAGGTGGAGTTCCTGTCGCTGGGCACCAATGACCTGGCGCAGTACACCTTCGCCGCCGACCGTCAGGTCGGTGCGGTGTCCCGGCTGCAGGACCCGTGGCAGCCCGCGCTGCTCGACCTGGTGGCGATCTCGGCCGAGGCCGCCAAGGCCGAGGGCAAGAGCTGTGGTGTGTGCGGCGAGGCGGCTTCCGACCCGCTGCTCGCGTGTGTGCTGACGGGACTGGGCGTCACCAGCCTTTCCATGGGTGCGGCGTCGCTTCCTTACGTGCGCGCGACGCTGGCGAAGCACACGCTGGCGCAGTGCGAGCGTGCCGCGTCGGCGGCGCGTGCGGCGGACACCGCCGAGGAGGCCCGTCTGGCGGCGCAGGCGGTGCTCTCCGGGGAGTGACCGCAGGTCCTTCGCCTCAGCGGCGCAGTGCCGTGTGGTGATGTCGTGGTGCCGATGGCCGTCCCGCCCTTGTGGCGGGGCGGCCGTCGGCGTTTCGGGAGGGCTGACCGCCGGTCTGCTACGTGTCCCCGCAGTGCTGGTGGGGGTATGCGGGCGGAGGCAGGGGGATGCCGGGGAGGTAGTCGACGCCCGGCTCGGGTGAGACGGGGTCGCCGGTCCTGGCGTCGGTGCAGTACGCGGAGAAGACCTCGGCGGCGGTGAGGGCGCGCAGCCAGGTGCCGTGGAGGGACCAGCCGCGTACTTCGTCGCCGTGCTCGTCGTCGAGGGTGCGGGCGACGACGCCGCCGGGGCGGCGCAGGGCAATGCCGGCGGCGAGGACCGTGCAGAAGATCAGTGCTTCCGCTTCGGCCAGGTGGAGGCGACCGTCGGGGAGTGCTGTCGCGTGCAGCGCCGCGAGCAGCGGGCTGCCGTCGCCGGCGGGGACGCTGCAGACGAGGTGGTGTCTGCCGGGGCCGAGGGCGTCGAGGAGTCGGAGCATGGCCTGGGAGGCGTTTTCGAAGGCGTCGTGGGCGGTGTCGCCGTCGCAGGCGGGACAGCGGCCCGCGGTGGTGAGGAGGGCGCCGGCGCGGTCCCAGGTGTCCTGGCGGTCGGCTTCGTCGAGGAGTGCGGGCAGCGTGTCGGTGAGCCGTCGTCCGGTGTACGGGACGGTGGCGCCGGCGGCGGCCATCTCGGTGGTGTAGCGGGCGCGGCTCTCGGGGCTGTCGGGGTGCAGTCCGTTGTCGGTGCAGTAGTCGGCGTATTCGCCGGGGTCGAAGAGGGTGAGTGTGGTGTGCCGGCCCTGGGCGGCGAGGGTGCGGAGCAGGCCGTCGAGCCGGCGGAGGTAGCCGGGGTGGTCCTGGCCGGTGAAGGGGAAGGTGCGGTAGCGGTTCATGGCCGCGAGGTCGTCCGGTGTCGGCAGGACGGCGAGGGTGCCGGGGATTTCGCGGCTCACCCGGCGCCGCGCGGCGGCGGTCCTGCGGCGGGCGTGGCCTGCGGGTCCGCGGGCGCGGCGGGTGGTGCGGCGGTTGCCGGCGCCGGGCTCGGTGCCGGGCCGGGTGCGGCGTGCGGTGCTGGTCATGATTTTCCCCCTTGGTGTTGCTGGTGAGCGGGCGCGGGCCGCCGGTCGGCGGGCCCGGGCTCGTGTGTCGTCATCGCTGGCGACTCATTGCTCACTGAGCGTAAGGGAGGGGTCTGACAATCGCGTGCGTGAGCCGCCGGAATGGCCTGTGACCAGGTGTTTCCGGCGGCTCGCTTGATCACTTGGCGCGGTCGGCGGCGATCCGCTCGTAGAACCGGAGGAGTTCGAGGTTGTCGACGGAGCCGGGGTTGACGGCCTTTTCCAGCGGGGTGCCCTGGAGGAGGCGCTTGACCGGGACTTCGATGCGCTTGCCGGTGAGGGTGTGCGGTACGCCGGGGGCCTCGATGATGTCGTCGGGGACGTGGCGCGGCGAGAGCTGGGTGCGGATGGTCTGCTTGATGCGGCCGCGCAGGTCGTCGTCGAGGGTGGCGCCTTCGGCGAGGTGGACGAAGAGGGGCATCCAGTAGCCGCCGTCGGGGAGTTCGAGGCCGATGACGAGGGATTCGCGGATTTCGGGGAGGCGTTCGACGGCTTCGTAGATGTCGGCGGAGCCCATGCGGACGCCCTGGCGGTTGAGGGTGGAGTCGGAGCGGCCGTGGATGACGACGGTGCCGCGTGCGGTGCGGGTGATCCAGTCGCCGTGCCGCCAGACGCCGGGGTACATCTCGAAGTAGCTGTCCCGGTAGCGGCTGCCGTCGGGGTCGTTCCAGAAGCGGATCGGCATGGAGGGCAGCGGGTTGGTGACGACGAGCTCGCCGACCTCGTCGATGAGGGGCTTGCCCTGGGGGTCCCATGCCTGGACGTCGGTGCCGAGGCAGGGGGCCTGGAGTTCGCCGATGTACACCGGGAGGGTGGGCACGGCGCCGGCGAAGCAGCTGCAGACGTCGGTGCCGCCGCTGACGGAGGCGATCCAGAGGTCTTCGGCGACTTCGTCGTGCAGCCAGCGGAAGCCGTCGGGGGGCAGCGGGGAGCCGGTGGTGGCGACGCACTTGACGCGGGAGAGGTCGTAGTCGCGTCCGGGGTGGACGTCGGCCTTGGCGCAGGCCATGACGTACGCGGCGGAGGTGCCGAAGAGGGTGGCGCCGGTGCGTTCGGCGATGGCCCACTGTGCGCCGGTGTCGGGGAAGCCGGGGCTGCCGTCGTACAGGACGATCGTGGAGCCCACGAGGAGGCCGGCGGCGAGGAAGTTCCACATCATCCAGCCGGTGGAGGTGTACCAGAAGAAGCGGTCCTCGGGGCCGAGGTCGCAGTGGAGGCCGGCCTGCTTGAGGTGTTCGAGGAGGATGCCGCCCTGGGACTGGACGATGGCCTTGGGGAGGCCGGTGGTGCCGGAGGAGTACAGGACCCACAGGGGGTGGTCGAACGGCACCTGTTCGAAGACCGGCGCTTCGTCGCGGGAGACGACGTCGTCCCAGTGGAGTGCGCCTTCGGGGGTTTCGGTGCCGAGGAGCGGGATGTGCACGACGGCGGTGAGGCTGGGGAGTTCGGCGCGCAGCTCGGTGACGGTGGCGCGGCGGTCGTGTTCCTTGCCGCCGTAGCGGTAACCGTCGACGGTGAACAGGACGACCGGTTCGACCTGCTGGAAGCGGTCCAGGACGCTGCGGGCGCCGAAGTCGGGGGCGCAGGAGGTCCAGACGGCGCCGACGGCGGCGGAGGCCAGGAGGGCGACGACGGCCTGCGGAATGTTCGGGACGTAGCCGCTGACGCGGTCGCCGGGGCGCACTCCGAGGCGGCGGAGTTCGGCGGCCAGCGAGCCGACCTGGGCGCGGAGTTCGGCCCAGGTGACGGGGGTGGGCTCGTGGCTCTCGTCGACGTGCAGGAGGGCGGGGTCGGCGGCCCTGGCGGGGTCCTCGCCGGCGCGCAGGGCGTGCTCGGCGTAGTTGAGGGTGGCGCCGGGGAACCAGCGGGCGCCGGGCATCGTGGCGTCGGCGAGCACGGTGTCGTACGGGGTGCTGAAGCGGACGTCGAACCATTCGGCGGTGGCGCGCCAGAAGGTGCGCAGCTCTTCGACGGACCAGCGGTGCAGTGCGGCGTAGCTCGCGGCGGGGTCACCGGGGATGGCGGCGGGGGCGCCGTGGTGGGTGGCGGCCCATTCCTGGAAGCGGGTGACCTGTGCTCCGGCGATACGGTCCGCGCCGGGCTGCCACAGGGGCTCCGGGTGGGGTGCGGGCTGCGGTGCGGTGGTCATCATGCGGCTCCCGGGCTGTACACGGTTGGTGTGCCGGTCCATGCGCCGCGGTGGGCGGTGCCGCCGGCCGTCCCGGTCCGGCGGTGCCCGACGCGTCCGTAGGGGTGCGCAGGACACGACTGGTCAGGACGATGCCACGTGATCGACTTCTGCACCAGGGTGGGCACCCCACAATCGGGGGGAAGGGTGTGTGGCGCGACCACGGTGTGAAGGGCGTGCCCGGAGGCGGGCCGCTGTTCCCGGAGCGCGGTGTCTCTTTTACGGACACAGCAGGTCAACGCAGGTGAACGGAAGCTGAACGATGCCTTCATCGGCGCATGTCGGTGGCAGGCTGACGGTATGGACGGGCGGGATCTGGTGCGGTCGGCACGGACGGTCAGGGCAGTGGGCGCCGCACAGGGGTGGTTGTCGGTGCGGTCGGCGCTGCGCCGGAGGCGGGCGGACGCGGCCGGGCTGCCACCACGGGGTGCGGAGCGGGCACGGGTGCCGGGGATGGCGGTGGGGGCCGAGCCGCAGCCTGGTGGTGGAGTGGTGCGGTTCGCGCGGTCCTCGTTGCGGATCCGGGTGACGGCGGGCGGCGCGGTGTTCTGCGGCTGGGACGGGGCGGTGCCGGAGCCGTCGTACGCGCTGGTGGGCACCGGCCCTGAGGCGGACGGCCGGGCGGAGCTGGAGCCGGACACCGAGGGCGGCTGGCGTGTGGTGTCGGAGCGGGTGATGGTCGCGGTGTCGCGGTTCGGCGCGGTGGAGATCCGTACGCCGGGCGGGGTGGTGCTGCGTCGGGAGCTGCCGCCACGGTGGTGGGACCGGGTACCGGAGGGGGCGTCGGGGCGCGATGCCGCGCCGGGGGACGGCCCGGACGAGGGGGCTGCGCCTGAAGAAGGCGCGCGGGTCGGGGCGTACGGGGAGTCGCGGTGGGTGCAGCGCTCCGAGGTGACGGCGGACGCGCGGTTCTTCGGGCTGGGCGGCCGTGCCGGCGGGCCGCGGCTCCGGGACGGCACGTACCGGCTGTGGAACACCGACCCCGGGGGCGCGTTCGGGCCGGGTGACGATCCGCTGTCGCTGACCATGCCGGTGCAGCTGGTCGTCGCGGACGCGGGGACACACCTGGTCTTCCACGACAACTCCTGGGACGGGCGGGTCACACTGCACGAGGGCGAGGAGGGCCGGGGCTCGGGGCACGACCGGGCCGGTTCCTGCGAGCTCCGGATGGACGGCGGTCCGCTGCGCTACTGGGTGCTGACGGGGACGCCGGCCCGGGTGCTGCACGGGTGGGCGTCGCTCACGGGTGCACCCGCGCTGCCGCCCCGCTGGGCGCTCGGGCACCAGCACGCCCGGTTCGGCTTCGGTGATGCCACAGAGGTGCGGCGGGTGGCCGCCGGTTACCGTGCGCGCGGTGTGCCGCTGTCGGCGCTCCACCTGGACATCGACCACTTCGACGGCCACCGGGTGTTCACGGTGGACCGCACCCGCTTCCCCGACCTGCCGGGGCTCGCCTCGGAGCTGCGCCAGGAGGGCGTGCGGCTGGTGTCGATCGTCGATCCCGGGGTGAAGGCGGAGCCGGGGAACGCGGTGTACGAGAGCGGGGCTGCGGCCGACGCGTTCGTACGGGAGGCGCGCGGGCGGGAGGTGCGGGGCGCGGTGTGGCCGGGCGAGGCGGTGTTCCCCGACTTCACGGACGCCCGGGTGCGCAAGTGGTGGGGCGGGCTGTACGCGGAGCGGCTGGCGCAAGGATTCGCGGGCGTGTGGCACGACATGAACGAGCCGTCCTCCTTCGTGGCGTTCGGGGACCCGACGCTCCCCCGGTCCGCGCGGCACGCCCTGGAGGGCCAGGGCGGGGACCACCGGGAGGCGCACAACGTCTACGGGCTGGCGATGGCACGGGCCGGCTATGAGGGGCTGTGCGAACTGCGCCCCGAGGAGCGGCCGTTCCTCTTCTCGCGCTCCGGGTGGGCCGGACTGCAGCGTTACGGGGGCACGTGGTCGGGGGACGTGGCATCCGGCTGGCCGGGGCTGCGGGCCTCGTTGTCGCTTGTGCTGGGCCTGGGGCTGTGCGGCGTTCCGTACAGCGGCCCGGACATCGGAGGCTATTCGGGGGTGCCGTCCGGCGAGCTGTACCTGCGGTGGTTCCAGCTGGGCGCTTACCTGCCGTTGTTCCGTACGCACTGTGCGCACGACGCGGGGCGCCGGGAGCCGTGGGAGTTCGGGGACGAGGTCCTGGAGCACGCACGGGCGGCGGCGCTCGAACGCGAGCGGCTGCTCCCCTACGTGTACACGCTGGGGCACCTGGCCCGGCTGACCGGTGCTCCGTATGTGCGCCCGCTGTGGTGGGGCGCACCGCGCGACCGGGCGCTGCGCGACTGCGAGGACGCGTTCCTGCTGGGTGACGCGCTGCTGGTGGCGCCGGTGCTGGAGGCGGGGACGCGGCGGCGGACCGTGCGGCTGCCGCGCGGGAGGTGGTACGACACGGCGACCGGCGAGGCGTACGACGGGCCGGGGCAGGTGGTGGTCGAGGCGCCGCTCGCGCGGATTCCGGTGCTGGCACGGGCGGGTGCGGTACTGCCGGTGGCGGGCACGGACGGCGGCATCGAGCTGGAGGCCTGGGCGCCTGCTCCGGGGCGCAAGGGCGGCGGAATCGTCGTGCCGGATTCCGGGGACGGTTGGGAGCCTCCGCGCGTTGAACGGATGGAGTCGCGGTGGGAGGCGGGACGTGTGGTGGTGAGCCGGGCGGACGGAGAGCCCGTGGAGTACAGAGTGCGGGTCCGCGGAGGCGAGCCTGAGACGGGGGCCTGAGAAGCGGGGCCCGGTCCAGCCGAGGTGACGCGGCAGGGGCGACGGACGGAGCGGAGGACGCGGTGGGGAGCGAGGCTGTGGAGGGTTCCGGGGAGGTCTCCGGGGCGCCGGTCGGCGCCGGATTCCGGAGCGCGGCGGAGCTGGCGGACCTGATGACGCCGATGGCGGTGCGGACGGCGGCGACGCTGCGGCTCGCGGACCGCATCACCGACGGCATACGAACCGCGCCCGCGCTCGCCGCCGCCACGGGCAGCGCCCCCGGGGCACTGGCACAGCTGCTGAACCACCTGGTCACGGTGGGGCTGCTGCGGTGGGCCGGCGCACCGGGATCCGGGTACGAGCTCACCGCGACCGGCGAGGAGCTGCGGGACGGGCATCCCGGTGGGCTGCGCCGGATGCTGGACACCGGGACGGCGATCGGGCGGGCCGACCTCGCGGCCGTCGAGCTGCCGCACTCCGTACGGACGGGCGCGGCGGCGTTCCCTGAGCGGTACCGGCGGGACTTCTGGGCCGACCTGCGGGCGGACCCGGCGCGGACCGCCGACTACGACGCGCAGATGGCGGCCGACGTGACGTCGTGGGCCGAGGCCGTGCTGCCGGTGTACGACTGGGCCGGGCTCGGCCGGCTGGTGGACATCGGCGGCGGCAACGGCACGACGCTCGCCGCGCTGCTGAGGGCCCATCCGGCGTTGCGGGGCACGGTGTTCGAACAGCCCGAGACGGCGCGGGCGGCGCGGGCCACCCTCGCGGCGGCCGGGGTCGCGGACCGTGGGGACGCGGTGAGCGGCGACTTCTTCGGGGAGCTGCCGTCCGGTGCGGGCGGCTATCTGCTGTGCGCCGTGCTGCACGACTGGGACGACGAGGCGACGGTGGGGATCCTGCGGAGCTGTGCGCGAGCGGCGGGAAGGACGGGCAAGGTGCTGGTGGTGGAGAAGTTCGGCGCGGGCGGTGAGGCGGTGAGTACGGGGATGGACCTGCGGATGCTGGTGTACTTCGGCGGCCGCGAGCGGGGCGTCTCGGATCTGACGGCGCTGGCGGCGCGGGCGGGGCTGGAGCTGAGCGGCGTCCATCCGGCGGGGCGGCTGGCGGTGGTGGAGCTGACGGCACGCTGACGCGGTGCTCGGGCGGGACACGACGCCATCGGCCGCGCGTGGTGGTCTTCCGCCGGCCGGGCCGGGCCTGGTAGACGATGGGCATGCCAAGACTTGCTGCCGCGCTGCGCGGCCTCGCCGTCACCGCCGCCACCCTGGTCTCCGTCGCCGCCCTGCCCTCAGGAGCCGAGGCCCAGCAGCCGCACGGAACGCCGTCCGCGGGGCCGGCCGTTCCGGCCGTACCGGCGAACGGCGCCAAGGACCCGAAGGCGCCCAAGGAGTTCGTGGCGCTGCGGGACGTGGATCCGACGATCCGGCAGGAGATGCGGTACTACACGCCGCACAACTTCATGGGCGTACCGGTCACCGGTTATGAGAAGCCGATGTGCCTCCTGACGCGGGACGCGGCGCAGGCGTTGCACCGTGCGCAGGTGTCCTTCCTCAAGAAGGGCTACACCCTGAAGGTGTACGACTGCTACCGGCCGCAGCGGGCGGTGAACCACTTCGTGGAGTGGGCCAAGGACCTGAACGATCAGCGCATGAAGGGCGAGTTCTATCCACAGGTCGACAAGTCGACGCTCTTCAAAGACGGGTACATCGCGGAGAAGTCCGGGCACAGCCGGGGCAGCACGGTGGACCTGACCCTGGCGAAGCTGCCCGCGCCGCCGACTCGGCCGTACGTTCCCGGTGAGCCGCTGCGTCCCTGCTACGGCCCGCAGGACGAGCGGTTCCCCGACAACTCGCTCGACATGGGCACCGGTTTCGACTGCTTCGACACCCTGGCGCACACCCTCGATCCCCGGGTGAAGGGTGAGCAGCGCGAAAACCGGCTGCTGCTCAAGGCCGGGCTGGAGAAGACCGGTTTCGTGAACTACGAGAACGAGTGGTGGCACTACACCTTCCAGCCGGAGACGTTCCCCGACACCTACTTCGACTTCCCCGTCGCGCAGAAGTCGCTCGCGGACGGCACTGACAACCCCTGAGGTCACTGACGGCCGCGGACATCACTGACAGCCGTCGCGCACCGGGCTACGGTGCGCCCATGACGACACGGGAATTCGCCACCTACGAGGACTTCTGGCCGTACTACGTCGCGATGCACTCCAAGGCCGCGACCCGGTGGGTGCACCTGACAGGCACGCTCACCGGGCTCGCGGTCTCGGCGTACGGGCTGATACGGCGGCGCCGGAAGCTGCTGCTCGCGCTGCCGCTGATCGGTTACGGGACGGCCTGGCCCGCACACTTCCTCATCGAGGGCAACAACCCGGCCACCTTCGGGCACCCGGCCTGGTCGCTGCGCGGTGACGCGCAGATGATCCGCATGATGCTGGCGGGCCGGGACGCCGAGCTGGACGAGATCGCCCGCAAGTGGCTCGCGGAGAACGCCCAGTAGCGCCCAGCAGGCCACCCCTGCCGCCCCCTGCGGGTTCAGAGGCGCCCGCCCGCCGCGTCCGACGACAGCCGCTGGGCCACGTACACCGGGATCACCGACAGGGCGATGAGCAGGGCGGCGACGACGTTGATGACGGGGGCCTGGTTCGGGCGGGCCAGGTTCTCGTAGATCCAGATTGGCAGCGTCTTCGTGCCCGGCCCGGCGGTGAACGTGGTCACCACGATCTCGTCGAAGGAGAGCGCGAAGGCGAGCAGGGCGCCCGCGAAGAGGGCCGAGCGCAGCGCGGGCAGCGTGACATGGCGGAAGGTCTGGGCGGGGCGGGCGCCCAGGTCGGCGGATGCCTCGGCGAGCGAGGGCGCGATACGGCGCAGCCGGGCGGCGACGTTGTTGAAGACGATGACGACGCAGAAGGTCGTGTGGCCGACGATCACGGTGAACAGGCCGAAGCCGATGCCGAGCGGGTCCAGGACGGTGCGGAAGGCCGCGTTGAGCGCGATGCCGGTGACGATGCCCGGCAGCGCGATGGGCAGCACGACGAGGAACGAGACCGCCTGCCGGCCGAAGAAGCGGTGCCGGTGGACGGCGAAGGCGGCCAGTACGCCGAGGACGAGCGCGATGGCGGTGGCGGCGAGGCCGGCCCGCAGGGAGGTCCACAGGGCGTCCCGTACGCCGTGGCTGTGCGCGGCGCGGAGCCACCATTCGCCGGTCAGCCCGCTGGGCGGCCAGGCGAAGGAGCGGTCGGCGTTGAAGGAGTTGAGGACGACCAGGAGCAGGGGCACGTGGACGACCGCCAGCCCGGCGGCCATGAGCCCGCCGAGCACGACGCGGGCGGTGCGGGTCAGATGCACCTCGAAATCCTCCTCGGAGGCGGGAACCGGGACGTCCGGCGGCCCGTTGTCACTGTGAGTACAAGGTCACCACGCTGAGTGCGGGACCTGAGCACTGAGTACAGGGGGTCACAGTGAGTCCAGCGCACCCGCGCGCCGTACGGCCGCCAGGTAGCAGACGATCAGCACGACCGGTATGGCCGAGAGCGCGGCGGCCAGCGGGAGGTCGAGGGTCACCTGTGAAGCGATGACGTTGCCGAGCAATTGGGTGCGGCCGCCGACGATCTGGACGGTGAGGTAGTCGCCGAGGCTGAGGGAGAAGGTGAAGACGGAGCCAGCGAGCAGGGCGGGACGCACGGCGGGCAGGACGACGAGACGAAGGGTGCGCCAGGCGCCGGCGCCGAGGTCGGCGGAGGCCTCCAGGTGCGGGGTGGGCAGCCGCTCCAGGGCGGCGAAGACGGGGAGGATCATGTACGGGAGCCAGAGGTAGGCGAGGACGAGGACGGCGGCGGGCAGGCCGTAGCCGGGGCCGGTCAGGCCGAGCGGGGCGAGTACCGCGTTGACCAGGCCGTGTTCGCCGAGCATGACGCGCCAGGCGTACGCCTTGACGAGGTAGCCGGCCCACAGGGGCATGAGCACGGCCACGAGCAGGGCACGCCGCCACCGCCCCGACGCCACCCGCGCCATGAAGAAGGCCATGGGCAGGGCGAGGAGGGCGTCGATGAGGGTGACGGCGACGGCGACGCCGAGGGTGCGCAAGGTGATGGTGCGGTAGACGGGATCGGTGAGGAGGGTGCGGAAGTTGTCGGTGTTCCAGATATGGACGACGTCGGAGGTGAAGCTGTCGGTGGTCCAGAAGGCGGACAGGAGCAGGACGGCGAGCGAGCCGAGGTAGGCGAGGCCCAGCCACAGCAGGGGTGGCGTGAGCAGCGCCGCCAGCCTCAGCCGCGCTCCCGTGCGGGAGGCTCCCGAAGGCTCCGAAGTCCCCGAAGGCATCGCGGCGGAAGTCTCCGAAGTCGACGTACCCGAAGTCGAAGGCACCGAGGTCACCGGCTCGCTCTCAGCCCTTGATCTCCGTCCAGGCGCGTGTCCACTGGGCGTAGTCGGTGCACTGCACGTTCGTCCGGCCGTCCAGGCACTGCTTCACGGGGGTGGTCCAGAAATGCACGCGCTTGTAGTAGCTCTCGTCGTCGGCGTGGTAGGTGGCGCAGTGCTCGGGGTCGGAGGTCTCCTTGCACGCCTTGGCGTTCGCGGGGGCCTCGCCGAAGTACTCGGCGACCTGGGCGTTGACCTTCGGCGAGACGATCCAGTCGAGCCACTTGTAGGCGCAGTTGGGGTGCTGGGCCTTGGCGGCGACCATCCAGGTGTCCGACCAGCCGGTGGCGCCCTCCTTGGGCAGGACGGCCTTGACCGGAGCCTTCTCGGCCTCGGTGAGGTTGGCGATGACCTGCCAGGTGGTGCCGACGACGCTGTCGCCGCCCTTGAAAGCGGTGACTTCCTTCTGGTAGTCGCTCCAGTACTCACCGATGTTGCCGTGCTGCTTCTTCAGGAGTGCGACGGCGGCGTCCAGTTGCTTCTGGTCCAGCGCGTAGGGGTTCTTGATGCCCAGCTGCGGCTCGCTCTTCATCAGGTACAGCGCGGCGTCGGCGATGTAGATGGGCGAGTCGTAGGCGGTGACCTTGCCGGCGTGCTTCGGGGCGTCCTCGAAGACGGCCCGCCAGGAGTCGGGGGCCGGCTTGACCTTGTCGGTGCGGTACATGAGGAGATTGGCGCCGCGGCCGTGCGGGATGCCGTACATCTGCCCGTCGACGGAGTTGAACGGCTGCTTCTTCAGACCGGCGAAGATGTCCTTGTAGTTCGGCACCAGGGCGGTGTTGACGGGTGCCGCGTCGCCGGAAGCGATCAGGCGGAGGGTGGCGTCGCCGGAGGCGGAGACCGTGTCGTACTGGCCGGTCTTCATCAGCGAGACCATCTCGTCGGAGGTCCCCGCGATCTTGGTGTTGACCTTGCAGCCGGTCTGCTTCTCGAAGGGGTGGACCCAGTCGGTCTTGGGGTCGTTGGAGCCGTCCTCGGCGTAGCCGGCCCAGGCGATGACGTTGACCTGGCCCTCACCCTTGCCGAGCGTCTTCTTCATGGGGACGTCCGGCGCGCGGAAGCCGCCGCCCCGATCGCCGCCGCCTCCGCCGCTCCCCCCGGAGCCGCACCCGACGGCAAGCAGCAGGACCGTGGCCGCCGCGGCGGCCTTCCACACGTTCGTGTTGCGCATCCGGTTCTCTCCCGTCGCACACGGCGTCAGACACAGGCTCCGAGCGTCGCCAGTATCCGGATCAAGGCGGTGCTCCACCAGTGCGCGTCGGGACACGATCGGGTCAAGTCGGTGCGCTGGGCCCGGACATCGGCCCGGTACGCCGGCCCGCTACGGCGACGCGGTCCCTCAGCCTGGTACGGGATACGCGTCGTCGGCGTCCCAGGCGAGGCGTACCGGGGTGTCGGTGCGGGCCGGCAGGGCGGCGCCGGAGGTGTTCAGGCGGAGTACGGTCAGCCGGTCGCCGCCCTCGTCGAGCCGGACACGGAAACGGGTGTGCGGGCCGGCGTGCGCGATGTCGGTGATCCGGCCGGTCACCGACCGCTCCTCCGGACTTGCCGTCGCCTCCACACCTACCGCCTGCGCGCCTACCGCCTGCGCGCCTGCCGTTCCCGCGCCTGCCGTTTCCGGGGCGTTGTCGAGTGGCGTGATCCGTATGCGTTCGGGGCGGATGCTGTACGTGCCCGGGCGGCCCGTCAGCCGCTGTGCTGCCGCGCCGCGCACCAGATTCGTCACGCCCACGAATCCGGCGACGAAGGCGGTGGCCGGGCGGTCGTAGATCTCCAGGGGCGGGCCAATCTGCGCGATGCGGCCGCCGTCGAGTACGGCGACCCGGTCGCTCATCGTCAGCGCCTCCTCCTGGTCGTGGGTGACCAGGAGGAAGGTGATGCCGGTGGTGCGCTGGATGTGTTTGAGCTCCGTCTGCATCTCCTGGCGGAGCTTGAGGTCCAGGGCGCCGAGCGGCTCGTCCAGGAGGAGCAGCCCGGGGCGGTCGACGAGGGCGCGGGCGAGGGCGACGCGCTGCCGCTGGCCACCCGAGAGCTGTCCCGGGCGGCGGTCGCCGTAGTCGTCGAGCCGTACGGTCGCGAGCGCCTCGCGTGCCCGGGCCCGGCGTTCGTCCTTGCGGACGCCGGCGACGCGCAGCGCATAGCCGACGTTCTGCTCGACGGTCATGTGCGGGAAGAGGGCGTAGTCCTGGAAGACGGTGTGGACGTCGCGGCGGTGCGGGGGCAGGGCGGTGACGTCGCGGCCGGCCAGTTCGACGCGGCCGGAGGTGGGGCGTTCGAAGCCGGCGATGAGGCGGAGCAGGGTCGACTTGCCCGAGCCCGAAGGGCCGAGGAGGGAGAAGAACTCGCCTTCCTGGATGGTGAGTTCGGCGTGGTCGACGGCGCGTACGGTACCGAAGTCCTTGGTGAGGGCGGTCAGGAAGACCGCCGTTGCGGGCGGCGCGGGCCTCGCGCCCGGCATGTTGTCCTCGGCCATGCGGTCTCCTCCCCGGTGGGCGGCTTGATCGCGCCGGGTGACTGTACCGGGGCGGCACGGGCCGCGTCACGGGCGCGGGCCACCGCCGGGACGGGGTGGCACGGGTCGGCGCGGGGTCGTTGCGCCGACGGCCTGCGCCTACGCGGTCTGGCCGCGGGTCCGTATGGGCCCGTATCGCCGCGCGCCGGCCACGCGGCTCGGCGCGTACCGCGCCTCGGGCGTGGTCCGCCGCCGACACCTGGCCGCTGGCCGGTCGCCGGTCGCCGGTGGCCGCTGGCCGGTCGCCGCTGCATTCTCCCTACGTCGCCGAAGGGTGCGTGAACACCGCGTGAACCCTGCTGCGCGAGGGGCGGGAGGGGGGCATGCTGTCCGCGTGCCTGCCTGGACGGACCAGCTCCGATTCGCCTACCAGCCCGTCGTGAACCTCACGACCGGTTCCGTCGCCGCGCTGGAGATACTCGCCCGCCCCGAGCACGGGGACGTGCTCACTCAGGCCCGCCGCTCCCCCGGCATCGACGACGAACTGGCCGCGCTCGCGGTGCGGCACGCCACGCAGCGCGAGACGCTGCTGCCGCTGCAGGTGAACCTCTTCGCCACCACGGCTGCGGAGGTACCGGAGTTGACTGCGCTGCGGGCGGCGGTGCGTGCGGTGGGGCGGCGGCCGTGCGAGATCACCCTGGATCTGACCGGGCCGTACACCCACGTACCGGCCCGCGCGTTGCTGGAGGCGGTGGCGGGCCTGCGCGCCGACGGGTTCCGGCTCTGCGTGGACGGAGTGGGCGACGGGGACATCCCGCTACGGCTGTTGGGCGACCTGGCGCCGGACGTGATCAAGCTGGACGCCTCGCTCTGCGCGGACCTGGACGCCCGGCCGGGGCGTGCCGCGGTGGTGCGGATGGTGCGGTACCTGTGCGACGAGCTGGGTGGGCTGTTGGCGGTGGAGGGCGTGGAGACCGAGCGGAGTTACGCGGCGGTGCTGCGGGCCGGCGCGCAGCTCGCCCAGGGCCACCTCTTCGCACCACCCGCGCGCCGGCCCACGGCCGAGGTCTTCGTACCGGCACAGGCGCCGTCAGCGCCCGAGCCGAGCGGGGCGCCGGCCGCCGGAATGCCGGGCGCGAGCCCTACGCCGAGCGCCAGTGCGGCCCAGGCGCCATCCGCCCGGATCCAGAGCCCGGCCGAGGCGCCGCCCTTCAGCGCGCCGTTCGGTGCCCAAGCCGGTCCGCCCGTCGCGCAGTTCCTGCAGCCAGCCGCGTTGTTGCCGGTGACCGCGTCGGCCGAGGAGGTGCGGCGTCGGCTCACGGGGCTGCCGGACGTGTCCGGGGTGCTGTTGGTGGACGCGGACGGCGTTCCCGTACGGGCGGTGGACCGGGACCGGTTCCTGCTGTCGCTGTCGGGGCGGTACGGGCACGCGCTGTACGCGGACCGGCCGGCACTGCGGCTGGGCGACCGGCCGCGTACGGTCGGCGCGGGCGCGACCGCGTGGGAGGTGCTGGACGTCATCGCGGACGGCGACCGGGCCCGTACGGGCGACGACGTGGCGGTGGTGGACGAGCGGGGGCGGTGCATCGGGGTGGTGCACCTGGCGGACATCCTGCGGGCGCTGGCGGAGAGCCGGGTGGAGGAGGCCGCGCGGCTCAATCCGCTGACCCGGCTGCCGGGTTCCGACGCGGTCAACGGCGAGGTGGACCGGCGGCTCGCGCAGGGCCGCGCCGTGGCCCTGAGCTGGCTGGACGTGGACGGGTTCAAGCAGGTCAATGACAGCGCCGGGTTCGCGGCCGGGGACGAGCTGATCCGTGCGGTGGGCGCGGCGCTGGCCCGGGCGGCGCGCGGGGACGCGGCGTGCCGGGTGGGGCACATCGGGGGCGACGACTTCCTGGTGCTGACCGATCCCGAGGGGCTGGAGGTGATCGCCGCGGCCGTGCTGGACGTGCCGTGGTCGGCGGGCGGGCGTCCCGTGACGCTGTCGCTGGCGACGGTGGTGTGCCCGGCCGGGGCCGTCGCCGGGCACGCGGAGGCGGCCGCCGCGCTCGCCCCGCTCAAGAAGACGGCGAAGGGGCTGGCCGGCGCGAGTTGGGTGCTGAGCAGACACGGTACGGCCCACCACGAGGTACGCCGGGGCCGAAGGGCGCCCGGCCCGATACCCGGCCCGACGCCGGCCCCGGCATCAGCCCCGGCCCCCGCGCCGACGCCCGGCCCGGCGCCCGGCGCGGATGCCGACAGCCCCGAGGCCCACGCCCTCGCACCGCGACCATCTGCCGGTGAGCGACACGGGCGTACTGCGAGCGTCCCGTAACCCTGCCCTCAGCCACAGTGGCCCGCCCAGCAGGCGCGTTCACCGTATCCGCCGGTAACGGACACGGGCGCCCGGCAAGCGTCCCCCAACCCTGCCCCCAGCCACAGTGATGCGCCCAGCCCACCTGGTCGCCGTGTCCGGCAGTAACGCCCATGAGCGAGCAACGGGGCAGTAGAGGCGTGGGGTGCGGGCGGTGTGCTGAGTGGCGTCAGTCGTTGCCGTCCATGTGCTTGACGCTCCATCACGGCCGGTGAACACTTCCGGGTGTCAGTCGGCGTGCCGTACGCAGGCTTCCCCCCGACCGCGTGGTGACGCCGCGCGTTCCTGTGCCCCACCGGCGCCCTGCCGTACTGACATGCTCGTCGCGGAGGCCGGGCGGGATGCGGGAAGAACACGGCCGTCCGCTTCACCCCGTATGAATACCGTGGCACGTCCGGAAATCTGTGGCCGGGCCATGGGAGAGGTACGCACCCTGCACGGAGGACCGGGGTCCGTTCCCCGGGCAAGGGCCCAAGGAGCCGCAGATGTATTCCAATGGGGACATATTCGTCGGTGAAGTCATCGGCACCGCGATCCTGATTCTCTTCGGCGCGGGCGTCTGCGCCGCCGTCACCCTGCACTACTCCAAGGCGAAATCGGCCGGCTGGGTGGCCATCGCGTTCGGCTGGGGCCTCGGCGTGCTCGCCGGGGCCTACACCTCGGCGCCGCTGTCCGGCGGCCACCTCAACCCGGCCGTCACCCTCGGCTCCGCCATCGCGGGCGGCACGCCCTGGTCGAAGGTGCCGCTGTACATGGCGGCGCAGCTCATCGGGGCGCTCATCGGCGCGGCGCTGACGTGGGGCGTGTACTACGCGCAGTTCGCGGCCAACGCGCAGGAGGACAAGGCCCAGCCGACGCTGGGGATCTTCTCCACCGGGCCGGAGATCCGCAAGCCCGTGGCGAACCTCGTCACCGAGATCATCGCGACGATCGGCCTCGTGCTGCCGATCCTGTTCTTCGGCGAGAACAAGGGCATCGGCATCGGCCCGATCCCCGGCACCGACGGCGGGGTCTACGGCTCGGGGATCAACGTACTGCTCGTCGCACTGCTGGTGGTCGGCATCGGCCTCTCCCTCGGCGGCCCCACCGGGTACGCGATCAACCCGGCCCGTGACCTCGGCCCGCGCATCGCGCACGCGCTCCTGCCCATCCCCAACAAGGGCACGTCGGACTGGAGTTACGCCTGGGTGCCGGTCGCGGGCCCGCTGATCGGCGCGGCGCTCGCCGCCCTGGTGTACAACGCGGCCTTCTGAGACCCAGCCCTCTGGGACCCGGCCTTCCGAAACGCGGCCTTCTGAAACGCGGCCTTCCGGCCTTCTCCGGGCGCGTGGTCCATGACTGCCCTTGTGCGCGGACTTCCGACCGCGCCGTTCCGCCCGCAGCCTTGCGCTGCGGGCACCACCGCTCGCCGACTGCGGTCATCCGACTGAGGAGACGCCATGACGGACAGCACGGACAGTACGCAGAAGTACGTCGCCGCGATCGACCAGGGCACCACCTCCAGCCGTTGCATCATCTTCGACAAGGACGGCGCGATCGTCGCCGTCGACCAGCGTGAGCACCGGCAGATCTTCCCCAAGCCCGGCTGGGTGGAGCACGACGCGACCGAGATCTGGTCCAAGGTGCAGGCCGTCGTGGCGGGCGCGCTCGCGGGGGCCGGGCTGCGTGCCGACCAGCTCAGCGCGCTCGGCATCACCAACCAGCGGGAGACCACGGTCCTGTGGGACCGCAGGACGGGCAAGCCTGTGCACAACGCGATCGTCTGGCAGGACACCAGGACGGCGGCGCTCTGCAACGAACTGGGCGGCGCGGACGGCCAGGACCGGTTCCGTGACGCCACGGGCCTGCCGCTGGCCAGCTACTTCTCGGGGCCGAAGGCGGCCTGGCTGCTGGACAACGTTCCCGGGCTGCGGTCGCGCGCGGAGGCCGGCGAGATCGCGTTCGGCACCATCGACTCCTGGCTGATCTGGAACCTCACCGGCGGCACGGACGGCGGGGTGCACGTCACGGACGTGACCAACGCCGGCCGGACGATGCTGATGAACCTGGCCACCCTCCAGTGGGACCCCGCGATCCTCTCGGCGATGGGCATCCCCGAGGCGGTGCTGCCGGAGATCAGGCCCTCGGCGGAGGTGTACGGCACGGCCGTGGGCCAGCTGGCGGGCGTGCCCGTGGCGTCGGCGCTGGGCGACCAGCAGGCCGCGGTGTTCGGCCAGACCTGCTACGGCGTCGGCGAGGCCAAGAACACCTACGGCACCGGGTCGTTCCTGCTGCTGAACACCGGTAACCGGCCCGTGCCCTCCAAGAGCGGGCTGCTGACCACGATGGGGTACCAGCTGGGCGGCGAGGCCCCGGTGTACTGCCTGGAGGGCTCCATCGCGATCACCGGCGCGCTGGTGCAGTGGTTCCGCGACCAGCTGGGCATCATCAGCTCCGCCGACGAGATCGAGACGCTGGCGGCGAGCGTGGACGACAACGGTGGCGCGTACATCGTCCCGGCGTTCTCCGGGCTGTACGCGCCGTACTGGCGCTCCGACGCGCGTGGTGTGATCACCGGCCTCACCCGCTACGTCACCAAGGCGCACTTGGCGCGTGCCGTGCTGGAGGCGACGAGCTGGCAGACGCGCGAGGTCGTGGACGCGATGTACCAGGACTCCGGGGTGCAGATCACGACGCTGAAGGTGGACGGCGGGATGACCGCCAACAATCTGCTGATGCAGCACCAGGCGGACGTGCTGGGCGTGCCGGTGATCCGCCCGGTGGTCGCGGAGACCACCTGCCTGGGCGCGGCGTACGCGGCGGGCCTGGCCACCGGCGTGTGGCAGGACCTGGACGAGCTGAAGGCGCACTGGAAGCGGGACGCGGAGTGGTCGCCGCGGATGCCGGGCGAGGTCCGGGAGCGGGAGTACGCGCGGTGGCGGAAGGCGGTGGAGCGCAGCTTCGGCTGGCTGGACGAGAACGGCGAGTAGGACCAGTACGCCTTATAGGACCAGTAGGACGTCCTGCGGCGGCCCTGACGGCGCCTGTGGGACCGTCGCGGCCCGTACTCCGGACGGCGGGGTACGGGCCGCACGGCGCCATCCCCACGGCGCCTCCTGGCGTGTCCCGGCGGGCCGCACCGGCCCGCCGGACGGGTCAGGACAGCGCCGGCTCGCGCTGCTCCTCGCTCATGCGCAGCGCGTGCTGCACGACCTCGACGAGTACGTCGCGCGCCGAGCCCTTCTCGCGTGCGTCGCAGTACACGACGCTGACGTCCGGGTCCAGGTCCAGCGCGTCGCGGACGATCTCCGCGGGGTAGCGCTCGGCGCCCTCGAAGCAGTTGACCGCGACGGTGAAGGGGATGCCGCGGCGCTCGAAGTAGTCGATCGCGGCGAAGGAGTCCTCCAGGCGGCGGGTGTCGGCGAGCACCACCGCGCCCAGCGCGCCGGTGGACAGCTCGTCCCACAGGAACCAGAAGCGGTCCTGGCCCGGCGTGCCGAAGAGGTAGAGCACCAGGTCCTCGCGGAGGGTGATCCGCCCGAAGTCCATGGCGACGGTGGTGGTGTGCTTGCCCTCGACGCCCGCGGTGTCGTCGACGGGCCGGCCCGCCTCGCTCAGCTGCTCTTCCGTGCGCAGCGGCTTGATCTCGCTCACCGCGCCGACCAGCGTCGTCTTGCCGACGCCGAAGCCGCCCGCGACCAGGATCTTGAGCGTGACCGGCTCGACGGCTTTCCTGCGGCGTCGCTCAGCGCGCCCGAAGACCATTGACCGCTTCCTCCGTTTTCGGTGGTGCCGCGTCAGCGACGGACCGGCGCACCGTGGCTGATGACAACTGGTGGAGACTGGTGGAGCACGACAACTCCCGGGTAGGAGTGGATCGTTCCGCACCGACTGTACCGACGGCAAGCCCCGGGTCCGGCACCGCCCCTGCCTGATGTGCTCATGATCACTGAGCGTACGGGGCACCGCATACGGACGCGTCTGCCCGGCGGAACGGCCCGCCATTCACCCCAAACCCGCTGGTCAGACATTTACGCAGGTCAGGCGAGGTGGCGTAACTCTGGCGTAATGCCCGGAGAGTACCGTCGACGGCTCCGGAGGACGCGGCAGCGCACGGGGCGGCGCGGAAGGGAGTCAGCCATGCGGGAGACGGCACCACCGGGCGCGGAGGGCGGGGACGACGGGCCCTGGGTGTCCTCCCGGCCCCGCGCCGAGCGCGCCCGGCAACTGGCCGACGTGCTCCGGCAGCGGATCACCAGCGGCGCGTACGAGGACGGCGTGCTGCCCGGTGAACGCGAGTTGGGCGCGCACCTCGGGGCCTCGCGCAACGCCGTCCGTGAGGCGCTGGCACTGCTGCGCAACGAGGGGCTGATCTCCCGCAAGCAGGGCGTGGGCACCACGGTCGTGATGCCCAAGTACGGCCACGGGCTGGACCGGCTGGCGGGCCTGGCGGAGACGCTGACCGGGCACGGCGCGGTCACCAACGAGGTACGGGCGGCCCGCCCGGTCCCGGCTCCCCCCGCGGCCATCGCGGAGCGGCTGGGCCTGGCCCCCGGGGAGGGCGCGGTGTACGTCGAGCGGCTGCGCCGGCTGGGCGGCCTCCCGCTGTCCCTGGACACCACCTACCTCACCGCGGACATCGGGACGCCGCTGCTCGCCTGCGACCTCGCGCACCGCGACCTGTTCGCGCTCATCGAGGAGACCTCCGGGCAGCGCCTGGGCCGGGCCGAGGTGTCGGTGCACGCGGTCAACGCGGGGCCGGACACCGCGGCGCTGCTCGGCGTGGAGGCGGGCGCCGCGGTCTTCGCCATCGAACGGCTCACGCATCTCGCCGACGGCCGCCCCGTGGACGCCGAGTCGCTGCACATCCGCGCGGACCGGCTGGCGCTGCACGCCACGCTGCACCGCGGTCCGGCCCCGAAGGAGGCGCGATGAGCGGCCTGGCGCCCGACACCACGACGCTGGTCCTGCTGGCGCTCTTCGGGCTGGCCGCCGGGGTCGGCATCACGGCCGTGGGCCCCGGTGGAGTACTCGCGACCGTCGGCCTGTTCGTCCTCACGGACCTCTCCCCCGCCCAGGTCGCGGGCACCGCCATCGTCACGCACGTCGCCACCGGGATGCTGGGCACGGCCGCGTACGTGCGCTCCGGTGAGCTGCGGGAGCCGCGCACGCGGCGCACGGCAGGGGTGCTGGCGGGCGCCGCGGTGCTCGGCACCCCGCTCGGCGTACTGGCCAACACCCTCTTCTCCGGACGGGCTTTCGGTCTGCTGCTGGGCGCCTTCGTGGCGCTGGTCGGCGGGCTGGTCTGGTACCGCGAGCGGCGCGCCGCGCCTACGGGGGCCGCGTACCCCAGCGACTGGGTGACGGCCCTCCTGGGGTTCGGCGTCGCGGTGGCGAGCGGGGTGTTCGGGGTCGGCGGGCCGATGCTGACCGTGCCGCTGCTGGTCGCGCTGCGGATGCCGGTACTGGCCGCGCTGGCCGTCGCGCAGGTCCAGTCGGTGGTGATCGCCACGGCGGGGACGCTCGGCTATGTGGCGCACGGCGCGGTGGACTGGCCGCTGGCGGCGCTCGTCGGCGTACCGGAGCTCGCGGGCGTGCTGATCGGCTGGCGCATCGCCCGCGCGCTCCCCTCGCGCACCCTCAAGACCGGCCTTGTACTGGCCCTCTTCGCACTGGCGCCGTACTTGGCGCTCTACGGGGGCTGAGGACGTGCCCCATACGGGGGCCGAGGGCCTGCGCTCCTACAGGGGCTGGGGGCCTGCCCCCATACGGGAGCTGGGGACGTGCTCGCCTACAGGGGCCGAGGGCCTGTTCTCCTACGGAGACCGGGAGGCCTGCTCCCGTATGGCGGCGCAGGCTCTCAGAGGGCGCGCAGGCCGTTGATGACCTCGCGCAGGATGTCCTCGTCCGGGAGTTCGGCGGGCGGCACGGGACGGGTGACCCGGACCAGCTCAGCGTCGAGCAGGTCGCCGATGAACACCCGGACCACGCCGACCGGCAGGTCCAGCTCGGCGGCCAGTTCGGCCACGGAGAGCGGGGCCTCCCGGGTGAGGTCGACGATGTCGAGGTGTTCGGGCGACAGCGACTGGTCGGTGACCGGTTCGTCGGCCCGGCTCTCCGCGATCACCTGCGCGATCAGGTCCAGCCGGGCGACGGCCGCGCTGGCGGTGCGGCCGCGGGTCATGGCGTACGGACGGACGACCGGGCCCGCCTCGTCGTCGAACCACCGGGCCGGGCCCGCTGCGGGCCCGGCCTGATCTTTTCGGTTCATGCGGTCACCGTCGTCATCCTCAACTGGGCCCGCCGGTCCTGGGAGCCGTCCCCAGGTGCGTACCCACCCGCTTGACCAGCAGCGTCATCTCGTACGCGATCAGGCCGACATCGGAGTCGGCGTCGGCGAGCACGGCCAGGCAGCTGCCGTCGCCGGCGGCGCTGACGAACAGGAACGCCTCGTCCAGCTCGACCATGGTCTGCCGCACCTGGCCCGCGTCGAAGTGCCGGCCGACGCCCTTGGCCAGGCTGTGGAACCCGGAGGCGACCGCGGCCAGGTGCTCGGCGTCCTCCCGGGGCAGGTCGGCGGAGGCGCCGGTGGCCAGGCCGTCGCTGGAGAGGATGAGCGCCTCGCGGATGGAGCCCACCCGGCCGACCAGCTCGTCGAGCAGCCAGCCCAGTTCGCCCGTGCCCTTCGCTGCGGTCCCGGCTGCTGTTGCCTTCGGTGCGGTCATCGACCGTCCCCTCCCATGTTCTTTCTCGGTGCTGTGGCGCTGCCGTCTTCGCCGGATTCGCGCCGGCCGCGCTGCCAGCCGCGCTGGAGCGAGGCCATGCGCGACCGTACGTCCTCGGCGTCGCGGTCGGCCGCGGGGTCCGCGGCCTCGGTCGCCGGGCCGGACTGCCGGCCGGACGACGTCTTGAGCTGGGGGGCGAGGCTGGCCTGCCGTACCCGCCGGGGCAGACCGGGCACCGTCCGCGCGGGCGGCGCCTCTTCAGCGGACGGCGCCTCTGCGGGGGACGGCACGTCTGCGCGGGGCGCCACCTTCCCGGCGGGCGCCACCTTGTCGACGGACGACGCCCGCTCGGCGGACGGGGTCCTTTCCGCAGACGGGGCCGCTTCCGCGGGCCGTTCGGCGCCGCGCGTCCCCGCGGCCGGCCCGTCGGCGTCCTCCACCGCGCGGCCGTGGTCGCTGACCAGGACCGGGGAGCGGCGGCGGCGCGGCAGCGGCGCGGGGCCACCGCCCGGGGGCGGGTCGCCGGCCGGCCGGTGCTCCACGCGCTCGGCGGGCACCGGGCCGGTCGGCAGCGCGGGGCGGCCGTCCTCGGTACGGCGCTGTCTCCGGGGCCCGCGGAAGACGCTCTCGTCCTCCTCCTCAGCGGCCCGCTCCGCCGCGGCGTCCGGTGCGCCGCGCTCCGGCAGTGCCACCGGCACCTGGGCGAGCGCCGCCAGGGCCCCGCCGCGTGCCGCCTCGGCCGACACGGGACGCTTCACCGAGCCGGTGTCCTCGCCACGGCCGCCCTCGGTGCGCCCGTCGGCGCTCTCGGTCAGCAGCGTGCCGGGGATGAAGACGACCGCGGTGGTCCCGCCGAACGGGGAGGGCTGCAGCGAGACGCGTACGCCCTGCCGCTGGGCCAGCCGGCTGACCACGAACAGGCCGAGCCGGTCGGTGTCGGACAGCTCGAACTCGGGGGTCTCGGCGAGCCGCAGGTTGGCGTCCAGGAGCGCGTCGGGCGCCATGCCCAGCCCCCGGTCGTGGATCTCCAGGGTGAAGCCGTTGGCGACCCGCTCGCCGACCACCTGCACGGCGGTGTGCGGCGGCGAGAAGACGGTGGCGTTCTCCAGGAGTTCGGCGATGAGGTGGGTGAGGTCCGAGACGGCCGGGCCCTCCACCGCGAGCCGCGGCAGCCGGCGCACCTCGATGCGCTCGTAGTCCTCGACCTCGGAGACCGCGGCCCGCACGACGTCCATGAGCTGGATGGGCTTGCGCCACTGCCGGGACGGCGCGGCGCCGGAGAGGATGACCAGGCCCTCGGCGTGCCGCCGCATACGGGTGGTGAGGTGGTCCAGGCGGAAGAGGTCGGCCAGCTCGTCGGTGTCCTCCGTACGGCGCTCCATGGCGTCCAGGAGGGTGAGCTGACGGTGCAGCAGGACCTGGCTGCGGCGGGCGAGGTTCACGAAGACCTCGGAGACGCCGCGGCGCATGTCGGCCTGCTTGACGGCGGCCTCCAGCGCGGCCCGCTGGAGGGTGTTGAGCGCCTGGGCGACCTGGCCCATCTCGTCCTGGGTGAACTGCAGCCGCGGCGCCTCGGTCTCCACGTCGACGTGTTCGCCCGCGGCGAGGCGGCGCATGACGCTGGGCAGCCGTACGCCGGACACCTCGTGCGCGTCCTTGCGGAGCCTGCTGAGGTCCTTCACGTGCCGGCGGCCGAGCCGGAAGGAGACGATGATCGAGGCGAGCAGGGCGACGAAGCCGAGGACGCCGGCGAACGCGGCCCTGGCGAGCACGGTCATCGCGGCGGGCTGCACCCGGTCCTCGAAGCGGCCGCCCGCTTCCTTGTTGATCCGGTCCAGGTCGCCGAGGACCTGTCGCGCGGTGTCGTGCCAGCGTTCGGCGTTGATGGCTTCGGTAGCGCCGGACGGCCCCGCCGCGATCACCGCGTCCTCGAAGGACTCCAGTTCGCGCGGCTTGGCGTCGTTCCAGTAGTCCTCGTACACGGCACGCTCGGCGGCGGGCAGCGCGGTGAGGCTGGTCTCGTACAGGACCTTGCGCTCGGCCACCCGGTCGGAGAAGTCGCGCAGTTCGCGCGGGGACATCGAGCCGGACACCAGCGCGGCGCTGAGCACCGCGTCCTCCCGGGAGAGCGACTCGCGCCCGCGGGTGAGCGCCACCAGCGCGCCGCCCTGCTTGGAGATGTCCGGGTCGGGCAGGAAGTGCATGCTGCCCAGGAAGTCGTAGCAGGGGTCGACCAGGGCGTTGTACTGGTCGAACGCCTCGCGGCGGGTGAGGGTGTTGTTCTCCACCTGGTCGCGCAGCTCGTCCAGGTGCGCGAACGCCTTGACGGCGGTCTCCAGCCGCGAGCCCGCGCCGCCGAGGAGGTCCTCGCGCACGTCGGAGCCCTTGGCGTTGGCCCGCAGCCGGGCCACGGCCCGGTCGGTGGCGAGGGTCTGCCGGCGCAGGTCGGTCAGCGAGCCCGCGATCCGCGGGTCGGCGAGGTAGACCAGGGTGGCGCGACGTTCCTTCTGCAGGGCCTGTACCGCGTCCTCGGCCGGGTAGCCGACCTTGTCGACGACGACCGCGACCTTCAGCAACTGGCGTGCCTCGGTGCCGGTGACGTACGTGGCGAAGGCCCACATGGCAGTCAGGGACACCAGAGGTACGAGCAGCAACGCCACGATCTTCCGGCGGATGGACTTCCCGCGAAAGCGCATGGCCTCCCCTACGTCAACCCCGGCCCGCGGGGATGGTGTTCCGTCAACAAACGGCGCGAGCCTACTACTGTCGGGGGGTCAACTCGAAGAGCTGTCCGACGGACCGGCCCGCAGGTCAGGACCGGATGGCCGTCCTTGTCCGGCGATTCCCGGACAACACGCCCGTCCGTGTGGTCTCCACCACCCCACTCGTATCCCCTTCCGGGCCACGACTGTTGGCCGGAAAGAACCGGCCCCCGCCGTCGGGGCGGCGCCGGCGGTAGGCGACCATGAGTCCCGGGTAACGGCGCACGGCGGCATGTACCGGAGGAAATCCGGGCAGTCACCGAACAGCCGGACAGGCGGGGAAAGTACGGGGAGAGTGACGGCTTCATGGACCTCGGCAGAGACGGCGCGCTGTGGCAGGAAGAGCCGTCCCCCCGCCCCCGTATGCCCGATCCGGTGCGCACCGCCGCGGTGCGGGCCGTCATCATCGTGGCGGTGACGCTCGTCCAGGCCATGGTGGCCTTCCTCAGTACGCTCGCCGGGTCCTGGCTCGCCTTTCCCGCGGTGCTCAGTACGGTCGCCTCGACCGTGGTCGCGACCTGGGGCGTACTGGACGTCTGGGTGACCCGGCAGGTGTGGATCCAGCGGCACGGCGTGGAGTCGCGCCCCAGCAGCACGGCCAGGGCGCTGCGCCGGGAGCGGCGACGCGCACGCCGGCAGGAACGGCGCTCGGCCGCCGCCTGACGTCCACCTGACTGCCGCCCGACTGCCGCTTCACCGGCGACCGAGCTCCTCCTTTACCGGCACCGGCCCCCTTTCCGGAGGCCCGGACTCCGAAAAGCTGCGAGTAGCATCTGGCCCCCTTGGCACTGATCGGTATGATGGCGTTGCTTCATACGCATCGCACCGCGCGATGCGCAACAGCAGACCGCGCAACAGACCGAGATCCGGGAGCGGATCACGACGGGCTCCCGACGACTGGCCCCCAGGGCCGCCGGGCGGTGACGCACAGACCCATGCCGAAGACGACCGACACGAGCGCCAACGAGACCACCGAGGAAACCGGCGACAGCACACGCGGCGGTGCCGGCTCCGTCCAGTCCGTGGACCGGGCGGTGAGCGTGCTGGAGATCCTGGCCCGGCTGGGTGAGGCGAAGGTGACCGAGCTGGCCGAGGAGCTGGGCGTCCACAAGTCCACCGCCTTCCGCATCCTCGGCGTCCTGGAGAACCGCGGGCTGGTCGAGCAGGAGGGCGAGCGCGGCAAGTACTACCTGGGCGCGGGCGTGCTGCGGCTGGCGGGCGCCGCCGCGATCCGGCTGGACATCTCCCAGGAGGGCGCCCCGGTCTGCCGCGCGCTGGCGGAGGACACCGGCGAGACCGCCAACATCGCGGTACTGGACGGCGACGCGGCGGTCAACATCATGCAGGCGCGCGGCGGGGCCGCGGTCACCGCGTACAACTGGCTGGGCCGGCGCACGCCGTTGCACGCCACCGCGAGCGGCAAGGTGCTGCTCGCGCACCTGCCGCGGGAGCGCCGCGACGGCCTGCTGACCCGCTCGCTGCCCCGCTTCACCGAGCACACCCTCACCGCCGCGGCCCTGCGTCCGCAGCTGGCCGAGGCGCTGGAGCTCGGTTACGCCTGCACGGCCGAGGAGTTGGAGGTCGGCCTGAACGCCGTGGCCGCGCCGGTACGGGCGCACGACGGCGCGGTGATCGGCGCGATCGGCGTGTCGGGGCCCGCGTACCGCATGGAGCGGGAACTGCTGCCGGAGCTCGCCGAGCGGGCAGCGAAGGCGGCGGCCGAACTCTCCCGTGCCATGGGCTTCGCGGCCTGACGAGCGGCCTCGGAAACAGGCCGAGAAACGGACCGGGAAACAGGCCAGGAATCAGGCCGGGAAACGGGCTGCGCGCGGGTCGCCGAACCCTCTTGACGGATCGCCGTCCAAATCCCAGCATGTCTCCTATGGTGCAACAGGCCGCACGATAGGCAACAAGTAACGGCATCTGTCCACCACCGAGTACCGGCACCTACCCTCCGCCGCCGCAGGCGCTGTCGAGGAGTGAAGACATGCCGCACGAAGCCCGCGCCGTCATCGCCGTGAAGAAGGGGGCGCCGGTCGAGGTCCTGCCGGTCCTGGTGCCCGACCCAGGTCCCGGGGAAGTGCTCGTACAGATCCAGGCGTGCGGCGTGTGCCCCACCGACCTGCGCCATCGGGACGGCGCCGCCGGTGCGGACTTCCCGTATCTGCTCGGCCACGAGGCGGCCGGCATCGTCGAGGCGACCGGCCCGGGCTGCGGCGAACTCGCCCCCGGCGACTACGTGGTGCTCGCCTGGCGGGCCCCCTGCGGCACCTGCCGTTCCTGCCACCGCGGCCGCCCCTGGTACTGCTTCGCCTCCCGCACCGCGCAGGGCACGACGACCCTGCTCGACGGCACCCCGCTCACACCGGCGCTCGGCATCGGCGCCTTTGCCGAAAAGGCGCTGGTCCACGCGGGCCAGGCGGTGAAGGTCGACCCGTCGGCCCGGCCCGAGGCCGCCGGGCTGATCGGCTGCGGGGTGATGACCGGGTACGGCGCGGCGGTGCACACGGGGCGGGTGGGCAACGGCGACACCGTGGCCGTCATCGGCTGCGGCGGGGTGGGCAACGCCGCGATCGCCAGCGCCTCGCTGGCCGGCGCCCGCCGGGTGATCGCGGTGGACGTGGACGCCCGCAAACTGGACGCCGCCGAACGCTTCGGCGCCACCGACACCGTCAACTCCCGCTGGACCGACCCCGTAGCGGCGGTCCGCTCGCTGACCGGCGGCCACGGCACGGACGTCGTGATCGACGCGGTCGGCACCCCGGAGACCTTCCGTCAGGCCCTCGACATGCGCGACCTGGCCGGCGTCCTGGTCCAGGCCGGCATCCCCGACCGCGACCAGCACGTCGACCTCCCGCTGCACGACCTCTTCTCCCGCGGCGGCGCCCTCAAGGTCTCCTGGTACGGCGACTGCCTGCCCAGCCGCGACTTCCCCGTCCTGATCGACCTCCACCTCCGCGGCAAACTCGACCTGGAAGCCTTCGTCTCGGAGACCGTCCCCCTGGACGACGTGGAGAGCGCCTTCGGCCGGCTGCAACGGGGTGAAGTACTGCGGTCGGTGGCGGTGTTGTGAGCCACCGCCACCGGGCTACTCCTGGCTGCTCTCCGGCCCCGGCCCCCGCTCCGGCTCCGGCTCCGGCTCCGGCGCCGGCTCCTCCGGTCGCTTGAACATCCGGGTCGCCGTGATCTCGCCGTGGATCGTCTCCGACTCGGGCCGCTGCTGCGGCAGGCCGGGACGCAGGTGCTCCTCGACGCTGATGTACTTCAGACCGGCGCGCAGGTCCGCGTCGTTCCGCAGGCGGATGACCAGCGGGAACTCGGCGAGTGCCGTGGTGTCGAACAGGCCCGTGGTGTAGAGGAGCTGGACGCCGAGCGCGTCGGCGACGGCCCGCTGGAGCTCCAGCAGGTACGTGGCGTTGGCGCGGCCGATGGGGTTGTCCAGGAACAGCGTGCCGGCGTGCCGCTCCTTGTCACGGCCGCGGTCGTTGCTGCGCAGCGCCGCCATCGTGCAGTACAGCGCGATGGCGGCCGTGAGCAGCTGGCCGCCGGAGAAGACGTCGCCCATCTGCCCGACGGGGACCCGCTCGGCGCGCAGTACGGCGTCCGGCTTGAGGATCTCCACGGCCACGCCACGCGGCTGGAGCGCGGCGGCGACTCCCCGCAGCAGCAGGGACATGCCGTCCCGGCGCAGGTCGCTGTTGCGCTTGACGGCCGCGCGGGTCGCCTCGTCGATGACCTCGCCGAGCCGCTCGGTGAGCGTGGCCTGGTCCGGGTCGTCGAAGCGGATGCGCAGGAACTCCTGGCCCGACCACTCCCCCAGCCCCTCGGGCAGCCGGGACAGCCGCTGCGCCGAACGCAGCGTGGCCAGCGAGGACTCCACCAGGCCGCGCAGCCGGTCGACGATGCTGCCGCGGTTGCGCTCCAGCTGCGTCAGCTCGTCGGTCAGGACGCGCAGGCGGGGTGCGAACGCGTCGGCCCACTTGGCGGCGTGGTCCGGGAGCGCGGACGCGGGCAGCTCGCGGATCTGCTGCCGGGCCGGGGTCTTGACCATTTCGTACTTGGTGGAGTTGGCGTGCCGTACGAGGATGTCGCTCGCCTCGCGGACCGCCGAGTCGGCCGAGGAGAGGTCGCTCGCGCAGCCGCGCAGCGAACGCCGGGCCTCGGCGGCGGCCTGCCGGGCCTCCTCCAGGCGGCCCCGGTACGGCTCGGGCGCTTCCTGGTCCTCCTCGGGGCCGTTGTCGCGCAGGATGTCGCGCAGCATCGCGGCGGTCTCGTCGAAGCCGCCGGCCGCGTCCTCGGCGGCGCGGTGGCCGCGCAGCAGCTCGGCGTGGGTGGCGCGGGCGGTCTCCAGCGCGTCGGTGGCGGTGGCCAGCTCGGTGTTGGCGCTGCGAAGCAGCTCCTTGGCGCGCTCGGCGTCGGCCGGGACCAGCTCCTCGGGCAGCTCGGTGTGCGCCTCGACGCCTTCCGGCGGCGCCAGCCGCTCCGCCTCGCCGCGCAGCCGGCCCAGGTGCTCGCTGGCCGCCGAGGCCCGCGACTCCAGCATGGCGACCAGCTCCTCCGCGCGGGCCGCCGCGGCCTGCCGGGACGGGCCGTCGGCCGCGTCCGGGCTCTGCAGCAGCTGCTCGGCGCGGGACCGCACCTTGTTGGTCAGCCGGTCCAGCTCCCTGCGGGCCGCGGACTCGTCGCCCTCGGCGCGGGCCTGCTCGGCACGCAGGTCGGCGCCGACGCCGACCTTCTCGTACAGCTGGGACGCCGCACGGTACGCCTCGCGCAGGGTGGGCAGCGAGGACTCCGGCGGGGCTTCCTCCTCGCCCAGGTCGTCCGGCACGCCGGCGATCTCGGCGCGCTCGGCGCGCAGCGCGCGGGCGGTGCGGCGGGCGTCGTCGGCGGCGCGCTGGGCGGCGCGCCGGTCCTCGTCGGCGGCGCGGGCCCGGTCGACGCACTCCTCGGCGCGCGCTTCGTACTCCGCGCCCTCGTCGGCCAGTTCACGCAGCTTGCTCTGCCAGGCGGCGCGCTCGCGGAGCCGGTAGGCGAGCCCGGCCAGCGCGTCGGCGACCCGGCGGGCGCGCTGCGCGGCCTCGCCCCGCTCCTCACGGACGCGCGCGGCCTCGGCCGCCGCCTCGTCCGCCTCGGCCCGTACCGTACGGGACTCCGCCAGCTCCTCGGCGGCGGCGTCGGCCGTCGTACGGGTCTCCTCGGCCGCGGCCGCCAGCTCGGCGAGCCGGCCGGCCGGGCAGCCCGTACGCCAGGAGGCCAGCCGGGCGGCGAGCGCGCGGTCGGCGGAGAGCCGGGCCGCGAGCTGCCGGATCTCCTCGTCGCGGGCCGCGGCCCGGGCACGCAGCGCCTGCCGCTCCTCGTCGGCGGCCGACTCGTCGTGCATCGCCGGGTTCGGCGGGACGAGGAAGACGCCGGTGTCCTGGGCGTCCGGCGACGGGGTGGGCGCGAGCAGGGCCGCCGCCGTACCGACGGCGACGGCCGAGCGCGGCAGCAGGGCCGCCTGCGCCAGCACGTCGCGGGCGCGCGCGTGGGTGTCGGGATCGGTGATGATCACGCCGTCGACCAGCTCGGGCCGGGCGGCCAGCACGCGGGCGTGGTCGACGGGGTCGACGGCCTGGGCGAGGTAGCGCCAGCCGGGCAGGGCGGGGACGCCGTGCTCACCCAAGTACTCGACGGCCGCCAGGACATCGGGGCCGGGCGGCAGCAGTCCGCCGTCGCCCAGCGCGCCGAGGATGCGCGAGTCGTCGGCGGCGGCGGTCCGCATCTCGAACAGCTGCCGCTCGGCGGAGCTGACGCCGTCGTCGAGCAGCTCCTGCAGCGCGTCGGCGTTCCGGTCGACGTCTTCGGCGGAGAGGGGGCCGGACGAGCCCGCGGGGCGGGCGGGAACGGCGGTCCGGCCGCGCGCGTCGGCCGGGCTTTCGCCCTCGTCGTCGGGGCAGGCTTCGTCATCGGCGGGCGGAGCCTCGGCGGCATCTTCCGGGGCAGCGGCGTCCGGCACCTCGTCGACCGCCTCGGCCCACTCGCCCTCGGCCGGCTCGCCCTCGGGCGCGTCCGCCGCTGCGGCACCGTCCGCCGCATCGGAGTCGATCCGCGCCGAGACCTCGTCCCGGGAGCCGGACTCGGCGGCATACGTGCCGTGTCCCCCGGCGGGCCGGGCCTCGGCCTCGGGGGACTCCTCGTCGGCCGAGGTCCCGAGCCCCACGACGCCGGACGCCCAGGAGCCGTTCCGTACGGACATCGCGTCCCCGGTGGCGGACGTGGCCTCTTCAGGGGCCGCAGGGCGCGCCTCTACAGGGGCGCCGCTTCCCATAACGGGACCTGCGAAGTACCCGTCGTCCGGCTCGGCGTCGTCCGTGCCCTCGGCGGGCGCCGCCGCCTCGCCGTCGTCGACGCGGACCGTCACCTGGAGCGGCTGCCGGGACTCCGCGGCGAGCGGGCGGCCGCCGCGCTGCCCTGGTACGCCCGGAACCGCCGCGGGCGTACCCGTGGCCGACTCCATGCCCAGCAGCTCCGCGAGGCGCGGCTCGGCGCCGATGGACTCGGCGGCGCGGCGCTCCGCGTCGTACGCGCGCTCCGCCGCGAGCGCGGCGTCCTCCGCGCGCGCCGCCGCCAGTTCGGCGCGGGACTGGCGCGCCGCGGCCTCCTTGGCGCGGTCCCCGGTCTGCCGGGCCGCCTCGCGCGCTGTGTCCCAGGACTCGACGGCGGCCTTCTCCGCGTCCGTCGCGGCGAGCGCGGCGCGTGCCGGATCGGCGTCCGGCGCGGTGTCGTCCAGCCAGCCGGCCCGTACCGCCTCCGCCGTCTCCTGCTCGACCTCGGCCAGCCGCTGCTTGAGGTGCTCGGTCTCGCTGCGGGCGCGCTGGGCGGCGGTCGCGGCGGCGGTGGCGTCGCGGTGCGCCGACTCGCCCGTCTCCTGGAGGACCGCGGACCGCTCCTCCTCCTGGTTGGCCCAGGTCTCGGCCTCGGTCGCGGCGGCGTGCAGGGCCCGTACGAGGTCGGCGGCGGCCTTGCTGCGGGCGGCCAGCGCGGGGGCCGCGTCCCGCTCGGCCTCCTGGATCGCGGCGGCGACGCGGGCCGAGCGGTCGGCGGCGGCGCGGTGCCGCAGTACGGTCTCGGCGGCCTGCCAGGCGGAGTGCAGCGTGCGGGCGTCGTTCAGCTCGCGGCGCTGGGCGGCCGCGCCCTTCTCGGCGGCGGCCAGCGCGAGGGAGGCGTGCCGGTAGGCGAGCTCGGCGGAGATGAGCGAGCGGCGCTCGCGGCCGGACTCGGCCTCGGTGACGGCGTGGGAGGCGGCGGCGACCTGCTCGGCCAGTTCGGCGGTGCGGCCGCGCTCCTCGGTGGCGCGGGCGTGCAGCCGCTGCGCGAGGTGGCGCGTGCGGCGCTCGGCCCCGGCGTGCACCTCCCGTGCGCGCTCCCGGTGTTCGGCGTTCTCGGCGATCTTCGAGAGGAGGTCGAGGGAGCCGGCGGTGAAGTCGCGCTCGGCGGTCAGCTCGGCGCGGCGGCCGAGCTTGTGCGCGAAGCCGTGCACGAGGTCGGCGAGGCCGTCGGTGTCGCGGGTGTCGGTGACCGCGCGCAGCAGCAGGTCGGTGAAGTCGGAGTCGTTCTTGACCGCGAAGAGGCCGGCCGCCTCGCCCTCGTCGGCGTTCATCTCGCGCTGGTACCGGAACAGTTCGGGGTCCAGGCCCAGCTCGCCCAGGTGTTCGTTCCAGCGCTCGTGGATCTCGACCCAGGCCACGTCGAGGTTGGGGTAGTTCTTGCCGGCCTCGGTGAGGGCGTCGCGGAAGCCCTTCATCGTGCGGCGGCGGCCCTGGGCACCGGAGGCGCCCTCGACGATCGGGCGGACGGCGGTGGACTCGGCCACAGGGAGCGAGTCCAGACTCATCCCCGGGCCGGGTCGGAAGCTGTACCACGCCTCGGCGAACTTCCGCGGGTCGTTGGAGACCTGGCGGCCGCGCCACTCGCTGACCTTGCCGACCACGACGGTCTCGCCGGTGAGCGTGTGCTGCCACTCCAGCGCGACGTGGCCGCAGTCGTCGGCGAGCAGGAACTTGCGCAGCACACCGGAGCTGGCGCCGCCGAGGGTGTTGCGGTGGCCGGGCAGCATGACCGAGAAGATCAGCTTGAGCAGGACGGACTTGCCGCCGCCGTTCTCCAGGAAGAGCACGCCGGCGGGGGCCGGGCGGCGCGGCGGGCCGACCGGCTCCTCCTCGAAGAAGTCCGCCTGCGCCGGGGCCGGCCGGGGCACCGGCTCACCGACTCCGCGCAGGTCCAGGACCGTGTCGGCGTAGCGCGCACCGGCGGGCCCGATGGAGTAGAGGCGAACCCGGGACAGCTCGTACATAGCGGCGGACTCTCGTTGTCGTGACGGTGGTCGGTGGGTGGCCGGCGCTGGGGGCCGGCCCTCGGTCGTGGGGTGCTCGCGGCGTACGGGGACGGGTCAGCCCGAGTGGAAGGGCAGTCCCGCGTCGGCGACCAGGTCCAGGTCGTCGGTGTCCTCGGCGGGCAGCAGCGAGGCGCTGCCGTCCGCTATGGGGACCACGCCCAGCTCCAGCAGCTCGGCCATGGCGGCCGTACCCGCCATGTCGCGCACCTGGAGCTGATACCGGGCGGTGGTGCGGTACGCGCCTCCGGCGTCGTCCCCCGTGCGCTGCAGGAACCCGGAGTCGACGAGGAAGGAGACGGCCTTGGCGATGATGCCCGTGGTCGAACCGGCCAGCCGCCGGGCGTCCTTCGTGGCGCCCGTCGAGCTGCGCCGGGCGTAGACCCGCCAGGACGCCTCCAGGCCGGGCGCGCCGCTGGTGGGGTCGGTGTTCTCGCCGGCCTCGGCGGCGCGCTCCTCCAGGCGGCGGCACGCCTGGCGGACGAACGCGTCCACGCCGTTGACGGTGATGCGGCCGATGTAGCCGTCGTCGGCGAGGTCCTCGGGGCGCGGGAAGGCCATCGCGGCGACGGCCAGGTGCGCGAGACCGTGCAGGAAGCGGTCGCCCGCGTCCGTGGAGGCGCGGCGGGCGTAGTCGCCCATGCGGACCGCGAAGACGGAGTCCTCGGCGGCCGTGACGGCCATTCCGGCGCGGGTGGAGACCTCCAGGACGACCAGGCCGAGCCCGGAGGCGACGGCGTCGGCGAGCCGCGCGAACGCGGGCTCGTCCCGATAGCGCCGCAGCAGCTCGCCGTACTCGACGTCGCGGGCGGGCAGCAGCTTGGGCTGGAGGCCGAAGGAGACCAGGCGGGCGGCGTCCGCCGCGTCGGCGGGGGTGACCGGCGCGGGGCCCTTGGCGGACGGCTCCGCCTCGGCTGCGGGCAGGCCCCAGCCGTCGCCCGCGGCGGCCGTCGGGTCCGGCCGCGCGGCGTCGTCGGCGTCGTACTCGGTCACGAATCAGGCTCCTTGCGGCTCACGGTCTCAACTCTGGTGCGCCCCTGCGCGGGCCCCGCCGCGGCGGGCCCTTCGGGGCGGGCGGCGTCCACGGCTCCGACGGCCCCTTTGAGGCGGGCGGCGTCCACGGCTCCCGGCATCACGCCACCTCCGACCGCTCGGCCGCCATGCCGGCCGCGTCCAGCAGGGCGGTGCCCACGATCAGGTCGGCGCCGCCGAACTCCGGGTCGACCAGCTCCGTACCGTCGTCCACGGCGAACAGCAGCTGCCCCTCGCCCTGGCGGTAGGCCGTGCCGACCGGCGGGCTGGCGGCGTGCACGGCCATCAGCGCGACCAGGTACGGCAGTTCGGGGTCCTGGCGGCGCGCTTCGGCGAGCAGTCCGGAGAGCCTGCGCGGCGCGTCCGCGGGCAGCGTGAGCAGCGCGGTCGCGGCGTCCAGCTGCTCCTCGCTGAACCGGCTGTCGTCGGGCGTGGCGATCAGATCGGGCTCGGGCATCTCGGCGCCCAGGTGCTCGCGCTCCTGGGGCGGGGTGAGCAGCATCTCGACCAGGTCGCCGACCCGGACGGCGGTGGGCGTGCGCAGGCCGGTGCCCTTGGCGAAGAAGGCGTCGGTGACGCGGGTGGACTGCTCGACGGGCAGCGGCAGTACGGGGGCGACGAGCTGGCCGTACAGGTCGAGTCCGGCGTGCGCGGCGGGCGGCGCGAACGCCTGCCGGTCCTGCTCGGCGCGGAAGAGCGGGCCCGCTTCCAGGAGGCGGGACTGCAGCTGGGTGTGGCGGCGGATGCAGTCCTTGACGATGTCGACGAGCTCGGCGGCGCGGCGCTTGTGCTCGCCCATCTTCGGATCCCCGCCGGCCTCGGCCTCGTCCCGGACGCGGCGGATGTTGGTCAGGATCGCGTTCTCGTGGCGGTACCGGTCCGCGACGTGGTCGAGCGCCTCGGTGATCATGTCGGGGACGGCGCGCAGCCAGTCGACCGCGCGGACGTTGCGCCGGGTGGCGTCGAGGGTCCTGCGGAGCGTTTCGGCGTACTGCACCGTGCGGTACCGCGCCTGCTCGGCGGCGAGCTGGGCGTCGGCGAGGCGGCCGCGGCTGATGAGCACCTCGAGCTTGACCTCGGCGGCGATCTGGGCGCTGGTGACGTCCGTGTCCAGCGCGCCCACCAGGACGTTGACCGCTTCGTCGGTGGTACGGAGGTAGACCGTGCCGCCGGGGCCCGGGACCTCCTCGATGAGCTTGAAATCGTAGTCCCTGCGGATGTAGTCGCCCTCGGCGGTGAACGTGCCGTAGACCGCGCGGAAGCCGCGGTCCACGCTGCCGACGTTGATCAGGTTCTCCAGGACCCAGCGGGCGACGCGCTCGTGCTCCGCCGCCGGGCGGCGCGGGGCCTGGGCCGCGATGCGGGGCTGCAGCCTGGCCACTATCTGTTCGTGGTCAGCGCCGGTGTCGAAGTCCATGTGGAGCGTGACCAGGTCGATGGCGGCGAGGGCGACCTCCGCCATGGCATAGACGCCGTACTCCCCCGCGAGGTTGGCCTTGCGCGCGTCGAGGTCGTGCAGCGGGGCCGTGCACGCGAGCGCGCGCAGCCGCCGGGCCAGGCCCTCGTCGGCCGCCGGGCCCGGCGCGGGCCGCGTCACCCCGCTGAACTGGGGCGGAGCGCTCTGGGGGGATGGAGAAGTCACGGTGAACAGATTAGGCCGTCGCACTGACAACGGACGAAACGGCACGGCCTGGCAGGTCAGTGTGTGGCGCCGCCCACAGCCTTGATGTCCTCGGTGCGCTCCGCCGCCGTGATCATGATCACGCGCAGCGCCTGGGCGACGGACGTGACCGGGAGTGACGGCTTGCCCTGGTCGGTGACCTGTCCGGGAGCGTACGGGACGTGCACGAAGCCGCCGCGCACGGCGGGCCGTTCGGTGGCGATGAGGTGCATCAGCCCGTAGAAGACGTGGTTGCAGACGAAGGTGCCGGCGGTCTGCGAGACCGAGGCGGGCAGCCCGGCCTCCCGTACGGCGGCGACGCACGCCTTGACCGGGAGCGTGGCGAAGTACGCGGCGGGGCCGTCCTCGACGACCGGTACGTCGACGGGCTGCGCACCCGAATTGTCGGGAATGCGCGCGTCGTCGACATTGATGGCCACCCGCTCGACGGTGACGTCCGGGCGGCCGCCGGCCTGGCCGACACAGAGGACGACCTCGGGGTCGGCGTCCGCGACGGCCTTACGGAGGGCATCGTTCGCCGCACCGAAGACGCAGGGCAGTTCGGCGGTCGCGATCTCGTAGCCGGGCGGCGGGTCGGCCGCGACGGCTTGGACGGCCTGCCAGGAGGGGTTGACGCGCTCCCCCTCGAAGGGGGCGAATCCGGTCAGAAGTACCCGGGTCATGGAGTGTTACTCGGTTTCGGCAGGTCCGCGTCAGAACGCGAAGACGGACATGATGACGATGTTGCAGCCCAGCAGCGCGACCGCGGTGGGCAGCTGGGCCTTGATCGGACCGTACTGGTCCTTCAGCTCCAGCAGCGCGGCGGGCACCACGTTGAAGTTGGCGGCCATCGGCGTCACGAGCGTGCCGCAGAAGCCGCAGAGCATGCCGATCGCGAGGATCGCCGGGGCGTTGCCGTGCGCCTGCTCGATGAGGACGGGCCAGCCGACGGCGGCGGTCATGACGGGGAAGGCGGCGAAGCCGTTGCCCATGACCACCGTGAACAGGAACATCCCGACGCAGTAGACGACGACAGCGGTGACCACCGAGCCGTGCGGCAGCACCGCCTCGGTGAGGATGCCGACCTGCTTGCCGACGCCGGAGACCGCGAAGATCGTGCCGAGGGTGGCGAGCAGCTGCGGCAGCAGCATCGCCCAGCCCATGGACTCCAGCATCGAGCGGCCCGCGTGCAGCGGCGCCGCGGCCTTCTTCTCGCGCAGCATGACCATGGCGAGAACGAGCGCCACGATGGCGCCGATGCCGAGCCCGAGGATGGTCTCGCTGCCCTCCTGGAGGAGCGGCGCGCCCCCGAGGGAGAGCTTGGGGACGAGGACGGCGCAGACCAGGGCGACGGCGGGAATGGTCAGGGCGGGGATGAACAGCTTGCTGCCGTGCCTACGGGCGCTCGCCTGCCGTTCCTCCGTGGTCGTCGTCCGGGGCTTGCCGCGCCCGGTGAACCCGAAGGCGGCCAGGCAGATCATCACGAGGACCGCGACGCCGAGCGGCTCGGCGGGTGCCGACTTGTCGACGACCCAGGAGCTGTAGACGAAGCCGGCGCCGAGCAGGCCCCAGAAGGCCGCCGTGCCGAAGCGCTTCGGGTTGCTGCGGTCGGCGGCCATCTGTACGGCCATCACCAGGAAGAGCGCGCCGACCAGCCAGTAGAACCACTCTGCCTTGATCACTTCGTGGCCTCCTGGGGGGCGGGTTCGACGCGGGCGCCGAGCAGTTCGCGCTCCAGCGTGCGGTCCATGCGCAGCAGCCGGCCGCCGTGGATGAGCAGCGCGCACAGCCCCGTCGGGATGGCCCAGAGGGCGAGCTGCAGCGGTTCGAGGTGGGTGTGGTACGTCGAGTTGGCGAAGCCGGTGATCAGGAGGATCGAGCCGACGGCGAGGAAGACGTCCTCGCCGAAGAAGAGCCCGACGTTGTCCGCGCTGGCGGTGAAGGACCGGATCTTCTCGCGGGTTTTGTCCGGCAGCGCTCCGTAGCGGCGTTCCGCCGCGCCCTCGGCCATCGGGGCGGCGAGCGGGCGCACCGTCTGGGCGGGCCCGAAGAGGTCCTTCAGGCCGAGCGCGGCGAAGCACTGGCGCAGCACGAGGTAGAGCGTGAGGAAGCGTCCGGTGGTGAGCTTCGCGAAGCGTGCGATGAGGTTGCGCGCCTGCTCCTGGAGGCCGTGGCGCTCCAGGAGGCCGATGACCGGCAGCGTGATGACGAAGATCGTCACCGCCCGGCTGGAGGCGAAGCCGTCACCGAAGGCGGCGAGCACCTTCTGCGGCGACAGGCCGCCGAGGAATCCGGTGGCGATGCCCGCCACCCCCACCACCAGCAGGGGATTGCGGCGCGTGGCGAATCCGATGATCACCACGAGAACGCCCAGAAGAACGATCACGGGACCGCCTTTCGCACGCAGAAACCCACGGGTCTCGTGGGGATGTGCCAGGACGGTAGAGGATCGTTCTACGATCCGACAATAGGCGGGTGATTCTCGTTACCTGCCGGAAACTTGCGTGGCGACCTGCTGGGCGTAGGCACTTGACAGCTGAGCCCGGGAATCGTCCAGGTAGGACGCGAGCAGCCGCTCCGCCTGGACCACGTCGCCGCCCTGCAGCGCTTCGAGGATCTGGCGGTTCCGCGTGAGATACGGCTCGTGGAAGCGGCGCGGGTCGTCCATTACGTGGAACACCAGCCGCAGCTCCGCGAGGACGCCGCGCATCAGCTCGTCCGTGCGCGGACTGCCGGCCAGCGCGACCAGCGCCTGGTGGAAGCGGATGTTGGCCGTCGACAGGTCCTGCCAGGACCGCTCCAGCGCGGCCCGCTCCCCCGCCACCACGGCCGCCTCGACCTGGTCCAGAGCGTACGGCGGCTCGCCCAGGCCGCGGACCACGGCGCACTCGATCATCCCGCGCACCCGGTAGATGTCGGCGAGGTCGTCCACCGCGACCACCCGCACGAAGACGCCGCGGTTCAGCTCGTGCACCAGCAGCCGCTCGTGCGTGAGCAGCCGGAACGCCTCCCGCAGCGTGTTCCGCGACACCCCCAGCGCGCCGCCGATGGAGTCCTCCGACAGCCGCGCTCCGGGCGGGAAGAACCCCTCCGCGATGCGGTCGCGCAGTATGTCCGCGACCCGCTCGGCGGTACTCGTCCGCCCCAGCAGCGCCCGGTCCATCGCCAGCCCGGCCGGCTCCTCCACGAGCCGCCGGTCGATCCCCTTCGCCACCTCGCGCCTCACTTTCGTCCCCCTGGTCACCGTGACCGCGTACGGCGGCCGCGCGGCCGCCCACAAGGGCACGCAGTCAATCCCAGATCGGCGAACAAGACAACAACCCTCTTGTCCTATCGTTCAACAATCCTCTAGCTTGATGCGGTAACCGGTCGGCCCGAGCGCCCCAGGAGGACAGCCGCTACGGAAACGGGCCGGCCGGCTCTGCCTTGCCCTGCCCACGTCCGGCTCTGCCGGCATCAGAAACGTCGGCCCCGCCGGCCCTGTTGGAAGGGACGCACATGACGGACCCGGTGATCGACCTCAACGCCGACCTCGGTGAAGGGTTCGGACGGTGGCAGCTCACCGATGACGACAGTCTGCTCTCCGTCGTCACCAGCGCCAACGTCGCGTGCGGCTTCCACGCGGGCGACCCCTCGACGATGCGCAGGGTCTGCGAGACGGCCGCCGAGCGCGGCGTCCGCATCGGCGCCCAGGTCTCCTACCGCGACCTCGCCGGCTTCGGCCGCCGCGCCATGGACGTCCCCCCGGACGAACTCGCCGACGAGATCGCGTACCAGATCGGCGCCCTGGAGGTCTTCGCACGCGCCGCCGGTTCCCGCGTCTCCTACGTGAAGCCGCACGGCGCGCTGTACAACCGTGCCGTCCACGACGCCGAGCAGGCCGGCGCCGTCGTCACCGGCATCCGGCGTGCGGCCGGCCCGCTGCCCGTACTCGGGCTCCCCGGCTCGCAGTTGCACGCGGCGGCGCGCGCCGCCGGGCTGCCCGCCGTCACCGAGGCGTTCGCCGACCGCGCCTACACGGCCGCCGGCACCCTGGTCCCGCGCCGGGAGCCCGGCGCGGTCGTCCACGACCCGGACGCCGTCGTCAAGCGCTCCCTCGGCCTCGCCCGCGACCACGCCGTCACCTCCCTCGACGGCGAGCGCGTGGAGGTCGACGTGCAGTCGCTGTGCCTGCACGGCGACACCCCGGGCGCCGCGGACCTCGCACGGCGCGTACGCGACGAACTGACGGCGGCCGGCGTCCGCGTGGCGGCGTTCGCATGACCGCACTCCCGGCCTCCGCCGAGGAGCGCGGCCTTCGTATGCGCACGCTGCCCGTGGGCGATCACGGCCTGCTCGTCGAACTCGACAGCGGCGCGGCCGTCGAAGCGCTCCACGCCGAACTGCTGCGCCGCGCCGCGGCCGGCCGACTGCCCGCCACCCGCGAGATCGTCCCCGCGGCGCGCACCGTACTGATCGACGGGCTCGCCGCACCGGAGCGGTTCGCGGCCGAGCTGGCCGGCTGGGACGTCCCGCCGGCCACCCGCTCCGGTGCGCAGACCCTCGAAGTGCCCGTCCGCTACGACGGCCCCGACCTCGCCGACGTCGCCGAACTATGGGGCGTCACCCCGGAAGAGGTCGTACGGATCCACTCCGGTACCGAATTCCGCGTCGCCTTCTGCGGCTTCGCGCCCGGCTTCGGCTACCTCACCGGCCTGCCCGAGCGCTATCACGTGCCGCGCCGCGCCACCCCGAGGACTCGCCTCCCGGTCGGCTCGGTCGCCCTCGCGGGCCCGTACACGGGCGTGTACCCGCGCTCCTCCCCCGGCGGCTGGCAGCTGCTGGGCACCACGGACACCGTGCTGTGGGACGCCTCCCGGGAGCCGGCGGCACTGTTCGCACCGGGCACCCTCGTACGCTTCGTCCCGCAGCCGTTCGACCCGCACCCGGAGGCGGCCCAGTGACCGACCGCGCATTCGCCGTCGTACGCGCCGGAGCACTGACCACCGTCCAGGACCTCGGCCGCGCCGGCCACGCCCACCTGGGCGTCCCGCGCTCCGGCGCGCTCGACGCGAACGCCCACCGCCTGGCCAACCGCCTCGTCGGCAACGCCCCCGAAGCGGCCACCCTGGAGACCACCGTCACCGGGTGCGCGGTACGGATGCGCAGCGCCGTCACCGTAGCCGTCACGGGCGCGCCCTGCCCGGTGACCGTCGACGGCCGCCCCGCCGCCTGGGGCGCCCCGGTGCACGTACCCGCCGACGCCGTCCTGGAGGTGGGCACCGCCACCTACGGGCTGCGCAGTTACCTGGCCTTCGCGGGCGGCATCGCGGCCGAGCCGGTACTCGGCAGCCGCGCCACCGACCTCCTCTCGGGGCTCGGCCCCGACCCGCTCACCGACGGCGCCGTGCTGCCGCTCGGCACACCGGGCGCGCCGGTGCCCGCTGCGGACGCGGTCCCGCACACCGGTCCGGCACGCGAACTGGTCCTGCCCGTCCGCCTCGGGCCGCGCCACGACTGGTTCACGGCCGCGGGGCTGCACACCCTCCTGACCGGCGTCTGGCGGGTGTCGTCCGCGAGCAACCGCATCGGACTGCGCACCGAGGGGCCGTCCCTGGAGCGCGCTCGGGACGGCGAACTCCCCAGCGAGGGCATGGCCCTGGGCGCCGTCCAGGTCCCCCCGAACGGCCTCCCGGTACTCTTCCTCGCCGACCACCCGACGACCGGCGGCTACCCGGTCATCGGCGTCGTACGAGAGTCCGCACTGCCCGCCGCCGCCCAGGCCGCACCGGGCACCCCGGTGCGCTTCGTACGGGCCCACAGCGGCGCCTGAGGGCCTTTCTCCGACCGGTCGTCCTACTCCTCGGCCGTGCGCGCCGAAACGAGGCGAACCCCGCGCGGCGTGCGGTGCGGCTGTTGCTTTCGGGGGCGGCGGATCTGGCGGGCTGCGAAGTGGTGGGGTGCATGTCAGCGTCCCGAGATGCGGTCGGCGATCCTGGCGATCGGGGCGGTGGTGGTGCGGCGCGCGGCCTCGCTGCGGTCCGCCGCTCGGTAGGCGGCGTACATGCCGTGCACGCCGAGCCAGCGGGCAGGCTCCGGCTCCCAGCCGCGGGTCCGGTGCCCCGTCCACGGCAGCCGGGTCAGCTCGGTGTCCCGTTCCAGTACGAGGTCGCGCAGGGTGCGGCCGGCCAGGTTGGTCGCCGCGACGCCGTGCCCTACGTAGCCGCCGGCCCAGCCCAGCCCGGTATTCGGGTCGAAGGACACCGACGCGCACCAGTCGCGCGGCACCGCGAGTACGCCCGACCAGGCGTGGTCGATCCGCGCACCGGCGGTCGCGGGCAGCAGGCGAGCCAGGGTGTCGCGCAGCGCCCGTACCGTCTTCGGGCTGGTCCGGCCGTCCCGGTCCACGCGGGACCCGAAGCGGTACGGGACGCCGCGCCCGCCGATCGCGATGCGGCCGTCCGCCGTGCGCTGCGCATACGTGTAGGCGTGCGTGAGGTCGCTGAGCAGTTCGTGCCCGTCCCAGCCAATGGCCTTCCACGCCTCTTCGGGCAGCGGTTCGGTGACCACCATGGAGGAGTTCATCGGCAGCCAGGTGCGACGCTCTCCGTAGAGGTCGCTGGTGAACCCCTCGGTGGCCCGGAGGACGCGGCGGGCCCGCACCGTCCCGAAGGGCGTCTCGGCGCGCCCCGGTGCGATGCGGGTGACGGGCGTGGACTCGTGGATCGTCACCCCGAGGGCCGCGACCGCCCGGGCGAGGCCCTGCACCAGCTTGGCGGGGTGGACACGGGCGCAGTGCGGGTTGTGCACGCCGCCCAGCGCGCCGGCCACGTCCACCCGGTCGCGCACCTCGCGCCCCGAGAGCAGGACCTCGTCCTCGTTGCCCCAGTGCCGGGACTTCTCGTGTGCGGCGCGCAGCCGCGGCAACTGGGCGGGCCGGTGGGCCACGCTCAGATAGCCGCTCTTGACCATGTCGGCGTCGATGCCCTCGTCCCCGGCCACCGCGATGACCTCGTCCACCGTGGCGTTCATCGCCCGCTGCAGCTCCCGTACGGACTGCGGCCCGCGCTCCCGTGCGTACACCGCGGGGGAACCCGCGATCTTGCCGCTGAGCCAGCCGGCGTTGCGGCCCGAGGCTCCGTAGCCCGCGAACTCCCGCTCCAGTACGACGATGTGCAGGCCCGGGTCGGCCTTCTTGAGGTAGTACGCGGTCCACAGTCCGGTGAAGCCGGCGCCGACGATGCACACGTCGGCGACGACCGGGCCGTCCAGGGGGTCGCGCCGGCTGGGAATGCCGGTCTGCCGGTACCAGAAGGAGATGTTGCCGTTCAACGTCATCGCGACCTCCGTCGCTCAGTAGCTGGGCGGGCTGATCACCCACAGGACCCTGGCGCCGGCGCCGCCGGTCTCCACGAGCTTGTGGGGGACGGCACTGCTGTGCCGGATGCTGTCGCCGGTCCCGAGGGAGAAGCGCTCGCCCTCCAGGTGGAGTTCGACCTCGCCCGCCAGCACGTACAGGAACTCCTCCGAGTCGCCGTGCGTGTAGGGCCGGTCGCCGGTCGACCCGCCGGGCTCGAACTCGCCGAGGAACGCCTCCAGGTGGTGCTGCGGGCCCGGGGTGAGCCGGAACTTGCGCCCCAGCACCCCGAAGGTCAGGCTCGGCGCCGCGGCCGCCTTCAGGACGCGCGGTCCGGTCGCGTAGTCCGCGGCGAAGAGATCGCCCATCTTCAGGCCGAGCGCGGCGGCGATCTGCTGGAGCGTGGCGATGCTCGGGTTGGCGATGGAGCGTTCGACCTGGCTGAGGTACCCCTCGCTGATCCCGGCGGCGTCGGCGACGGCCCGCAGGGTCCGCCGCCGAGCGCGCCGCAGGGCACGGAGCCGGTGACCTACGGGAACGTCGTCGGGCTCGTGCCGCTCGTCGGCGGTCTCGTGTGCCATGCCCGGGAACCTAAGACCCACCGGCCTCCGGGACAAGACTTCTTACACAGCGACTCAGAAGACTTAACTGCCGGGCCGCGCGCGGCTACGAGCGCCGTGGCGGCCCGTATCCGCCCCCGCCCGGCGTGCGGAGCACCAGCACGTCGTCCGCGCCCACCTCGGCCACGTCGCACCCCTCCAGCCGCTCCGTGCCGCCCTCCGCGCGCTCCACGCGGTTCTCGCCCGGTGCGCCCGGCCCGCCGCCCGCCATGCCGTACGGCGGCACCCTGCGGTGCCCCGTCAGCAGCGCCACCGTCATCGGCTCCAGGAAGCGGATCCGGCGGGTGACGCCGCAGCCGCCGTGCCACCGACCTGGGCCGCCGCTGCCCTCCCGTACAGAGAAGTCCTCCACCCGTACCGGGTAGCGCCACTCCAGCACTTCAGGGTCGGTGAGGCGGGAATTGGTCATGTGGGTCTGCACGGCGTCGGCGCCGTGGAAGCCGTCGCCCGCGCCCGAGCCGCTGGCGACCGTCTCGTAGTACTGCACGCGGTCGTTCCCGAAGGTGACGTTGTTCATCGTGCCCGCCCCCTCGGCCTGGACGCCCAGCGCCCCGTAGAGCGCGCCGGTGACCGCCTGGGAGGTCTCCACGTTCCCGGCGACGGTGGCGGCCGGGAAGACCGGCGCGAGCATCGAGCCCTCCGGGATGCGCACCTCCAAGGGCTTCAGGCAGCCGCTGTTGAGCGGGATGTCCTCGGCGACCAGGGTGCGGAAGACGTACAGGACGGCGGCCATCACCACGGAGCTGGGCGCGTTGGCGTTATCGGGCTGCTGGGGCGAGGTACCGGCGAAGTCGAGCACCGCGGAGCGCGCCTCCCGGTCCACGGTCAGCGCGACCCGGATCTCCGCGCCGCTGTCGGTCTCGTACCGGAAGGAGCCGTCGGCGAGCCCGGCGATGATCCGGCGCACCGACTCCTCGGCGTTGTCCTGCACGTGGCCCATGTAGGCGCGCACCACCTCGAGACCGAACTGCCCGATCATCTTGTGCAGTTCCCTGATGCCCTTCTCGTTGGCGGCGATCTGCGCCCGGAGGTCGGCGATGTTGGCGTCCGGGGAGCGCGAGGGGTACGGCTCTTCGGTGAGCAGCCGTCGCGTCTCCTCTTCGCGCAGCCGGCCGTCCCGTACGAGCAGCCAGTTGTCGAAGAGGACGCCCTCCTCCTGGATCGTGCGGCTGAAGGCGGGCATGGAGCCGGGCGTGATGCCGCCGATCTCGGCGTGGTGGCCGCGGGAGGCCACCAGGAAGAGCAGCTCTTCTTCCTGCTCGTCGAAGACCGGGGTGACGACCGTGACATCGGGGAGGTGCGTTCCTCCGTGGTACGGATCGTTGATCGCGTACACGTCGCCGGGGCGCATGTCGTCCCGGCGGCGGCGCAGCACTTCCTTGATGGACTCGCCCATCGAGCCCAGGTGGACGGGGATGTGCGGCGCGTTGGCGATCAGATTGCCGGCGGCGTCGAAGAGCGCGCAGGAGAAGTCCAGCCGCTCCTTGATGTTCACGGAGTGCGCGGTGTGTTCGAGCCGTACGCCCATCTGCTCGGCGATGGCCATGAAGAGGCTGTTGAAGACCTCCAGCATGACCGGGTCGGCGGCGGTACCGACGGCCGTGCGCTCCGGACGCGCCTCGACCCGGGTGAGCAGCAGGTGCCCGTGGTCGCCGGCGGCCGCCTGCCAGCCGGGGTCCACGACGGTCGTCGCGTCGTCCTCGACGACGATCGCTGGCCCGGTCACGGCGTCACCGGGCCGCAGGTCCTCCCGGCGGTACAGCCGGGTCTCCTGGCGCCTCCCCGCGACGAACATCCGTACCGTGTCCAGCGGCCACAGCTCGCCCTCCCGCTCGGCGGCGAGGCTGCGGTGCCCGGAAGTGCCGCCGGCCGCGCCGACGGCCTCCACGGAGGCCGCCTCGGCGATCAGCGGCTTGTCCATGGTGAAGGCGTACCGGGCACGGTGGACGCGCGCGAACTCGGCGGCCATGTCGTCCGCGCCGGCCAGCGGCACGGGGATGCCCGCGTCGGTGCCCGCGTACCGGAGGACGACGCGGGCCCGGGTGGTGATGCTCTCCTCGGGCACGCCGTCGGCGCGAAGCTCCTCACGGGTGCGCGCCGCGAGGTCGTCACAGGTCGCGCGGACGCGGTCCATGGTGTCGGCCGTCAGCTCGGTCTCGATGGACTGCTCGCGCATCGCGGTGGCGTCGGCGACCCCGATCCCGTACGCGGAGAGCACGCCGGCCAGCGGCGGCACGATCACGGTACCGATGCCGAGCGCGTCGGCGACCGCGCAGGCGTGCTGGCCGCCCGCGCCGCCGAAGCTGGTGAGCGCGTACCGGGTGACGTCGTGGCCGCGCTGCACGGAGATCTTCTTGACCGCGTTGGCCATGTTCAGCACGGCGATGTCCAGGAACCCGGCGGCGGCCTCCTCCGGGCCGCGCCGGTCGCCCACCGCCCGCTCCGCCTCCCGCGCGAGCGCTTCGAAGCGCGCACGCACCTCCTCCGGGTCCAGCGGCTGGTCACCGTGCGGCCCGAACACCGCGGGGAAGTGCGCGGGCTGGATGCGGCCGAGCATGACGTTGGCGTCGGTGACGGTGAGCGGGCCGCCGCGGCGGTAACAGGCGGGCCCTGGGACGGCGCCCGCGGAGTCGGGTCCCACCCGGTAGCGGCGGCCGTCGAAGTGCAGGACGGAGCCGCCGCCTGCCGCGACCGTGTGGATGTTCATCATGGGCGCGCGCATCCGTACGCCCGCGACCTCGCTGCCGAAGACGCGCTCGAACTCGCCCGCATAGTGCGACACATCGGTGGACGTGCCGCCCATGTCGAAGCCGATCACCTTGTCGTGCCCGGCCTCGGCGGCGGAGCGGACCATGCCCACGACGCCACCGGCCGGCCCGGAGAGCACCGCGTCCTTCCCCCTGAAGTGCTCCGCCTGCCGCAGCCCTCCATTGGACTGCATGAACATCAGCCGGATACCGGGGAGTTGCGCGGCGACCTCCTCCACGTAGCGCCGCAGGATCGGCGACAGGTAGGCGTCCACCACGGTGGTGTCACCGCGCGGTACGAGCTTCATCAGCGGGCTCACCTCGTGCGAGCAGCTGACCTGCGTGAATCCCGCGTCCGTCGCCAGCTCGGCGAGCTGCTTCTCGTGGGCGGGGTGGCGGTAGCCGTGCAGCAGCACGACGGCGGCGCTGCGGAAGCCCGCTTCGTACGCGGCGGCCAGCGCTTCCCGGGCCGCGTCCGCGTCGAGGGGCGTGACCGTCTCCCCGTGCGCGTCCACCCGCTCCGGTACCTCGATCACCCGGTCGTACAGCGCGTCCGGCAGCACGATGTGCCGGTCGAAGAGCCGGGGCCGGTTCTGGTACGCGATGCGCAGCGCGTCTCTGAAGCCGCGCGTGGTGACGAGCACGGTGGGCTCGCCCTTGCGCTCCAGGAGGGCGTTGGTGGCCACGGTGGTGCCCATCTTGACGACGGCCACCCGCTCGGCCGGGACCGGCTCCCCGGGACCCAGCCCCAGCACCTCACGGACCCCGGCGACGGCCGCGTCGTCGTACCGCTCGGGGTGGTGCGAGAGCAGCTTCCGGGTGACCAGCGCGCCGTCCGGCCGCCGCGCCACCACATCGGTGAAGGTCCCGCCCCGGTCGATCCAGAACTCCCAGCGTCCCGTCATGCGGCCATTGTGACAACGGACCGGCGAGCGGGGCGGCGGCGTGGGCCGTGCGGAAGGCGTGGACCGCGGTGTGCCGGCCGAAGTGCTCGGCGCGGCGGCGGGCCGCACCCGTGTCCCGGTGGCGCGCCGTCCCCGTGCGCGCTGTACCGCTGTGCTCCGTACCGTCGCGCCTCATGCCGCTCACGCCGCTCACGCCGCCACCGCCTCCCGTTGTCCCAGTACGTCCTCGTAGTGCGCCAGCAGCCGGTCGCCGACCGCCTCCCAGGTGCGGTCCGCGACCGCCGCCCGGCCCGCCGCCCCGTAGGCGGCGCGCAGCTTCGGACTGCCGGCGAGCACCTGCACCGCGTCCCGTACCGCGGCGGCGTCACCGGGTGGTACGAGCAGTCCGGTGCGCCCATGGGCCACCAGGTCCAGCGGGCCGCCCGCCGCGGGCGCCACCACCGGCACCCCGCTGGCCATCGCCTCCTGCACGGTCTGGCCGAAGGTCTCGTACGGCCCGGTGTGCACAAAGACATCCAGGGTGGCGAAGAGCCGGGCCAGTTCGTCCCCGGTACGGCGGCCGAGGAAGCGCGCCTCGGGGAGCGCCGCGCGCAGCCCCGGGGCGCTCGGCCCGTCACCGATCACCACGGTCCGCACCCCCGGGAGCCGCGCCGCCTCCCGGAGCAGCCCGACCTCCTTCTCCGGGGCGAGCCGCCCGATGTATCCGATCAGCACCTCGCGCCCGGCGGCCAGCGAGCTGTGCAGCACCTCGTCGCGGCGGGCCGGGTGGAAGCGCATGGAGTCCACCCCGCGCGGCCACAGGCGCACCCGGGGCACGCCCTGTGCGGCCAGCTCCCGGGCGGCGGCGGTGGAGGGGGCGAGGGTGCGGTCCGCCGCGGTGTGCACGGCGCGCAGCCGCCGCCAGGCCGCCCCCGTGCCGGCGCCCAGGTACGTGCGGGCGTAGCGGCCCAGGTCGGTCTGGTACACGGCGACGGCCGGCACGCCCAGCCGGGACGCGGCCGCCATGCCGCGCACGCCGAGCACGAAGGGGCTCGCGAGGTGGACGACGTCGGGCCGGTGCGCGGCGAGCGCGGCGGCCAGCCGGCGGCCCGGCAGCGCGACCCGTACCTGCGGATAGCCGGGCAGCGGCAGCGAGGGCACCCGGACCACGGGACACGGCGGGGTCCGCCCGGCCGCCGGGTCCTGTGCCGTCGCCGGGGCGACGACCAGCGGTTCGTGGCCGCGCCGCACCAGGTGCCGGGCGGTTTCCAGGGTGCAGTGCGCGACGCCGTTGACGTCGGGCGGGAAGGATTCGGTGACGATGGCGACACGCATACCCGTGTTGTCGGCGGGCCGTGCGTGGACCGGGCCACGGGGATCTTTCCAGCGGGGGAACGTCCCATGAGCGTTCTGTCGTCGGGACCCCGTGAGGCCTTGGGCAGTCGGGCCTGCCTCTGCCCGCATCGCCTGGGCCCTGTCCCGTAGGGACGTCCACGGCCGCGTACTCCGTGGGGTGGTCGGTCACGTCCGCACGAGGGTCGGCAGCGCGCCGTACGGAGAGCGACGACGCGCCACATGGAGGAGACAAGGGAGGAGAGCGGACCACGGGCCCCGTGGGGCGGCATCCCGGTCCCCCGTAGGGCGGCGCCCGGCCCCCGTAGCGCAGCGCCTCCGTCAGACCTCGGCCGCGTCCGGGCCGATCCGGCCCCGTACGGCGGTCTGGACCTCGGTCTCCTCGGCCGGGTCGGCGGCGAGCCGACGGAGCTGTTCGACGACGCGGGCGTCGCCGGTAGCGGCCGTACGGGCGGCGAGCTCCCGGGTGGTCTCCTCGCAGTCCCACAGGCACTCGACGGCGAAGCCCGCCGCGAAGCCGGGATCGGTGGCGGCCAGCGCGGCGGCGGCCCGGCCGCGCAGATGGGAGGAGGAGGTTTCGCGGTAGATGTGGCGCAGTACGGGCGCGGCGCACTCGACGCCGAGCCGTCCGACGCCGTCGGCCAGCTCCCACAGGCCGGCCGCGTCCGGGCCCTCGGCCTGCACGGTCCTGCGGAGCACGGCGAGCACCGTGTCGGCGTCCCGAGTGCCGCCGCGGCGGGCCAGCAGCGCGGCGGCCACGGCGCCCAGCCGGTCCGGGCGGCGGGCCCACACGCGGGCGCGTCCGACGGCCGCCACGGAGCGCATACGGCAGAACGCGCCGGTCGCCGCCTCGACGAGCTCCGGGCAGGCGAGCGGGTCGCAGGCCGCGGCCTCGATCAGGTCGAGCGCCTCGGGGTCACCCCGCTCGGCGAGGTGGCGCAGGGCAGCGGCGCGGGCGGCGTCCGGACCACTGCGGGCGGCCGCCAGCAGCTCGGGGCGGTCCTCGGGCCCGGCCACCGCGGCCAGGCAGCGCGCCGCCGCGCCGGTCCGCCACTCGGCGGGCCGCTCGGCACGGCCGTCCTCGGCCCACTGCAGGACCTCACGGACGCTCCAGCCGGGGCGCGGGCCGCTCGGCGTGAGCTGGCGCTGCCAGCGGTCGAAGCAGCCCTGCTCGCCGGCGGCGCGCACCCGGGCGCCGTACCGGGCGTCCTCGGCCCACAGCCGCCAGGGGCGGGGCTCGAAGGCGTCCCGTACGGCAGCGGCCAGCTCGGCCTCGCCCTCGGGGGTCTCGGGGAACCGGGCCAGGACGGCGGGCGCCAGGGAGGCCAGGCCCTCGTCGTCGTCGCGCAGGGCGAGCTCGTCCAGGGCCCAGCGCCAGTTGCCGCCGACCGCGGCGTAGCTGCGCAACAGGAGCAGCGCGGCGTCGCGCCCGTAGGAGGCGAGGTGGCCCAGGACGGAGAGCGCGAGGCCGGTGCGCTCCTCGCGGGTGTCGGTGCGGTCGTCGGGGTGGAAGAGGTGCCGTTCGATCTCTTCGAGGCCGCCGTCGAGCTGCATGTAGAGGCGTGCGTAGTACAGCGAGCGGTTCTCCAGCTGCCAGTCGCGCCGGGGGTCGCTCAGCACACTGTCGTTGAGGGCGGCCAGGGCCTCGGCCCGGGGCGCCGCCAAGGCATGCAGGGTCCCGTCGCCGCGGCCTCGCTGGAGGAGGCCGAGCAGGGTGCCACTGGGCGCTATGTCTGGATCGAACATGAGGTCAGCATCCGGTGCGGGGGACTGGCTGGCAACGGGATTTCCGCTGACGGGCATTCTTGCCGGTGTCCGCGGGCCGTATGCGTCGTTCCCCAGGGTGGATCGGCGGAACGACTGCCGTACGGCGGCCGAAGCCTAGCCCGGAGCGACGGATTCCGCAGCGTCCGGGCGGGTTGCCAAGGCGCAGCCGGGGGCATATGCCATGCGCACCACCGTATCGGGTCATGCCAAATCCCTTACGCGCGGTCGCAGCCTGTGCAACAGTCGTTACCGGCCCTTCCATCAGACATGGCCGACGAGGCCACAGACATGGCCGACGAGGCCACAGACATGGCCGCGCGCCGCCTGATATCGGAGTACGTCATGCCGTCCCATCTCTTCGCGGACCATCATCCCGCCCAGCCGCCCGAGCGCGGCGCGGTCGACGCACTCATCTCGCAGGCCCGCCGGCTCCGCGGTGGCCTGGACGCCGTGCGCCGCGAGGCCGCCGCCGAAGGTCACCCGGACGAGGACGCCCGGCTGCGCTGGCAGCGTGCCCTGTACGACCTCGCGGTCCACCACCTCGACGACCTCGGCGGACATCTGGACCAGCTCAGAGAGGGACTGCCGACCGGGCCCGTGGACGGCCCGGACGAGCCCCTGCCGCGTCCCGCGGCCCCGGCAGGGCCCGACCCCGAGGCGCACGCCCGCGGCTCGCTGCTGACCCGCGTGGGCAGCGCGGAGTGGAACCTCCTCACCGACGAGGCCAGCTGGTCCGAAGAGCTGTTCGGCATCTTCGGCCGGGAGCCCGCCGACGGGCCGCTCACCCTGGACGAGCTGCCCTCCCTGATCTTCTCCGACGACCAGCCGCTGGTGACCGCGATGGTCACGGACTGCCTGGTGGACGGCAAGCCGATCGACGGCGAATTCCGCATCGTGCGCGCCGACGCGAGCGTGCGCACGGTGCACATGGTGGGCGAGCCGGTGCTCGACGCCGACGGCAGCACGGCCTGCATGTGGGCCGTGCTGCGCGACGTCAGCGAGCTGCGACGCAGCCAGAGGGCGGTGCGCGAGACCCGTGACTCGCTGCAGCGTCAACGGCACATCGCACAGACCGAACACCGGCTTGCGGTCGAGCTGCAGGAAGCCGTGCTGCCGCCGTGGCGCGGCTCCCTGCGGTTCCCGCACGGCGGCCCGGTCGCCCTGGACCTCGCCGCCCGTTACCTCCCTTCCGGCTCCAGCGCCCTCATCGGCGGCGACTGGTACGACGCGCTGCAGCTGCCCGACGGGCGCACGCTGCTGAGCGCCGGCGACCTCACCGGGCACGGCGTGACCGCCACGTCGGGCATGGCGATGCTGCTCGGCGCGCTGCGCGGCATGGCCGTCTCGGGCCAGGAGCCGGGCCCGCTGATGGGCTACCTCAACCAGCTCCTGGACGCCTCCGCGCAGCCCGCCCTGGGCAGCGCGGTGTGCTGCCGCTTCGACCCGGCCACCCGCAGGCTGGACTGGGCGCAGGCCGGGCACCCCGCCCCGCTGCTGTTCCGGGACGGGCAGGGGCAGGCGCTGCAGCCGCCGGAGGGCGTGCTGCTGGGCGCGACCTCCGGGGCCGTGTACACGCAGCGCAGCGTGCAGTTGCAGCCGGGCGACCTGCTCGTGCTGTACACCGACGGGCTGGTGCCCCGGCGCCGTACGCCCGACGCGGACAGCACGCACGAAGGCGCGGAGCGGCTGCTCGCCCTCGCCCCCCGGTTCGCCGCGGCGCGGAGCGCGCAGGACAGCGTCCGAGCCGTCGTCGAGGAGTTCGGCAACGCCGAACGAGAGGACGATGCCTGCGTGTTGATCGCGCAGGTCGGTGAAGAGGGACGATGAAGAGCCCCGACGGGGGCTGACGGTACCGCCGGAAACCGCCCCGAGGTCCTGGGGGCAGCATCTCCCGCGGTGGTACGGAGGTCGCTCAGACCTGCCCGTTGCGGTCCTTCGGCTTCTTCTGCTTCGGCAGGGCGAGCCTGATCTCCTCGCGCAGGTCCTGGACCTTGGCGTAGTCGGCGTACTGCCCCGTCAGGCGGTACATCTCGCGCAGCCGGTCCCAGGTGCGGTGCGAGGAGTTCTCCCCGATCGACACCAGTGCCAGCCGCGCGTACCGATCCGCCTGTTCGGGATCGTTGGCGATGAACAGGGCGGAGGCCAGCGACAGATAGTCGAAGATCTGCGAGCGCTGGTAACCGTCCCTGCGCAGCGCCAGCGCCTGCCGCGCGTGCCCCTGGGCGAGCTTGGCGGCTTTGGGGTCGTGCTCGGCGAGCGTGCGGTACGCCAGTGCCTGCATCCCGTGCAGGTCGGCCTCGTCGAAGCTCTGCATCCAACTGGGCGGCGGCACGTCCCGCTTGTCCGAGACGAACAGCTCCTCGGCCTCGCCGAGAGTGCGCCGCATCGCCTGCCCGTGGCCCTTCGACGCCTGCGCCCACGCCTCGATCGTGTGCAGCATCGCACGCGTGCGCGGCAGGGTCTCGTCGCCGGAGCCTGAGTGGGCGAGGTTCATCAGGTCCAGGGCGTCGTCCGGGCGGCCCAGGTGGACCATCTGGCGCGCCGCCCGGGACAGCGCCTCCCCGGCCCGGGGGCGGTCGCCGCCCTCACGGGCCGCGTGCGCGGCGATGACGAAGTACTTCTGCGCCGTGGGCTCCAGGCCCACGTCGTGGGACATCCAGCCGGCCAGGACGGCGAGGTTGGCCGCCACGCCCCACAGCCGCCGCTGGAGGTGTTCGGGATGGCGGTAGGCGAGCATTCCGCCCACCTCGTTGAGCTGGCCCACCACGGCCTTGCGCTGCAGCCCGCCGCCGCGGGCCGCGTCCCAGGCGCGGAAGACCTCCACCGAGCGCTCCAGCGCGTCGATCTCCTGGGAGCCCACGGGAGCCGCTTCATAGCGGTCCAGGCCGGTCTGGTCGAGGGTATGGGGGCCGAGAGGGTTGTCGGTACGGGGTGCGTCGGCTGCCAGGGCCGGGTCGGCGTGCAACCAGTCGTACATGGCGCTGCTGAGCGCGGAGCCGGCGGCGAGCGCCGCGCCCGCGCCCACCAAGCCGCGTCGGTTGAGCATGAGGTCCATTCCCGTGAATTCCGTGAGGACCGCAGCCGTACGGTCGGGCGGCCACGGCAGGCCATCGGCGCCCTGCCGCTTCCCCGCGCGCCCTGAGCGTGCGAAGCCGAGGTCCTCGGTGGTTACGACACGGCCGAGGCGCTCGGTGAACAGGGATGCCAGGACCTTCGGCACCGGATCGCGCGGGGTCTCCCCCATGTCGATCCAGCGCCGGACTCGGGACGTGTCGGTCGCCAGCTGCGGGTGGCCCATGGCCGCCGCCTGCCGGTTGACCAACCTCGCCAGCTCGCCCTTCGACCAGCCGGCGAGCTGGAAAAGGTCCGCGAGACGGGTGTTCGGCTCCCTGTTCACGTCAAGCCCCCAGGTTCCTCGACTGAGTTGACAGTAACCGGCCGTCATGTGCCGGGCGAGCATTCGCCAGGGTTCGCCAGGGTGCGCCAGATGGTCTGCCACCCGTAGTCGCGTGTTCTGTAGAGACGCAGCCCCCGGCCCGGTGGCGGAAACGCATTCCCCAGGGTGTCGCAACCCTCACCGGGCCGGTGGCGCAACGCCACTCGTCGGCGCACGAAGGGACCTCATCCACCCATGTACGCAGCATCGTCCGCCGCGACCGCCCCGACCCGGCCGTACCGCCCGCAGCCCACGGGCAGCGGTCCGTACCTCGATCCCGCTCACTCCTCGGGAATGGCCGCCGGGCCTCCGGGCGGCCGCCTCCGGCGCCCCCAGGGAGCAGCACCACAACCGCTCAGCGGGAGACTCGATTTGTCCGGCCCCCAGGGCGCGCAGTTGCGCGCGGCGGTCGCCTCGGTGCAGCGCATCTGTCCGGAGTTCAACCCCGTCCAGGTACTGCGGCGGGGCGGGAAATCCGTCCTTCTCGTCGGCACGACCGGGCGCTCGACCGCGGTGGCGAAGTGTTTACTGGACCACTCGCCGGCCTGGGTCGAGCGGTTCCGGCACGAAATAGCTGCGTATCGCGCCTTCGTACGCCACCGTCCGCCGGTGCGCGTGCCGAGGTTGGTCGCCGCGGACCCTGACGACTGCACGCTGGTCGTCGAACGCATGCCCGGCCGGGTCGCGGCCGTGCAGCGGCATCCCACGGAGGCGCCGCCGCGTGCGGACGTCCGGGCCGCGCTCGGGGCGATCTGCCGGATCAACCTCTGGCGCCCGCCGGCCGGGATGTTCGACGCCCCCCTGGACTACGCGAACCGCATCGGGCGGTACCACGATCTCGGCCTGCTGACCGACCGGGACCTGGGCGACCTGCAGAAGCTGATGCACGGCATCGCGCACTCCCCCGGCCAGTTCTGCCACGGCGACGCGCTGCTGAACAACGTCCTGCTCTCGCCGGCCGGCCCGGTGCTGCTGGACTGGGAGCACGCCGGCTGGTACTTGCCGGGCTACGACCTGGCGACCCTGTGGTCGGTGCTGGGGGACGCGCCGGTCGCCCGCCGCCAGATCAGTCAGCTCGCGCAGGCCGCGGGCCCCGCCGCCCGGGACTCCTTCCTGGTCAATCTGATGCTGGTGCTGACCCGGGAGATCCGGCGCTACGAGACCGCGGTACAGCGGACCATGCGGGATGAAGTGCCGCCCGGTCCCACCGGTCAGGGACAGCCGGGGGCGCCCGCGGCGGGCGAGGAACAGCGCCTGCTGCTGCGGCGGCTGCACGACGACGCCCAGATGGCGCGGCGTGCGGTACGGGCGGCGGTCGGCACCCGCTGATCCGCCGACGGGGGGAAAGGGAGCGGCGCGCCTGTACTGGGGCGCGCCGCTCTTCTCTGCGCGCTCCACGGAGGAGCGCGCCGCTCCTGTATGTGCGGCGCCGCTCTCCTGTACGCGCTCCGCCGCGGCAGGGTGGCGTACGGTGGCGCGCTCCGGGGCATCACCCCCGAGCACCCCTGTGGCGGTGCGGATTCCGAGACGGTGCACGGCCCGGCGTTCCCTCCGGCATTGGTCCATTCCACTGACGCGTCCCAGGCCCGGAGCCCGGTGCGCGAAAACTTCTCCGGCCCCGCGCCGACCTGCGAAATCGGCCGGTCGCGGGGTGATTGACGGATCGTCGGTGAACCGATACCTCTTGACAGGTTCCCGCACGCCCAACGGCGCACCATCCGCCACACCGCCCGGTACGGGCCGGCCCGAGGAGGCTGCATTGCGAGGATCCGCCCCTGTCGGCGTCGCCAGACGCGACGCCCCCCGAACCCCCCGCAGGACGACGAGGAGGGCCGGTACCGCTGTCGCGGTGGCCGCCCTCCTTCTGCCACTGGTCTCGGCCGCGCCCACCGCCACCGCGGGCTCGGACACCGGTTCCCTCCAGCGTGCCTTCGCCGACGCGTCCGCCCGGTACGACGTGCCGCAGAGCGTGCTGCTGGGCGTCGCCTACCTGGAGTCCCGCTGGGACGGGCACCAGGGCGCGCCCAGCGTGTCCGGCGGGTACGGCCCGATGCACCTCACCGACGCGCGGACCGCGCTCGCCCGGGAGGCGCCGCACCACAGCGAGGGCACCGAGGACGCCCGCGGCGACGACGCGCGCCCTCGCAAGACCTCAGAGGCGAAGCTGCCGAAGACCTCGCAGTTGCCGGCGCGGCTGCGGACCCTGCCGAAGGCCGCGGCGCTCACCGGCCTGTCCGCGCGCGAGCTGCGCGAGAACGCCGCGGCGAACATCAGCGGCGGCGCCGCCCTCCTCGCCGACCAGCAGCGCCGGCTCGGCCTGAAGACGAGCGCCGACCCCGCCGACTGGTATGCGGCGGTGGCCCGTTACTCGGGCGCGAGCGAGGCGAAGAGCGCCACCGTCTTCGCCGACCAGGTGTACGACGTGCTGCGCGGCGGCGCGTCCCGGACGACCGACGCGGGCCAGCGCGTCACCCTCGCCAAGTCCCCGGGCCTGACCCCCGACCGCGCCCAGACCCGCGTACTGGGCCTGCGCAAGGCGGAGTCCGGGGAGACCGAGTGCCCGCCGGAGGTGGCGTGCGAGTCGGTGCCCGCTCCGTACCAGGAGCTCGGCGACGACGACTACGGCAACCACGACCTGGCGGACCGCCCCCAGGACCAGTCCGTCGACTACCTCGTCATCCATGACACGGAAGCGACGTGGGAGACGACCCTGAAGCTGGTGCAGGACCCGACGTACGTGTCCTGGCACTACAGCCTCCGGTCCTCCGACGGGCTGATCGCCCAGCACGTCCCGACCAAGGACGTCGGCTGGCACGCGGGCAACTGGTACATCAACTCCCGCTCCATCGGCCTGGAGCACGAGGGCTTCCTGGTCGCGCCGGACGCCTGGTACACGGAGGCGATGTACCGCACCTCCGCGCGCCTGGTGCGGTATCTGACGCGCAAGTACGACATCCCGGTGGACCGGCAGCACATCCTCGGGCACGACAACGTGCCGGGGACGACCACCGCCTCGATCAAGGGCATGCACACCGACCCGGGCCCGTACTGGGACTGGGACCACTACTTCGACCTGCTGGGCAGGCCGCTGGCGCCGACCGCGGGGCCGCACGGCGGCCTGGTCACCATCCGCCCGGAGTACGACGAGAACCAGCCTGCGTACACGGGCTGCGAGAAGGCGGGCCAGCCGTGCGCCGCGCACGGCTCGGGCGCTGTACGCCTGTACTCCGCGCCCAGCGAGGACGCCCCGCTGATCAAGGACGAGGGGCTGCACCCGGGTGGCGGTGACTCCACCGCGGGGGTGAACGACACCGGCGCTCGTGCCAGCACCGGCCAGCAGTTCGCGGTCGCGGACCGGAAGGGCGACTGGACGGCGATCTGGTACCTCGGCCAGAAGGCGTGGTTCCACAACCCCGGCGCGGAGCCGACGGCGGTGCACGCCAGGGGCTGGGTGGCCGTCCCGAAGGCGGGCCGGACGGAGATCCCGGTCTACGGGCGGGCCTACCCGGAGAAGGCCGCCTACCCGGCCGGCGTCCCGGTCCAGGCGGTCTCGCCGCTCCCGTACGCCCTCAAGGCCGGCCAGCGCTACACGGTCGGCGGCCGGACGCTCGGCGAGTACTTCTACGCGCCGACGTTCGACACGAGCAAGCACGCGGTGGTGCGCGGCAAGGACGCGTACTACGAGATCCAGGTCGGCCACCGGGTCGGCTACGTCCGCGCGACGGACGTCGACATCCGCAGGTCGGACCGCTAGACGGGACGCGGCGGCCGGCGGGTCCTTCCGGGCCCGCCGGCCGCCGTGCCGTGTCCGCCCTCAGCGCCCGCCGGCCACCTTCCGGCTGCGCTGCTCCTGGCCGGGGCCGCCGTACGGGTAGTCGGCGGCACCCGGGTCGCTCACCTTGTCCAGCCGGTCCCGTTCCTCGTCCGACAGCCGCAGGCCGGCCGCCGCGAGGTTGTCGTCCAATTGTTCAACGGTCCGCGCGCCGAGGATCACCGAGGTGACGGCCGGGCGGTCGCGTACCCAGGCGAGGGCGACCTGCGCCATGGAGACGCCGCGCTCCTCGGCCACCGCGCGCACCTCGTCGACGACGGCCCAGGTGCGCTCGACGCGGCCGCGCCGGTCGTACGCCTCGACGCCGCGCTCCGGGTTCTCGCCGAGCCGGGTGGCGCCGGCGGGCCGGGCGTCCCGGCGGTACTTGCCGGTCAGCCAGCCGCCGCCGAGCGGGCTCCACGGGAGCAGCCCGAGCCCTTCGGAGGCGCAGGCCGGGGTGATCTCCCATTCGATCTCGCGGGAGAGCAGGCTGTACTGCGGCTGGAGGGTGACCGGGCGGGCCAGCCCCCGGAAGTCGGCGATGTCGACGGTCTTCTGGAGCTGCCAGCCGGTGAAGTTGGACAGCCCGATGTAGTGGATCTTGCCCTGGCGCACCGCGTCGTCGAGGAAGCGGAGCGTCTCCTCGATGGGCGTGAGCGGGTCCCAGGCGTGCACCTGGTACAGGTCGACCGTCTCGACGCCGAGCCGGCGCAGCGAGGCGTCCAGCGCGCGGTGCAGGTGGCGGCGGGAGAGCCCGGCGCCGTTCGGATCCTCGGCCATGGGGAAGCGGCCCTTGGTGGCGAGGACGACGCGGTCGGTGACGTCGGCGGGGCGTGCGGCGAGCCAGCGCCCGATGATCTCTTCGGACGCGCCGGCGGTGTAGACGTCGGCGGTGTCCACGAGGGTGCCGCCGGCTTCGACGAACCGGTCCAGCTGGGCGTGTGCGCCCGCCTCGTCGGTCTCGTGGCCGAACGTCATGGTGCCCAGCGCCAGCGCCGAGACGCCGCAGCCGCTGGGGCCGAGGGTGCGGTACTCCATGCCGATTACTCCTTCCGTAGGCCGGGCGGTCACAGGGCGAGCCAGACGGCCTGGTCCGGCGCCAGCCGGCCGTCCGCGAGCGGGCCGCTGGCCAGCAGTACGGTCTCGTGCGCGGGCAGGGTGTACGGCTCGGCCGAGAGGTTGACCACGCAGAGGAAGCCCGGCTCGCGACGCAGGGCGAGCACGCCGTCCGGCGCGTCGAGCCAGGTCAGCGTTCCGTCGCCGAGCGCCGGGTGGTCGCGGCGCAGGCGCAGGGCGCGGCGGTAGAGCGCCAGCATGGAGTCCTCGTCGCCCTCTTGTGCGGCGACGCTCAGCTCGCCCCACTCCGGGGGCTGCGGCAGCCAGGGCGCGCCCGCCGCGCCCTCCGGGCTGAAGCCGTACGGCGCGTGCTCGCCCGCCCACGGGATCGGCACGCGGCAGCCGTCCCGGCCCCGGTCGGTGTGGCCGGAGCGCTCCCAGCACGGGTCCTGGAGCACGTTCTCCGGCAGGTCCTCGACCTCGGGCAGGCCCAGTTCCTCGCCCTGGTAGATGTACGCGCCGCCGGGGAGGGAGAGCATCAGGAGGGCGGCCGCGCGGGCCCTGCGGGTGCCGAGTTCAAAGTCGAGCGGGCCTTCGGGCCGGTAGACCTCGTTGGCGACCCACTTCTTCACCACCTTGCGGCCGAACCGGCTGGGGTGGCGGACCACATCGTGGTTGGAGAGCACCCAGGTGGCCGGCGCGCCGACCGAACCGAGGGTGGCGAGCGAGGTGTCGATGACCTCGCGCAGTTCCTTGGCGTCCCAGGGGGTCATCAGGAAGTCGAAGTTGAACGCCGTGTGCAGGCCGTCAGGGCGTACGTAGTTGGCGAGGCGGTCGGGGGCGTGCGTCCAGGCTTCGGCGACGAACTTCCGGTCGCCGGGGAATTCGTCGGCCACGCGGCGCCATGCGCGGAAGACCTCGTGCACCTCGTCGCGGTCCCAGTGGGGGTGGTCGAGTCCGCCGTGCGGGGCCAGCGCGTTCGGGTCCTCGCGGGACGGCAGGTCGGGCAGCTCGGGGTGCTTGATCAGCCCGTGTGCCACATCGATGCGGAATCCGTCGACGCCGCGGCCGAACCAGAACCGCAGGATGTCCTCGAACTCCGCGCGCACTTCCGGGTGTTCCCAGTTGAGGTCCGGCTGCTCCGGGGCGAACAGATGCAGGTACCACTGCCCGTCGGGCAGCCGGGTCCAGGCAGAGCCGCCGAAGCAGGACTTCCAGTTGTTGGGCGGCTCGGCGCCGTCAGCGCCGCGGCCGGACCGGAAGATGAAGCGCTCCCGCTCGGGGCTGCCCTGTCCGGCGGCCAGCGCTGCCTGGAACCACGCGTGCTGGTCGGAGACGTGGTTGGGCACGATGTCGGGGATGACGCGGATGCCGTTGCGGTGGGCCTCTTCAATGAGTGCCTCGGCCTCGGCCACGGTGCCGAACCGCGGGTCGATCTCCCGGAAGTCGGCCACGTCATAACCGTGGTCGGCCTGCGGCGACTTGTACCACGGGTTGATCCAAATGGCGTCCACGCCGAGCGACTTCAGGTACGGCAGCCGCGAGCGGATGCCGGCGATGTCACCGATGCCGTCGCCGTTCCCGTCGGCGAAGCTGCGGATGTAGACCTGGTAGATGACGGCGTCGCGCCACCAGGGTGCGGTGCTGGTCATGGGTTACGTACTCCTTGTACGGGGCGGTCCGGGCTACTTCGCGGCGCCGGCGGTGAGGCCGGCGACGATGCGGCGCTGGAAGAGCAGCACCACGATGACGAGCGGTACGGTCACGAGCACGCCGGCGGCCATCTGGCTGCCGAACGGCGTCTCGAACTGGGTGGCGCCGGAGAACTTGGAGATCGCGACCGGCGCGGTCTGCATCTCCGGCTTGTTGGTCATGGACAGGGCGATGAGGAATTCGTTCCAGGCCGCGATGAAGGTGATGATCGCGGTGGTGAACAGGCCGGGCGCGGCGAGCGGGACGATGACCCTGCGGAACGCCTGGCCGCGGGTGCAGCCGTCGATCATGGCCGCCTGTTCCAGCTCTTCGGGCAGCTGCCGGAAGAAGGCGGTGAGGTTCCAGACCGCGAGCGGCAGGGTGAAGGACATGCTCGGCACGATCATGGCCTGGTAGGTGTTGATCCAGCCCAGCTCGACGAAGAGCTTCAGCAGCGGCACGGCGATCGAGACCACCGGGAACATCGAGGTGGCGATGATCACGGTGAGCACCAGCCGCTTGAGCCGGAACTCCAGCCGGGCCATGGCGTACGCGGTGAAGGTCGCGAGCAGCAGCGCCAGGCAGGTGGTCACGCCCGCCACGACCAGGCTGTTGAGGAGGGCGCGGGTGAAGGCCTGGGAGGGGTCGAAGACGGCGCGGTAGTTCTCCAGCGAGAGCGGCGCCGGGAGCAGGGAGTTGTCGAAGATGTCGGAGGTACGGCGGAGGCTGGAGACCAGCATCCAGTAGAACGGCGCGAGGCAGTAGGCCACCACCGCGGCGACGCCCGCGTACAACAGCCACTTGCGGAGGCTTGCCGGGATCGTCATGCCGCAACCTCCTGACGGCGGCGCGGCAGCAGCCGGCGGCGCCGGGGAGCCGCGTCGTCCTCCCCGACGACGTCGGCGCCGAGCAGCCGCACGAAGGCCAGCGCGATGAGGAAGACGTACACGAAGAGCAGCACCGCGTAGGCGGACGCCGGGCCGAACCGTACGTTGGCGGCCTGGTCCTGGGCGAGCATCGAGAGCGTCTCCACCGAGGTCTTCTGCGCACCGATGAGGAGGTACGGCAGGTCGAACATGCGCAGCGCGTCCAGCGTGCGGAACAGCACGGCCACCAGCAGCGCGGGCTTCACCAGCGGCAGTGTGATGTGCCAGAACCGGCGGAGCATCCCGGCGCCGTCCACGCGGGCCGCCTCGTACACCTCCTTGGGGATGACCTGGAGGCCGGCGAGGACGAGCAGGCCGACGAAGGGCGCGGTCTTCCACACGTCGGCGATGATCACGGCGGCCTTGGCGTGGAAGCCCTCGGTGGTCCACAGGACTTGACGGCCGAGGAGCGCGTTGGCGATGCCGTTGCTGTTGAAGATCCAGCGCCAGAGGAGGCCGGTGACGGCTGTGGGGATGGCCCACGGGACGAGGATGCTCGCGCGGACCAGGGCACGGCCGCGGAACGCCTGGTGCATGATCAGCGCCATGGTGACCCCGATGAGGGTTTCCAGGAGGACGGTGCTGACGGTGAAGAACGTGGTGTTCCAGAAGGCGTTCCAGAAGCGGCTGCCGGCCTCGCCGAAGATCGCGGCGAAGTTCTGCAGGCCGACGAACGGCTCGCTGTCCTCGACGAATCCGGTCTTCGGGTCCAGGCCGCGGGTGCCGTAGAGCGACTGCTTCAGCGCCACGAGCGTCGGGTAGAGCACGACGACCGCGAGGACCAGCAGGGTGGGTGAGACCAGGAGGGTGGCGAGCCGGGCGGTGCCGGCGGTGGCCCGGGCCGGGCGGCGCCGGGCGGGCGGGGCGGGTGGCTTCGCGCGCACGGCGGCCGGGGCCGGCCGGGCGGGTGTCTGGGTGTCGGCCATGAGGGGCTGGCTCCTTATTCGGCCGCGGGGTGCCGCAGGGCCCGCTGGAGGTCCTTGAGCGCCTGGGCGCTGGTCTTCCCGCCGGTCAGCGCGGCGTACGCCTCGCGCTGCACGGCCGCGGTCACGTCGCCGTACTGGAAGACCCGCGGGCGCGGCACGGCATGCAGGATCGACTGCTTGAGGGTGGGGAGGTAGGGATACGTCTTGACCAGGGCGGCGTCCTGGTAGAGGGAGTCGTAGGTGGGCGCGGCGGGCGCGTACTTGAGCGAGAACCGCTGGTTCTGTTCGTTGGTGAAGAACTTCATGAAGTCCAGCGCGGTCGCCTTGTTCTTCGCCGAGGCGGTCAGGGCGAGGTTGTGGCCGCCGAGGCTGGAGGCGCCGGGGCCCTTGAGGCCGGGCAGCGGGGCGACGCCGAACTTCCCCGCGACCTTGCTGGAGCCGTCCTTCTTCGAGGCGAGCGGATACATGTACGGCCACTGCCGCTCGAAGATCAGCTTCCCGGCCTGGAACGCCTGCCGGGCGTCCTCCTCCTGGTACGTGATGGCCTCCTTCGGGGCCGTGCCGTCCCGGACGGCGTCGACGAGGAAGTCCAGCCCCGCCCTGGCCTGCGGGGTGTCCAGGTGCGGGCGGCCTTGCGCGTCGGTGACGGTGCCGCCCGCGGAATTGACGGCCTCGGCGAAGTTGACGGTGAGCCCTTCGTACTTCTGGAGCTGCCCGGCGTAGCAGGACATCCCGCGCGCCTCCGGGAGCTTCTTCACCTCGGCGCAGTCGGCCTTCATCTCGGCCCAGGTGACCGGCGGTTCCTCGATGCCGGCCTTGCGGAGCAGGTCGGTGCGGTAGTAGAGCATCCCGCCGTCGGAGCTGGCCGGGACCGCGTACAGACCGCCGCGGTAGGTCGCCGTCCGCACGATGGGCGGCAGCATCCGCCGCAGCGGGAAGCGGTCGGCGGGCAGCCGGTCGACCCAGCGGTGCGCGGCGAACTCCGAGGTCCACACGGCGTCGAGGGAGAGCACCGTGAACGCGTCGGACTTGATCTCGGCGTTCTGGATCATCTGCTGGCGCTGCGCGTCGGGGTCGGTGGGCAGCTGGACGAAGGTGACCTTCTCCTCTGGGTGGCGCTTGTTCCAGCGGTCGAGCAGCGCTTGCACGGTGCCGGTGGGGTCCTTGCCGGCGACGTACGTGATGGGGCCGCGGCCCTCGAATACGCCGGCCCGCGCGGCGGGCGCCGTACCGCCGGGCGCGCCACAGGCCGTGACGGCGGCGAGCCCGACGAGCCCCGCGCAGGCGCTCCGTACTGCCCTGGTGGTCCTGGTCTTCACTGTCTCTCCTGGCAGCTGGGCACCGCCCGGGACGCGGGGTCCCGAGCGGTGCGCCGACCGTGTGACTGCGCTGTCAGCCGCATCCCGAGCAGGCAGGACAAGAGACGCCCGTATCGCGGGCGTTGGGAGAAAAAAGGGTGCGCGAGCGGCAGGTGACGGCGGTCACTCTGTAACAACGCTTGCACGCTAGGAGCACACGTGGGGGAAGTCAACGCGTTACGTCGAGGTAATTTCCCGGTCGCATCGGGGCGCTATGCCCGGTTTTCACCAGTACTTGGCGGCTAAAGATGCACATGAAGACGCGCGGAACCGCCGAGACAGCGTTGTCACACCATCCTCATGACAGCGCTGTCTCGGAACGGTTCCGGACCGGCGCGCCGAGTGCTACCGTCCGCTCATGCCACCAGCCCAGCGGCACCACCCCACGCTGGCCGACGTCGCCCAGCGGGCCGGGGTGTCCGCCTCCACCGTCTCCCGCACCATGCGCGGCCTGTCGACCGTCTCGCCCGACGTGCGCGCCCGCGTCGAACAGGCCGCGCGCGAGCTGAACTTCGTGGTCTCCCGGCAGGCGTCCAGCCTGGTCACCGGGCGCACGGGCGTGGTCGCCGTGCTCGCGCCCACGCTCAATTCCTGGTTCATCGGCTCGGCGCTCTCCAGCCTCGGCCCCGTACTGCGCGCGGCCGGCCTGGACCTGCTCGTCTACGTCACCCCCGACATGGCAGAGCGGGCCGCCTTCTTCGAACAACTGCCGGCCCGGCGCAACGCCGACGCGCTGCTGGTGTTCTCCTTCGACCTCTCCGAGGAGGAGAGCGCGCGCCTGGACGACCTCCAGGTGCCGGTCGTCTACATCAGCCAGCACGCCGCGGGCCGGCCCAGCGTGTACGTGGACGACGTGGCCGGGGCCCGCGGCGGCACCCGGCACCTGCTCGGCCTCGGGCACCGCCGGATCGCGTTCGTGCAGACCATCGGGGCCAGCGGCTTCACCTTCAGCTCGCACGAGCGGCTGCTCGGTTACCGGCAGGCGCTGACCGAGGCGGGCGTGCCGTGGGACGACGAGCTGGTGGTGGCCACGCCGCCCGGGCACAAGCGCCGCACCGCCGAGGCGGTCGGCCGGCTGCTGAGCCTGCGCGAGCCGCCCACCGCGATCTTCGCCGAGCAGGACGAGGTCGCCGTCTCGGTGCTCTGGACGCTGCGCAGGTCCCGCATCGACGTGCCCGAACGGATCTCCGTACTGGGCTTCGACGACCACCAAATGGCCGAGTGGTCCGACCTGACCACGATCGCCCAGTCCCCGGAAGAGATCGGCCGAGCAGCAGGCGAGCTGGCCCGCGCCCTCATCAACGACCCGGAAACGGACCAGTCCCGCCACGTCGTCCTGCCGACGCGACTGATCCCGCGAGCGACCACGGCACCGCCGCCGGTTGGGGTGGAGGGCCCCTAGGGCCCGCTGGGGCCGTCCGCCGGCGAAAAACTCGTGCGAAAGTCCTGGCGGGTGTCAAGAAGACGGCGGCGGCTCCGACCAACCGGCGAAGGGCCCAGCCGGGGCTCGCGAATCACGAGGAGTACGAGATGCAGTTCCTGATCAGCCTGCACATCAACCCGGCCGTACTGGACGCATTGACGGACGAGGAGAAGGCGGCGATCGGCGACGGCCACGGCAGGTTCATCCAGGCGCTGAAGGAGTCCGGCGAGCTGATCACCACGCAGGCACTGGTCGACCCGTCACAGGCCGCTGTGGTGTCCGTGCGCAACGGCCAGCCCGTGGTGACCGACGGACCTTTCCTGGAGGCCAAGGAGTACCTGGGCGGCTTCTACCTGATCGACTGCGAGAACAAGGAGCGGGCGATCGAGCTGGCGGCGCGGATCCCGGACACCGCGATCGAGGGGCTGGGAGTCGAGGTGCGGCAGGTGATGTTCGCCGACGGACAATTGGAGGCATGACAGCACCGGACTTCGAGGACCTGCTGCGTGAACTCACGCCGCAGGTCCTCGGCACGTTGGTACGCCGGCACCAGCAGTTCGAAGGGTGCGAGGACGCCGTACAGGAGGCCGTCCTCGCCGCCACCGTGCAGTGGCCGGCCGAGGGAGTGCCGGGCAATCCGCGCGGCTGGCTGGTGACGGTCGCGTCCCGGCGCCTCATCGACCAGATGCGGAGCGACCACGCGCGCCGCGAGCGGGAGTCGGCGGCGGCCACCGAGGTGGTGCCCGAGGACGTACCGGACACCGACGACACACTCGTCCTGCTGTTCCTGTGCTGCCATCCGACGCTGACGGCGGCCTCCCAGACCGCCCTGACGCTGCGGGCGGTCGGCGGCCTGAGCACTGCCGAGATCGCCCGCGCGTTCCTCGTGCCGGAAGCCACGATGGCGGCCAGGATCAGCCGGGCCAAACAGCGCGTCAAGGCCGCCGGCAGCTCGTTCAGCCTGCCGGACGGCGCGGAGCGCGAGGAGCGGCTACGGGTCGTCCTGCACGTGCTCTACCTGATCTTCAACGAGGGTTACACCGCGTCCTCGGGCAGTGAGCTGCACCGCGCCGACCTCGCGCACGAGGCGATCCGGCTGGTCAGGATGGTGCACGCACAGCTGCCCGAGGACGGCGAGGTGACCGGGCTGCTCGCGCTGATGCTGCTGACCCACGCCCGCCGTGCGGCACGTACGACGGCGGCCGGCGACCTGGTGCCGCTGGACGAGCAGGACCGTACGAAGTGGGACCGCGAGCTGATCGACGACGGCATAGAGCTGGTCAAGGCGTCGCTGGCCGGCCCGGCGCTGGGGCCTTACCAGCTGCAGGCCGCCATCGCCGCCACGCACGCCGACGCGGCCACGGCCGAGGAGACCAACTGGCCGCAGGTGCACGCCCTCTACCTGATCCTGGAACGGATCGCACCCAACCCGATGGTCACCCTCAACCGGGCGATCGCGCTCTCCGAGACCGAGGGCCCACGGGCCGGGCTGGCCCTGCTGGCCACCTTGGACGGGGACGCGCGGATGGCCGGGCATCACCGGCTGCTGTCCGTACGGGCGCATCTGCTGGAGAAGACCGGCGACACGGCCGGGGCGTACGAGCACTACCGGCGCGCCGCGAAGTCCACCGCCAGCATCGCCGAGCAACGCTACTTGGAGTACCGGGCCGGCAGGGTGAAAGCATAGGTTCCGTTGCCAGCACCGCGAGGTGCGCGCTACGCCGGAGTGATCTCGTACGAGTGACCGCCACGGGCCGCGAGGAGGGCCGTGCCCTCCTCCGTGCGGGGTGCGTGGTCCTTGTTCGTCGTCAGGTCGCGTACGGCGTACGGGCGGGTGAACAGCGCGCCGCGTAGCCGGAGTTCGCCGTCGCGGCCCGCGTGTAGTACCAGCCGTCGTGCGGCGCCGTTCGACCATGTGAGGTCCACGGCCGTGTCGCCGCGCGTCCGGAGGCCGGTGACCGAGCCGTCGGGCCAGCGGGCCGGGAGGGCGGGGAGTATTTCGATCGCGTCGAGGTGGCTCTGCAGCAGCAGCTCGGTGATCCCGGCGGTGGCGCCGAAGTTGCCGTCGATCTGGAACGGCGGGTGGGTGTCCCAGAGGTTGGGCAGTGTGGAGGAGGTCAGCAGCTGGGTGAGCATGGTGTGGGCGTGGTCGCCGTCGCGCAGCCGCGCCCAGAAATTGATCTTCCATGCCTTGGACCAGCCGGTGCCGCCGTCGCCCCGCGCCCGCAGCGAGACCTTCGCCGCCTCCGCCCACTTACTGCCGGGTTCGATCCCCCGCCCCGGGTGCAGCGCGAAGAGGTGCGAGACGTGCCGGTGGGTGTCCTCCGGGTCGTCCAGGTCGGCCTTCCACTCCTGCAGCTGGCCCCAGGAGCCGATGCGCAGCCCCGGGTCCAGCCTGTCCAGCGCCCGCTGCAGCTCCGTACGGAACGCCGCGTCGTCACCCGTAAGACGGGCCGCCTCCAGTGTGTTGACGAACAGGTCGCGGACGATCTGCTGGGAGATGGCGGCGCCCGCGGTGAACGCGCCGTGCTCGGGCGAGTAACTGGGCGAGACGACCAGGGTGCCGTCGCGCGGGTCGGTGTGCAGGGTGTCCAGCCAGAAGAGCGCGGCCTCCTTCAGCGCCGGGTAGGCGGTGCGGCGCAGGTAGCCGGGGTCGCGGGTGAAGCGGTAGTGGTCGTAGAGCTGGTGCGCGAGCCAGGCGGCGGCCTCGGGGAACCAGAAGGCGGTGGCCCAGTCGTGCACGCCGGTGAACCCGTACGGATTGGTCTCGTTGTGCACCACCCAGCCGCGGGCCCCGAACATCTCCTTCGCGGAGACCGCGCCGGGCGGCCGCAGCGCCGTGACGAAGCGCTCCAGGGGCTCGGCGGCCTCGGCGAGGCCCGCCGCGTGCACGGGCCAGTAGTTCATCTGGAGGTTGATGTTGGTGTGGTAGTCCGCCGACCAGGGCGGGGTGGTGGAGTCGTTCCATACGCCCTGGAGGTTGGCGGGCAGCGAGCCGCGGCGCGAGGAGGCGATGAGGAGGTAGCGGCCGTACGCGAAGTACAGGGCTTCCAGGGCGCGGTCGGCTGGGCTCGTGCCGCCGGTGTAGGCGGCGAGCAGGCGGTCGGTCGGGACGCCGGCCGGCATCCGCTGGCCGATGTCGAGCGCGACACGGTCGAACAGCCGCCGGTGGTCGCGGAGATGGGCCGCGAGCAGCCGGTCATAGCCCGTGGCAACCGCGGCGTCGACGGCCCGGGTGATCCGGTCGTGCGGGTCGGCGCCGCGGTAGTGCGGGTGCCGGTCGGCGTAGTCGGTGCCGGCCGCGAGCACGAACCACAGGGTGTCGGCGCCGGACACCGTGACCGTGCCGTCGGCGTTGTCCCGTACCGTGCCGCCCTCGGCCAGCACGCGCAGCTGCGCTTCGAATACCAGGCCGTTGTCCTGGAGGGCGCCCCGTACGGTGATCCGGCCGTCCCGCGCGGTGACCGTGCGGTCGTCGCGGGGCGAGGTGGTGCGCACGGTGCAGCCGATGGCGCCGGGGCGGTCGGCGGTGACGCGGCCGACGAGGACGCCGGCGGGATGCGAGGCGAAGTACGCGCGGCGGTGGGTGGTGGTGCCGCTCCGGTAGCGCACACCGGCCACGGCGGAGCGCAGGTCCAGGTCGCGGCGGTACTCCGCCGGGGCGGCGGGCGCGTCCGGGATGTCGAGGTGGAGGTCGCCGAACGTCTGGTACGCGCCGTAGCCGGTCTTCGGCAGGCCCAGCAGCTCCGCGACCCGCTCGGGGTCGGCGCTGCCCTCGTCGTCGATCAGCCGCCGCACCCGGTCGAGGGCGTCGGGGCGCGGGCTGTGCCAGTTGCCGGCGTCGTAGCCCGGGGAGCCGGGGCCGCCGGTCCACAGCGTCTTCTCGTTGAACTGGAGCCGCTCGCTCGCGACGGTGCCGAAGACCATGGCGCCGAGCGCGCCGTTGCCGAGGGGCAGCGCCTCGCGCTCCCAGTCATCGGCGGGACGGTCGTACCAGAGCAGGTATTCATCGGAGGGCTCGGGCGCCGCTTCTGCGGATCGCCCGCGTGCCTCGGCGCCCGGTCCCACCCCCAGGGCGAGCGCGCCGCCCACCCCAACGGCGCCCAGTACTGCGGTTCTTCGGCCCACTTCGGTACGCATCGGCGGCTCCCGGCGATCCCGTGAACGACTCACCCCGGCAGGGCGCCGCCGATGCTATAGGTCCGATGTCTAGGGCGACAAGAGGTCGTACGGAACCGCGGCCGCCAGGCTGCCCTACCGCACGCGGCCCTGCGCAGTCCTGCGTCGCTCAGCCCTGCTGGAACATCTCCGCCGGCAGCGGCTTCAGCAGCGCGTACAGGTCGTCGGTGATCGGGCGGTCCCAGCTCGCGATCGTGACCAGCACGCCGTCGCTCCGGTCGAACTGCACGCAGGAGACGCGGCCCTCGGAGCACTTGATCCGCTTGACGATCAGCAGGTTGTCGTCGTGCATGACCGGGAGGTCCTCGGTCTCCACGACCGTGACCTCCTCGTCGTGCTCCAGCGCGTCCAGCAGCTGCGCCACCTCGAAGGGCACCTCGCCCTCGCCGAGCTCGCGCGCCGGGGAGCCCTCCGGGAGGTTACCGATGATCATCGCGGGGCCGCGGCCGCCGAAGAGGTCGTACCGCAGGAAGACGCCCTGGCAGCTGCCGTCGGGGGCGGGCAGCAGTCCGGCGCCGAGATTGCCCGGCCAGTCACCGGGGTCCATGGCGAGCACATCGAAATCGGGCCCTGCGGGCGCGGCGCTACGGCGGCGGAGGAACGACATACAGCCATCGTACGTGCCCCGCGCGGCCACCCTCCTGCGGTACCGCGCCGCCGACCGGCCGGAAGCCGTAGGGCCGGAAGCCGTGCGGCCGGAAGCCGCAGGGCCGCCCGTCACACCTCCGGCGCGGCGGGCGGCCGCATGACGGCGGCCACGCCGTCGCTCCCCAGCAGCCGGGCCAGGCCGTTACGGTCCGTGCCCATCTTGCGGTAGACACCGGACAGCAGCCGGCTGACGTCCGGGAGCTGCGTGCCCAGCTCCACGGCGATGCGGTCCTTGGGCCAGCCCTGCACGACCCACTCGGCCACCGCCCGCTCCTGGGCGGTGAGCGTGTCCGTACCGGAGCTGCGCAGCTGGAGGGGGCGCAGCCCGGCGGCGGACAGCTCGTCGCGGGCGCGCGCCACCAGCGACTCGGCGCCGCAGTGCAGGGCGCCGTCCAGACCGCGGTAGAGCCGGTCGGCGGCGTCCTGCGGCAGGCCGGCGCGGCGCAGCGCGGCGCCGTGCTCGACGAGCGCCTGGGCCAGCTCGTAGGCGGAGGGCGAGCGCTCGAAGTGGCGGACCGCCTCGGCCAGCAGCTTCATGCCCTCCGCGCCGCCGACCACGCCGGCCTTGCAGAACAGCGCCTGTCCGATGGCGGACTCCGTACCGAAGTCCTGGGCGCGCTGCAGCGCTTCGTCGGCGAGGGCGAGCGCCCTGGGCCGGTCGGTGAGGGTGATCGCGCGGGCGAGGTGGAGCCGCCAGGGGCACCAGGCGGGGTTGCGCATGGCGCGCGGCTCCAGGCGCCTGCCGACGGCCGTGAGCTGGTGCTCCGCGTCGCGGTGCAGGCCGCGGGCGAGCAGCAGCTCGCTGTAGACGGTCTGCGAGTCGGGGTAGACGACGGCGTTCGGGACGACCTCGCCGTAGCTGTACGTGTCGGCCAGCTCCTGGGCCTCGTCCACGCGGCCGCGCGCGAGCAGGATCTCGATGAGGATGCCGATGGCGAACCACTGGGCGGGCACCCGCTGGCCCACCCGGTGCGCGATGCGCAGGCCGCCGTGCACCAGGTCCTCGGCCTCGGCGAGCCGGCCGCGGCGGTAGCGGATGTAGCCGAGGAGGGTGTACCCGAAGGAGAGGTGGGCGCCGCGCCAGCCCTTGCGCTCGCACTCGGCGATGCCCTGGTGGAACAGCTCCTCGGCGCGGCCGGGCTGGTCGCAGTACATGAAGGTGAGCGCGACGATGACGGGCACCTCGAAGCCCCAGTCCTCGTCGGTCCACGGCAGCCCGTCGCCGAGGGCCTCCTCGGCGTAGTGCAGCGCCGTCTGCGCGCTCTCGCCGCGCACCATGGCGTCCCAGGCGCGCAGCCCGAGGATGTACCGCTCTGCCATGCCGCGCCCGGTGACGTGGTCGGCGAGCTTGGCCAGCAGCCGGGAGCGGGCCGGCGAGTCCTGCTCGTCGGCGCGGAACGCGTTGTACATGAACTGCTCGGCCTGCATGCGCAGCCGGGTGCGCGCGTTCGTCGCGCGCTGGACCTCGCCGGCGACGACCTGGGCGGCCTCCCCCAGGCGGTCGCTGTGGGCGAGGGCCTGCGCCAGCTTGTACGTGATCGTCTCCCGCAGCTCGGGCTCCAGCTCGTGCTCCTCCAGGGCCGCACGGAGGTGGTTCACGGTGGTGGCCGGCTCGCTGAGCAGGGAGGAGCAGCCCAGCTCGAACAGGACGCGGGCGCGGTCCTGGAGCGAGGGCGGTTCGCGCAGCGCACGGGCCAGGCAGCGGCGGGCGGCGTCCGGCGCCCCGGCCCTGAAGTACTCGGCGGCGGCCTCCCGCAGGCGCTGCACGACCCAGTCGTCGTGCTCGGGGTGCATTTCCAGCAGGTGGCGGGCGGCGGCGGTGGCGCCCAGGCCGGCGTCCACGACCGCGGCGGCCGCCTGGCCGTGCAGGGCGACCCGCAGGGCGCCGGGGATGGCCTGGTAGACGGCGCTGGCGACGAGCGGGTGGAAGAAGCGGAGGTTGCCGTTGTCGGACTTGCGGGCCGGGGCGAGGATGCGCGCTTCGCGCAGCTGGTCGAGGACGTCGGCGGCCTGCACGGCGCCGAGGCCCGCGACGTTGGCGGCGAGCGTCGGCGAGACCTCCGTACCGAGCACGGCGGCGGCCCAGGCGAAGCGGACGGCCGCGGTCCCGAGCCGCTCCAGGCGCTCGACGAGGCCGCTGTCCTTGATGGCGGTGATCAGCTCGCGCAGCTGGGAGACGTTGGCCTGCTGCGGCTTGATGCCGCGCTCGCGGATCTTGGCGCTCAGCTCGACGACCTCGTACGGATTGCCGCCCGTGACGGCCCAGCACTCGCGGCAGAACGCCTCGTCGGCGCCCTCCCCGACCATGTGGTTCACCACGCGCCGGACGGCGGTGGGGGTGAGCGGAGTCAGCTCGAAGGGGCGGGAGCCGCTGCGCTCGGCGATCCGGCGCAGCGGGCCGGCGCCGGCCGGCAGCTCGTCGGGGCGGTACCCGACGACGATCAGTATGGGCAGCTCTTCCGCGCGGGCGGCGAACGCGGTGAGCCAGGCGAGGGATTCGGGGTCGGCCCAGTGCGCGTCGTCGAGGATGAGGACGACGGGCGAGAAGTGCACGGCGAAGCGGGTGACGACCCAGTCCAGGCCGTCCCGGACGCCCTGCGGGTCGGGCGAGGCGTCACCGTCGGCGGCGACCAGCCCGACGGCGGGCGCGACGATGTCGTACTAACTGCCGAGGATGCGGCGGTGCTCTTCGGGGGACTCGGCGGCGAACACCGGCTGCACCAGCTGGCGTACGACGTGGAAGGCCACCTCCTGCTCCTGCTCGCCGCCGCGGGCGAGGAGCACCGTGCAGCCGCGCGCGACGGCGCGCCGGCGGGCCTCGGTGATCAGCGCGGTCTTGCCCATGCCCGGCGGCCCGGCGAAGGCGAGCAGGCCGCCCGTACGCACGCCCTCGGCGCCGTCACCCGAGCCGCACAGGTCGGTCAACATACCGTCCAGCGCGCTCAGTTCCGTCTCGCGCTCGAGCATCGGCCTGCGCACCCGGCCCGATCGCCCGATCATCTCCGCCATGACCTTCCCCTCCTGCATACAGCGATGAGCCTAGCGCTGACGGGGGCTCCGGGAACCGTCCTCAGCGACTTTCGACCATGGACCGCTGGAGCGCACCGCACGATTCCGCGCCGTCCGCGGCGGCGCACGGCGTGCGGTCCTCCGCCTGCGCGGGTGGCGCGAGCGGGCGTCGTGCACGAACTCATTGACCGATAAACCTGCTCCCTTCTTGACTCGTAGTTGCAGGAGCCCCAGGCTCCCCTGGCTGCGTCACGGGGCGCAGCGGCAAAGGAGGCGGACCATGAACGACCCGATCATCGCGGAGGCGGCCCCGCTGCCGCCCGTCCCCCGGCGTACGGCGCCCCTCAGCATCCCGTTCCAGGCCCGGCTCAACCCCGGGGTGGAGGCGGCCCGCCGGCACACGCTCGGCTGGCTGCACGGGTACGGCATGCTCTGCGGGGAGGCGGCGACCGCCGAGTACGACGCGCTGCGGCTGGACCGGCTCATGGCGTACTTCTACCCCGACGCCGACGCCGCCGAGCTGGCCCTGGCCACGGACTTCAACGCCTGGTTCTTCCTCTTCGACGACCAGTTCGACGGCCCGCTGGGGCAATGCCCGGAGGCGGTGGCGCACTTCGTGGACCGGGTGGTGCGCACGATGGACGACGCGCCGGACCTGCTGCCCGAAGAGCCCGACAGTCCCCTGGTGGCCGGTTACCGCGACATCTGGCAGCGGATCACCGACGGCGCGCCGCGCGCCTGGCAGCTGCGCTTCAAGGGCCACTGGGAGCGGTACCTCTCCGCGTACCACTGGGAGGCGCAGAATCGTACCCGTAAGGGGGTACTGCCGCTGGAGCAGTACCTCAAGGGGCGGCGGGACTCCATAGGGGTGCAGCCGTGCCTGGACTTCGCGGAGCGCTGCGGCGGTTACGTCCTGCCACGCGAGCTGCACGGCCGACCACCCCTGGCGGAGCTGCGCCGGCTCACCGCCGAAGCGGTCATCTTCGTCAACGACATCGTGTCCGTGGACAAGGAGCTGGCGGCCGGCGACGTCAACAACAGCGTGATCATCCTGCACCGTTCGACCGGCTGCACGCTGGACCAGGCGGTGCGCCGGATCGCCCGTACGGCGAGCGCGCGCGTGGACCAGTTCCAGGAGCTCACCTCGGTCCTGCCCGCGACGCTCAAGGAGCTGGGCATGCCCTCCGCCGTGCACGACCACGTGGCGCACTACGTCGCGAGCATGCGGCATCTGATCAGCGGTAACCTCGTGTGGTCGCGGGAGACCCCGCGCTACGACGACAGCGGCACCGCCGCGGTACGCAGCCGCCCGTGGGCCGACCTCTTCACGGCCGCCGACCCAGGAGTACCGGCCGCCGACCCAGGAGTACCGGCCGCCGACCCAGGAGTACCGGCCGCGGGCCCGGGAACACCGGCCGCGGGCCCGGGAGCACCGGCCGCGGGCCCGGGAGTGCCGGTGCCCCGACAGCACGAACGTTAAGGCACCCTCTGTGTCCGACGAGTACAACTACTGGAAGGCCGGGCTGGGTTCCGTACCGGAGGAGGTGTGGGAGGCGTCGCCGGGGCCGCGGGTGCTGATCCTCGCCGACAACGCCCTCACCGACCTCCCCGACCGGATCGGCGAGCTCACCACGCTGCACACCCTCGACCTCGGTCACAACGCGCTCACCCGGCTGCCCGCCGCGCTCGGCGGGCTCACCGGCCTGTCCCGCTGTCTGTACGTCCACGACAACCGGCTCACCGAACTGCCCGCGGCCCTCGGCGAGCTGACCCGTCTCGGTTACCTCAACGTCGGCGACAACCCGCTGCGCCGCCTCCCGGACGCGCTGGGCGGGCTGGCGGGCCTGCACGAGCTGCGGGCCCAGCGCTGCGCGCTGACCGCCCTGCCGCCCGCGCTCGGCCGGCTCGCCCGGCTGCGGGAGTTGTGGCTGCGCGGCAATCACCTCACCGCGCTGCCCGGCACCTTCGCCGGCCTCCGGGAGCTGCGCGAACTGGAACTGCGCGAGAACGCGCTGGGCGACGTCCCCGCAGCACTGCGCGGGCTGCCGCTGCTGCGCCGGCTGGACCTGCGCGGCAACCGGATCCGCACGCTCCCCCACTGGCTGCCGGAATGGCCGGCACTGGAGAAGCTGGACCTGCGCTGGAACGCCGTCGACGACGGCGCGCCGGCGCTGCGCGTGCTGCGGGCACGCGGGTGTGTGGTCCTCGCCTGACCGCCGACAGGCCGGATGACCGTGGTCAGGTCAGATCGAACTCGCCGTCGCGGGCGCGGCGGACGAAGCCGCGCCACTCGCCGGGTCCGAAGACGACGGCCGGGCCATTGGGGCTGCGCCGGTCCCGCATGGCAATGAAGCCGTCGACGAAGGCGATCTGGACGTCGCCCATGCCCTGCCCGCTGGGCTGCCACTGGGCGTGCGTGAGATCCAGTTCGGGCTGCTTCTCGCCGGTGATCCGCTGCTCGGCGGTGGTGCTTTCGGCCACGTTTCCCGCTCCTCACCCGGTCGGCTCCGTCGGTCCGTGCCAGCCTAGCCACCGCGCCCGGCCACCGACAGGCCGCGACGGCGCGCCCGTCTCGCGCCCGTACCGGACCGGTCACGTCACGGGCGGCTCCGCGCCGACCAGCCACATCGAGAAGAACTGCGAGCCGCCCCCGTACGCGTGCCCCAACGCCCGCCGCGCTCCCGGTACTTGATGCTCGCCCGCCTGCCCGCGTACCTGGAGTGCCGCCTCAGCGAAGCGGAGCATGCCCGAGGCGCCGATCGGGTTGGTGGACAGGACACCGCCCGAAGGATTCACCGGGAGGTCACCGTCCAGTTCCGTCACGCCGGACTCGGTGAGCTTCCAGCCCCCGCCCTCCTCCGCGAAGCCCAGGTTCTCCAGCCACATCGGCTCGTACCAGCTGAACGGCACGTACATCTCGACCACGTCGATCTCCCGGCGCGGGTCGGTGATGCCGGCCTGCCGGTAGACGTCGGCGGCGCAGTCCCGGCCCGCGCGCGGCGAGACGGCGTCCTTGCCCGCGAAGAGCGTCGGCTCGCTGCGCATCGCGCCACCGTGCACCCACGCGGGCGGATGCGGCGCGCGCTCGGCACCGGCGCGCCCGGTGAGGACCATCGCACAGGCGCCGTCCGAGGAGGGGCAGGTCTCGGAGTACCGGACGGGGTCCCACAGCATCGGGGACGCCTGCACCTTCTCCAGAGTGAGGTCGTGCTCGTGCAGATGCGCGTACGGATTCTTGAGCGCGTTGCGGCGGTCCTTGTACGCGACGAGGGAACCGACCGTTTCGGGCGCGCCGGTGCGCCGGATGTACGCGCGGACGTGCGGGGCGAAGAAGCCGCCCGCGCCGGCCAGCAGCGGCTGCTGGAAGGGGACGGGCAGGGAGAGGCCCCACATCGCGTTGGACTCGGACTGCTTCTCGAAGGCGAGGGTGAGGACGGTGCCGTGCACGCGTGCGGCGACGAGGTTGGCTGCTACAAGGGCGGTGGACCCGCCTACGGAGCCGGCGGTGTGCACCCGGAGCATGGGTTTGCCGACGGCGCCGAGCGCGTCGGCGAGGTACAGCTCCGGCATCATCACGCCCTCGAAGAAGTCCGGCGCCTTGCCGATCACCACGGCGTCGATGTCGGCCCAGGTCAGCCGGGCGTCCTCCAGGGCGCGCAGGGCGGCCTCGCGGACGAGTCCGGCGATCGACACGTCCTTGCGCGCTGCGGCGTGCCGGGTCTGGCCGATGCCGACGACGGCCACGGGCTCCTTGCCCGTGCCAGCGCTCTTGACGGCGCTCATGACGGCCTCACTCCCCTTCCAGGACGGCGACCAGGTTCTGTTGCAGGCACGGGCCGGAGGTGGCGTGCGCGAGGGCGCGCCGGGACTCGCCGCGCTGGATGCGGGCCGCTGCCTCGCCGATCCGAATAAGGCCCGCGGCCATCATGGGGTTGGCGGCGAGCGCGCCGCCCGAGGGGTTGACCGTCACGTCGTCGCCGAGCCGCAGGGCGCGGCGGAGCACGATCTCCTGGGAGGTGAAGGGCGCGTGCAGTTCCGCGGTGTCCACGGGGCGTTCGAACGCCCCGGCGCGCTCGGCGGCGAGCCGGGTGGACGGGGAGTCGGTGAGGTCGCGGACGCCGAGGGCGTGCGCTTCGATGCGGTGGTCGATGCCGCGTATCCAGGCGGGCCGGTCGCACAGCCCTCGGGCGGTGTCCCCGGCGGCGAGGAGCACGGCGGCGGCGCCGTCCCCGATGGGTGGGCAGTCGCCGCGCCTCAGGGGCGCCACGACGTGCTCGCCCATGGGGTGCTCACCGCGCAGCTGGGCGTGGGGGTTGGCGGCGGCGTCGGTACGGCTGCGGGCCGCGACCCCTGCCAGTACGCGTTCGTCCGCAGCGCCCGCGTCGAACAGGGCCTGCGCCTGGAGCGCGGCGAGCGCCACTGAGTCGGGCCACAGCGGCGCCATGTAGTACGGGTCGAGCTGGCGGGTGAGGACCTCGCGGAGGTCGCCGGGCGAGGACTTGCCGTAGGAGTAGACGAGCGCGGTGTCGGCCTCCCCGGTGAGGAGCTTCACCCACGCCTCGTACAGCGCCCAGGCGCCGTCCATCTCCACGTGCGACTCGGCGACCGGCGGCCAGGCCCCCACGCCGTCCAGCGCCATCGTGAAGGAGAAGGCGCGCCCGGCGAGGTAGTCGCTGGAGCCGGAGCAGACGAAGTCGATCTCACCGGCCTTCAGGGCGGCCTGGCCGAGCACGTCGTTGAGCACCGGCATCAGCATCTCCACCTCGGAGACCTCGGCGCTGTCGGGCACGTGGTCGGACTGTCCGAAGGCGACGATCGCCACGTCCGGACGGGGATGCGCGTCGAGCTGTCGCATCAGACCAGCTCCTTGTACGTGTCGTAGTCGGCGTCCGGCTCTCCGGTGGGGCGGTAGTGGTCGGGCCAGCGCTGCCCTTCCTTCCACACCGGCTCGACCCGCATCCCCATCCGGACCCGGTCGTACGGGATGCCGGCGACGCGGCCGTGGAGGGCGAGCCCTGCGCCGTCCAGGGCGATGTGCGCGTAGACGTAGGGCACTTCGATATCGAGCCCCTTGGCCTTGATGTTGACGACGCAGTAGGTGGTGACGGTGCCCTTCGGGCCCACCTCGACGCGTTCGCCGGTGGGGACGCCGCACGTAGGGCAGGCGCCGCGCGGCGGCACGTACACCTTGCGGCACTCGGGGCAGCGCTCGCCCACGATGCGCCGCTCGGCGAGCGCCTGTAGGTGGGCGGTCTGGGCGCGGCCGGGGCTGTACGTGTAGTCGAGGCGGGCGGGGAGGGTGACGACGGAGACGGCGTCGGCGAAGTCGCCGCTGTGGTCCCGGGGCGCGTCCCCGGGGGCGCCGTCGTACGGCTCGAAGCAGGCGATGTCGGTGATGGCCCCGGTGCGTTCCGCCGCCCACCGGATGCGCACCCGCATCCCGGTGGCGACGGCCTCCGCCGAGGGCGCGTCCAGGACGTGCAGCAGGGAGCTGCCGGTGCCGTCCAGCCGGACGAGCACCCACGCGAAGGGCCGGTCGAGGGGGTGTTTGCCGGTGGAGTGCAGATTCCACGCCCAGGTGGTGACGGTGCCGGTCTGTGCCACCTGGACCAGCTCGCGCAGTTCTTCAGCGGTGGCCGGGTCGTACTCGACGGGCGGCACGAGCACCGTGCCGTCGGTGGCGCGCACCCCGAGGACGGTGCGTTCGCGCAGCCCGGTGAGGAAGGCGCTCTGCACGGGGCCGAGGGAGCGGGTGAAGGGGAATTCGACGACGAGCGGGGCGGAGAGGGTCTCGGTGGTCACGGGCTGCTCCTCAGGTGCGCCGGTGGACGATCAGGCGCGCCGGTAGACGGGCGGGCGCTTCTCGGCGAAGGCTTTCGCGCCTTCCTTGGCGTCGTCGGTGCCGAAGACGGGCCAGCCGTGGGCCAGTTCGTGTGCCAGCCCGTCGGTCTCGGTCAGCTCCGCGGTCTCGTACACCGATGCCTTGACCGCCTCGACGGCGAGCGGCCCGCAGGCGTTGATCTGCTCGGCGATCTCCAGGGCCTTGGCGCGGGCGTCACCGTCGGGCACGACGTGGCCGATCAGCCCGATGCACTCGGCTTCGTGCGCGCTGTACGGGCGTCCGGTCAGCAGCATCTCCAGGGCGTGGGTGCGCGGGATCTGGCGGTGCAGCCGTACGGTCGAGCCGCCCAGGGGGAAGAGTCCGCGCCGCACTTCGAAGAGGCCGAAGGTGGCGCTCTCGCCCGCGACCCGGATGTCGGTGCCCTGCAGGATCTCCGTGCCGCCCGCGACGCAGGGGCCTTCGACGGCGGCGATGACGGGTTTGCGCGGCCGGTGGTGCCGCAGCAGCGCCTTCCAGTGCAGGTCGGGGTCGGCTTTCATACGGGCGCGGTGCGCGTCGTCGGCCATGCCGTCGCCGGCCAGCGCCTTGAGGTCCATGCCGGCGCAGAAGACGCCGCCCGCGCCGGTGAGGACGACGGACCTGATGTCGTCGTCGGCGTCGGCGGCCAGCCAGCCGTCGTAGAGGCCCACGAGCATGGCGGGCGAGAACGCGTTCTTCGCCTCGGGCCGGTTGAGCGTGAGTACCAGCGATGCCCCTACGCGCTCGGTGAGCACGTGTTCGGTGTCGCCCATGGGCGTCCTCCCGTCTCCGGAACGAGAACAGGTTGCAGGAGCGGCACGGCGACTTCAAGGGTTTCCTGACACTCAGTCAGTTTTCTTGGCCGGGGCTCTTCCCCCTTCCGCCCCCGGACGCTCTAATGAGCGCCGGACCAGCGGCCGCGCGATCAGGAGGAGACGTGGAGTACAACCTTGCCGACCTCTTCGAGTCGATCGTCGACGCGGTACCGGACCGCGAGGCGCTGGTGTACGCGGAGCACCCGGGCAGCGGCGCCGAACGCCGCCTGACCTACGCCGAGCTGGACGGGGCGGCCAACCGCCTCGCCCACCACCTCGCGGACTCCGGCGTACGCCCCGGCGACCACGTCGGCCTGCACCTCTACAACGGCGTCGAGTACCTCCAGACCCTCTACGCCTGCCTGAAGATCCGCGCCGTGCCCGTCAACGTCAACTACCGCTACGTCGAGGACGAGCTGGTCTACCTCTACCGCGACGCGGACCTGGTGGCGCTGGTCTTCGACGCGGAGTTCACCGGGCGGGTGGCGGCCGCCGCGCCCCGCGCGCCGGGCCTGCGCCACCTCGTACGGGTCGGCGCCCCGCCGCCCGGCGCCCCCGAACCGGCGCCCCGCCCGGTGTCCTTCACGGACGCGGAGGCGGCCGGTTCCCCCGGCCGCGGCTTCGGCCCGCGCAGCGCCGACGACCGCGTCATCATCTACACCGGCGGCACCACCGGCATGCCCAAGGGCGTGGTCTGGCGCCACGAGGACCTGTTCTTCTCCGGGACGGGCGGCGGCGCCCCCACCGGCGAACCGGTCTCCCGCCCCGAGGAGCTGGCCGAACGGGCCGCCGCGAGCGGCGAGGGCCTGGTCTTCTTCCCCGCTCCCCCGCTCATGCACGGCACCTCCACCCTCACCGCATTCATCGGCTTCCACTTCGGCCAGAAAGTGGTCGTTCACCGCAAGTACGTGCCCGAAGAGGTACTGCGGACGATCGAACGCGAGCGGGTCACCAGCGTCTCGGTCGTCGGCGACGCGATGCTGCGCCCGCTGACGGACGCCCTCGCCGGCCCCCTCAAGGGCACCGACTGTTCGTCCCTGTTCGCCGTCTCCAGCTCCGGCGCGATCCTCTCCGAGACCGTACGTACCCAGTTCAGCGCGCTCGTCCCGCACGCGATGCTGCTGAACAACTTCGGCTCCTCGGAGTCCGGCTTCAACGGCACCGCGACCGAGGACGCGGGCGCCGACGCCGGCTTCCGGCTCCGGGTCAACGGCCGTACGGCGGTGGTCGACCCGGTGACGCACGCTCCGGTGGTACCCGGTGAGCCCGGCCGCTTGGCGCAGCGCGGCCACGTGCCGCTGGGCTACTACAACGACCCGGCGAAGACCGCCGAGACGTTCTTCGAGGCGGACGGCGAGCGGTGGGTGCTGCTGGGCGACATGGCGACGGTCGACGCGGACGGCGTGGTCACCGTCCTCGGACGCGGTTCGCAGTGCATCAACTCCGGCGGCGAGAAGGTGTACCCGGAGGAGGTCGAGCAGGCGCTCAAGGCCCACCCGGACGTGTACGACGCGCTGGTCGCGGGCGTGCCGGACGACCGCTGGGGCAGCCGGGTGGCGGCCGTGGTGCAGCTGCGGCCGGGCGCCGGGCCGGTGGACCTGGCCGCCGTCCAGGCCCACTGCCGCACCCGGCTGGCCGGTTACAAGATCCCCCGCACGGTCGTGGTCACCGACCGCATCCAGCGCTCCCCCAGCGGCAAGGCGGACTACCGCTGGGCGAAGCGGGTGGCGGCCGAGGGCTGAGTCCCTCTCTCCGAAAGCACCGCTGCCGTCGGGCGCAGCCCGAATGCCACCAGCCCGGCGGCCACCACCAGGAAGCCCGCGAGCACCACGAACCCGGTGAGCCGCGTGCCCGTCACATCGGTCAGCCAGCCGACCAGGTACGGCCCGGCGAAGCCGCCCAGATCACCGAGCGCGTTGACCAGCCCCATGGCCACCGCGACCACCTCGAACCGCAGCAGCTCACCGGGAACCGCCCAGAACAGCCCGTACGGCGCGTACACCGCCGCGGCCGTCACACACAGCAGCACCATCCGCAGGAAGCCGCCGTCCACCACCTGGCCGAGCAGCAGCGCGACGACGCCGACCACGAGGGACCCGGCGACCGCGGCACGCCACCGCCGAGTACGGTCCGACCAGGCGGCATTGCCGACCATGACGACGAGCGCGAGCGCGAACGGAATCGCCGTGAGCAGCCCCACCTCCGTCGACGAGCCGCCGTGCGTCAGCTCCGGCCTCGGGGAACATCGGTACAGCCGTTGACGCTGAGAACGATCATGGTCAGCCAGCACACCGGTTGAGGGCCCGCCGGGGTTCGCGGAAAGATCGCCGGGCGGGTAGCGGCGCTGGCTACGGTCCCCTCGTGCCGGTGGAGTTTCTGACTGATGAGCAGGCCGAGGCGTACGGGAAGTTCGCCGAGGAGCCGACCCGCCCCGGCTGGAGCGATTCTTCTTCCTGGACGATGTGGACCGGGATCTGATCTCGCTACGGCGCTCAAAGCATCACCAGCTCGGCTTCGCCCTACAGATGTGCACCGTGCGCTACATCGGTCGGTTCCTCCCCAACGATCCGCTCGATCCGCTCGATGCGCCGTGGCCGGTGGTCGAGCATCTGGCCGCGCAGCTCGGCATCGAGGACGCGTCGGTGGTGAAGCGGTACACCGAGCGGCCCAAGACGGCCTACGAGCACGCGTGGGAGATCCGGGACGCCTAGGAGTACCGCGAGTACGAGGACGCGGAGTGGTTCCGGCGGTTTCGCGCGTTCGTGCACGGGCGGGCGTGGACGCACGCCGAGGGGCCGGTGGCGCTGTTCAACCAGGCAGTGGGCTGGCTGCGCCGTCACCGGGTGCTGCTGCCGGGGGTGAGCGTGCTGGCCCGTCACCGGGTGCTGCTGCCGGGGGGGGGTGAGCGTGCCGGCCCGGCAGGTGTCGGAGGCCCGGAAGGTCGCGGAGGCCCGGAAGGTTGTGGAGGCCCGGAAGGTTGTGGAGAAGCGGCTGCACGCCACGGTCGCGGGTGCCGCCCGCCGCGCCGAACCGGCGTTGCCGGGTGAGTTGGTGGCGACGCTCAAGACGCCGGAGGGGTCGCGGTTCTCGGAGCTGGAGCGGCTGCACCGGCCGCCGACGCGGACGACCGGGACGGCGTTCGCGGAGTACGGGCGGATCGTGAAGACCGAGCACCTGCTGCGCGTGGTCGACCCGGTGGACGACACCTACCGCCGGCAGATGAAACCGCCAGCTCACCGTGCAGGAGTCCCGCCACAAGCTCGCCCGCGACGTGTGCCCCGGCAAGCGCGGCACCATCCACCAGGCGTACCGGGACGGGATGGAGGACCAGCTCGGCGCGCTCGGCCTGGTCCTCAACGCCATCGTGCAAGCACCGCAACCTGAACCTGCTCGGCCGCTACAGCTTCACGGCCTCGACCCCGGCCGTCGGCGCCCTGCGCCCGCTGCGCGACCCGGAGGCGTCGGAGCTGGACGAAGACGACGATGGGCAGGAGTGAGTATCAGGAGCCGATCGGATCAATCCGTGACGGGCAGGCACTCGGCGAGCAGAGCGACGACGTCACGCCAGGCTCGCTGTGCGTGCCGTGGGTGGTAGCCGACGCCGGGACGCACGGTGTGGTCGACCGGTGGATGGTGGAAGGCGTGAAGGGCTCCCCCGTAAACCACGAGGCGCCAGTCGACGCCCGCAGCCTCCATCTCTGCGGTGAACGCGTCCCGTTGGGCGGGCGGCATGATCGGGTCTTCCGACCCGACCCCGGCCCACACCGGGCAGCGAATGCGCGCCGCCTCGCCCGGTCGGCCCGTGGTGAGTGCGTTGACTGTCCCGATCGCGCGCAGGTTGACGCCGTCGCGCCCGAGTTCCAGCCCAATGGCGCCCCCGGTGCCGTAGCCGATGGCGGCGATCCGGTCGGGGTCGGTCCGCGGTTCGGTGCGCAACACGTCGAGCGCCGCGTGGCCGATGCCTCGCATCCGGTCGGGGTCGGCGAGCAGTGGCATGCAACGGGCCAGCATCTCCTCGGGGTCGCCCAAATAGCGCCCACCGTGAAGGTCGAAGGCCAGCGCTACATATCCCAGCTCGGCGAGAGCATCGGCCCTGCGGCGCTCGACGTCGCTGAGCCCCGTGCCCTCTGGTCCGAGCAGCACTGCGGGCCGGCGGTCGACACCGGCCGGGAGCGCGAGATGCCCGGTCATCGTCAAACCGTCGGCCGGATACTCGACCGTACGCGTCGTAATCGTTGTCATGCGACTGGACGGTAATGACCGTTGCGCCCGCTCGGGGTGGTGTTCACCGATGGCAGACAGCAGTCTGTCCCGACTACAACACCCGGACGCGTCGCCCTCCTGTCGGCAAACGATCGTTTAAAGACAGGGCGGCCGGACGTCCAATGAACCCGTGGATTTCCGGGATCGGTAGGGCCCGAATCCCATCAGATCCGATGGTGATTGCTGACAGGGTTTGACGACAAGCAAGGTCCAATCCTCCGCGTGAAAGGGCACTCCGGGTGGCGAACCTCGTCTACAAGCGGGGCTCGACCGACCAGCAGTCCACCGCCCGCCAGGACCTCGCCCTGGACGAGGCCGGGATCGAGGACACGGTCGTCTTCGAGGAAGACCCCGGCACCTCCAGCCGCCTCCATCCGCTCCAACGCCCGAAGTTCCGCGAACTGCTCACCTACGCGCGGCCCGGCGACACCGTGCACATCTCCGAGATGTTCCGCCTCGTACGCAGCAATCAGCACATCCTCGACGTGCTCGACGTCCTCCACCGCGACCGCCTGGCCCTGCGCATCCACGACGGAGCGTTCTCCGCGATGGACCTCACCGCCCGCCACCCGCGCACAGGCGAGTTGCTGTCCACCGTGAAGTTCGTGGTGCAGACCCTCGCGGCCGCCGGCGAACTCCAACGCGACCTCCAGCGCGAGCTGACCTACGACGGACTGCGCGCCGCCGAGGCCCAGGGCAGCAAGGGCGGCCGCCGCCCCGCCGTGGCGGCCGAAACAACCGGCGCCGTGCGCACCGCGTATCTGGAAGGCCGCTCCATCGCCGCCCTCGCCCGCGACCATGGCGCCATCCGCGGCGCCATCCGCACGGCTGTCGCCGACCTCCTGCCCGAGCACACGGCCGCCGACCCGGACGCCCCCGCCCCAGAACTACCGGTCACCCTCGACATGCCGGGCAAGGTCGCCGACTTCCTCCGTGCCGTCGACCTGGAGCCCGCAGAGCGGGCCGCGCTCGACCAAGGGACAACCGTTCGGCGCGGCCAGGGCTACACCCTGCGCCTCACCTCCGTCCCGGCCGTGCACCGTCACCTCCTCACCCGCTGCCAACCGAAGCCACCGGCCCGGCAAAGCCACGGATCACGCCTCGCGGTCAGGCTCGGTGGGCGTACGACGTGAGGCGGTCGGCGAGCGCGATGACGAGGGCGCGGAGTTCTTCGGGGCGCTCGATGACGAACGGCCGGTCGAGTGAGGCGAGTACTGGAGGCAACCAGTCGAGCCGCTCCGCCCGTAGCTCGACGCGCAGCCAGTGCTCAGCCGCCGGATCCTGGCCGGCCGCGGGCTCGTGCTCCTCCAGGTTCGCGACGCTGGCGGGGAGGCGGGCGCGGATCTGCTCGACTGTCCCGTGGATCCGCAACGTGACCTGATGCCGGTACTCGGCAGTGGCGAACCCTGACAACACGCGCTGTGCCGGACCGGGACCCACGGGCGCTTCGAATGAGCCGGGCAGGGCCCTCGCGGCTGCGATGCGATCGAGCCGGAAGGTTCGGTCCTCGCCGACCTGGGCGTCCTTGCCCGTCACGTACCACCGGCCCGCATGGGCGACGATCCCGTACGCGTGCAGTGTGCGTTCGCTGCGCCGTCCGCCGCGGTCGGTGTAGCGGATCGAGACCGGTCGGCGGTGGCGCACCGCATCGGCGATGGTGAGCAGGAGCCCGGCGTCCGGGTGGTCCAACTCGCCGGGCTGATCCGTGAAGGCGAGAGCTTCCAGGAGTGCGTCGAGCCGGCGGGCGATGTGCTTGGGCAGCACCCGCCGGATCTTCGCTGATGCCGTCTCGTTCGCCGTGCGCTCCGTCATCGTCAGCTCTGCCCGGCGACCGGCGACCAGGCCGAGCAGCACGGCCAGCGCCTCGTCGTCGCTGAGCATGAGCGGAGGCAAGCGGTACCCGGGAGCCAGCCGGTACCCGCCGTAGCGGCCGCGCACCGACTCCACGGGTACGTCCAGCTCGATCAGCTGGTCCACATACCGCCGCACAGTGCGCCCTTCGACGCCGAGACGGTCGGCGAGCTCGGCCACAGTCCGGGTGCCGCCCGACTGCAGCAGCTCCAGGAGTGTCAGCACGCGGCCGGTGGGTCGTGGCATGTTCGCAGCCTAACGCGAATACAGGACCGATTCTGTCCACTATTTCTCCTAGCCTGCGACTGCACGCCTCCAGCACAGCCAAGGAGATTCCCATGGACTTCGTCTCGATCCGCATCATCACCAGCGACGTCGCACGCCTCGTCGAGTTCTACGAGCGAGCTACGGGGATGCAGGCGATACGGGCCACCGAGGACTTCGCCGAGCTCAAGACCGCGGGCGCAACCCTCGCGATCGCCAGCACCCGCACGGTCCCCCTGTTCGCCCCGGGCTCTGCGCGCCCGGCGGACAACCACAGCGTGATCACCGAGTTCCTCGTCGACGACGTGGACCGCGTTCACCAGAACCTGACCGGCTTCGTCACCGACTTCGTCAACGAGCCCACCACGATGCCCTGGGGCAACCGGTCGCTGCTCTTCCGCGACCCCGACGGCAACCTCGTCAACTTCTTCACCCCCGTCACCCCGGAGGCCATCGAAAAGTTCGCACGCTGACGCCACGCACAGCCGCTCACGCGGGAGCCCCGAGACCCCAGGGCTCCCCGTGAACGCGGCCGCCGAATCCAGGAGCGCCACCAGCAGAGGACATCCGAAGGCACCGCTGACGAGACCAGGTCGTGTGCGGGGCTGCTCGCCCTGCGGCGAATACTGCAACTCTCGAATACCGACACTCCACCAGTGCCACCGCCGGCTCGCGTGGTCGAGCATCAGGCCGGACAGCGGCGCCATGATGATCGAGGACAGCGGCGGGCAGGCCATCCACAGCGCGTTGGCGCGGGCCCGCTCGCGCAGCGGGAACCAGGAGGCGAGCAGGATCAGTACGGCGGGCCACACGCCGCGCTCGAAGAAGCCGAGCGCGAAGCGCGCCACGTAGAACTGCTGGGCCAGCATGTACATGAGCGCGGCGACGGGGATCACGTACACCCAGCGCTTGGCCGGTGCCTGAGCCGGGATGGGTGCCGGGCCTGTCATGGGCGGGCCCCCGTGCCGTATGCGGCGCGGATGCGGTCGGTGAAGCGGCTGAAGTCCGCGGCGGCGCGGAAGGCGGCGGCCATGGTGCCGGGCGACGCCTTGCCGGTACCGGCGATGTCGAAGGCTGTGCCGTGATCGACGGAGGTACGCAGGATCGGCAGCCCGACCGTCACCGACACCGTGCCGTCGAAGTCGACGGTCTTGGCGGGGATGTGCCCCTGGTCATGGAAGTGCGACAGCACGCCGTCGTACCGCCCTTCCAGCCCCTGGTGGAAGACCGAGTCGGCGGGGATCGGCCCGTACACGCCGTGTCCCTCGGCGGCGGCCTTCTCGACGGCGGGCCGCAGCGCGGTGATCTCCTCGTCGCCGAAGTGGCCGCCTTCGCCGCCGTGCGGGTTGATCGCGGCGACGGCGAGCCGGGGCTCGTCGTGGCCGAAGACGCGCAGCGCGGTGACGGCGTGCCGGATGCTGTCCGCGACCCGTTCCTCGGTGATCTGGTCCAGGGCCTTGCGCAGCGCGACGTGCCGGGTGGTGAAGAAGATCTTCAGCCCGCGCACCACGAACATGGTGTCGAAGTGTGCCGCGCCGGTCAGCTCGCCGAGCATCTCGGTGTGCCCCAGGTGCTGCGAACCCGCCGCCCAGATGGCCTCTTTGTTGATCGGCGCGGTGACGATCCCGTCGACCTCGCCGTCGAGCGCGACGCGGGTCGCCGTCTCGATCGCCGCGACGGCCGACCGCCCGGCCTCGGCGCTGACCTTGCCCCACTCCAGGTCCCCGGTGACGATCCCGAGGTCGAGCACGTCGATGCTCCCCGGCTCGAAGCGGGCCTCGCCGGGCGCGCCGATCGCGTTGACCCGCACGCCGTCCAGCCCGCAGACGGCGACAGCACGCCGCAGCACGGCGGCGTCCCCGACGGCGATCCCGCGCCCGACGGCCGCGGTGCCCGGATCGGCGAGCGTACGGGCAACGATCTCGGGCCCGATACCGGCGGGATCGCCGAGGGTGACGGCGAGTACGGGAAGCGGGGAGGTAGCGGCAGAAGCGCTCATGAAGGTGACCTCACAGCTGGGTACGGGTGACTACGAGCGACCAACAAGCGCGTGTCCGAGCACGGAAAGTTACTGCGCCGCGACTTCCGGGTAAGTCCGGGATGGGGACCTGCCACCGCGCGCATTCGGGCGCAGCGCTCCGTTCGATTCCCTCCCCCGCCCCACCCCCCGCTCCCACCCCCGCAGCGCATCGCGCGTACAGGCCACGCGGAGGTGGTCGAGGCAGTCGCGGGCCGCGTCCGGGCCGCCGATGAGGCCACCCTTCGTGGCGAAGTGCAGGCCGTCGTGCGGCCCGCCGACGAGGTGCCCCGCGACGGCGAGCGGCAGCACCTCGGCCTCGATGGCGAACCCCTCCGCACCCAGTGCGGCGGTCACGGACGCCGCGACGTCGCCGCCCGACGCGTACAGCCCGCCCGGCCGCAGTTCGGTGACCGCGTGCCGGGCGATCTCGGACAGGGCGTGGAGGATGCGTTCGGCGGCGCGTGCGTGCGGCACAGGGCGCGTGGAGCCGGTCGCGACCCGTACTCCGAGTACGGTCGCCCCCTCGTCGGCCGCGGCCCGCAACGCGCGCAGCACCGCTGCGGGTTCGGGATGCTCGGGGTCGAGCTCTACCCAGACGGCTCCCAGTTCCGAGGCGGCGCGGTCGAGCTGTTCGCCGGTGCGCTCGGTGATGCTGCCGACCACGGCGAGGACGCGCGGCGACTCGGCGCCCTGCGGCCGGATGCCGAGCGCGGTGCTGTACGCGGCGCCGAACGGACCCGAGTCCAGTACCGCCCACCGCACTCCGTCCTCGGCGGCGACCCTGGCCGCGGCCGCGGCGATCGTCTGCAGATGGGCGTTCTCCGTGGCGTCGCCGATCACGATGTCGGCGGTGGCCGTGCGCAGCGCCGCGACGACCCGTTCGATGCCCGCCTCGACGACGTCCAGCGGGAGCTCGGCCGTGGTCCGCGCGGTCTGCTCGCCGAGCAGCGCGGCCACGCGGGAGTGCCGTACGGGGTCGAAGGGGTCGCGGGCCACGGCGGTACGGGTGAGCGGCACGCCGTCGACGAGGTGCAGTCCGCCGACGGTGGTCCGGCCGGCGTCGGGGAAGGCGGGGACGGCGAGGACGCGGGTGGGAGCAGTGCGGGTCGGTTCCGGCTGCTCGCCGGCCGCGGCCGCCAGGGCATCGAGTACCGCGTCCAGCTCCCGGCCCGGATTGCCGCGCAGCGTGGTGTCCACCCGCTTGACGACGAGCGGGACCGGCCCGGCAGCCGCGACCACCGCCCGTACCGCGTCGTACGCGCGTCCCGCCGGCCAGTGCCGTGAACCGGTGTTGACGACGAGGACGTCGGCGCGGCCGGCGAAGCGGCGTACCTGGTCCGGTGTGCTGACGGTGACCGCGCGCAGCCCCAGCCTGGCGTACAGCGCGCCGGTGGCGTTGCTCCCGGTGAGATCGTCTCCGACGACGAGGACCTGCGGCACGGCACCTCCCGAAGCGAGCGAACCGCGCATCCCGAGATGCGCGTTTGCGTCACTTCAGCCTTGGCCATCGGATGCGGGCGCGTCAATACGCGTGCACCGCCGAGACGTTCCAGCGCTCCTCTTCGTATGCCGCGAGCGCCGCGTCGTCGGCCGTGGTCATCAGTCCGGTACCGGGAGGCATCGCCGCCCAGTAGGGGAAGGCGGGCACGGCGGTACGGGATCCCGCTCTCTCGCCCCCCGAAGGCGCGCTGCCGAGCTTGGAGTGATCGGCGAGGACCCACGCGGCCCGCGCGCACTCGGCCATCGCCTCCTTCAGCGCGGCCTGTTCGTGGTCGGGGCAGTTGACGCCGCGCCGCGCGTCCAGCCCGTCGACGCCGAGGAAGACCAGGTCCGGCGTGATACCGCGCAGTTCGCGCAGCGTACGGGCGCCCAGCAGCGCCTCGTTGGGCCGGCGCAGCCGCCCGCCCAGGACGACCAGCTCCACGTCCGCGTCGGCCAGTTCGAGCAGCGTGGAGAGCCCGTTCGTGACCAGCGTGACGTCGGTGCGGTCGCGCAGCTCGTGCGCGACCCCCGCGACGGTCGTCCCCGCGTCCAGCAGCACGACGTCGCCCGGCCGCACCAGCTCAGCCGCCGCCCGCGCGATCGCGGCCTTCTCGGCGCGCTGCCCGCCTTCCTTGTCGCGCCAGGACCGCTCCGGGAGGTGGTGGTCGACTGCCCCGCCGTACGTACGCGTGATGCGCCCCCGGTCCGCGAGACTGGCCAGGTCCCTCCGTACGGTCGACAGCGAAACGCCGAACTCGGCCGCCAGCCGGTGCACGCTCACGTCCCCGGCCCCCAGCAGCTCCACCATCCGCCGCCGTCGCTCCCGCGTCCCCGCCCGCTCCCCGTTCGTCAACTGCCCCTCCAGTACGGTCGCCCTGACCCGAAGTTGCGCACATCGCGCAAGTCGAGCCTAGCAACACGGAGAGCGCCTCTCCCCGGGCGAGGAGGCAAGGAGCTGCGCCGGAATGGCGGCTCGGTTACGTCAGCGGCACAACTCGTCGAGGTCGTCGGCGAAGCCCGGGAACTCGGCCCGGGCTTCGGCGATGATTTCCCGGGCGGACCGGCGCGGGGTGGTGGCGTGCCGGCCGGCGAGTTCGGTCAGGGACACGTCCGGGCGCGCCTCGCGCTCGTCGTACACCGCGGCCTCCATCGGTCCGAAGCCGTCGGCAAGCACCCACAGAAAGTCGGACAGGCACCCGGCCACCACGCCGCACTCGCCCTCCGAGCCCATGAACACCACCGGCTGTTCGTCGAGCGACCGCCCCGGCCGTGCGTACCAGATCGCGGCGAGACCGCCGGTGCCGTCCTGCCCGAAGATCCGGTAGGCGCCGCCGTCGAGCTCATGGTTGCCGGTCCAGTGCCGGAGCCAGTCGGTGGTCTCCTCGGCGGAGTCGAAGGCGTCGTACGGCTCGAAGTCGACGCCCTCGTCGTCGTTGTCGCCGAACTCGAACTCCACTCGCGCCACCTCGGCCAGGGCGGGCGGCAAGCGGCGGTCGTCGTCGGGCGTCGTCCCGATCGGCGCGTTCAACTCGTTCAACTCGTTCAATTCGTTCAACTCGCGCAACTCATCAACTCGTGCAACTCGCGCAATTCATTCGGCTCATTCGGCACGTTCGGCTCGTTCGGCTCGTTCACTTGGAGAAAGGGGCAGGGGGCCTATCCGCAGACGGAGCGCACGGCGCGTGCCAGTGCTGTCGTGTGGAGCAGGTCCAGGTGTTCGTCCCGTACGACATGTGCCGAGGCGACTGTCAGGACGGGGGTGCAGGACGGGGACGTGCGCGCGGCCGGGGAGTCGGCGATGGCGCGTACGAGGCCCTCGTTGATGCGGTTGATCTCCTTGCGGACCTCGTTGAGGTCGGGGCGGGTGGTGGGGGCCTGGGTGGGGTCGGCGGTCCAGCGGCGGTGCAGAGCGCGCTGCACGATCTTGTTCGCCTCGATCTGGTCGCGGAAGACGGCCACCGTGCGGTCGGGGTCGGCACCCAGTTCGCGCGCCCGCTGGGCCACCGCGTCGAGCACCTGTTGCTCTCGCGCCGGGTCGTCGATGGGGCTGCCGGTGCCCCACTTCGCGGCCGCGACGAGGTCCGCGGTGGCCAGCCGCTCGGCGGACAGCGCGGCGATCGGGCGCAGCGCGGCGTACGGGCCCGGGTGCGCGGCAGCCCGGCCCGGTTGCGCGGCGGACGGAGCGGCGTGGGCCTGCGGGGCCGCGACCGCGCCGGGCGCTCCGGTGAACAGGACGGCCGCGGCGGCGGCCACGGTCACCGCGCCGCGGAGGGAAGTGCTGATGCGCACGGAGTGCCCTTCTCTTCTCTGTTCTTCTCTGCTGTTCTCTGCTGTTCTCTGTTTTTTCGATCTTGATCGGTCTTGTTGTACTCGATGTTGTACTCGTTGTTGTACTTGATCAACGGTCGGTACGGCCACCGGCCGTCAGCCCTCGCGTGCCAGGAACCCCTGTACCGCTTCGAGGAATTCGCGCGGGCGCTCCTCGTGGACGAGGTGGCCGGCGCCGTCGATCGTGACCAGTTCGGCGTGCGGGATCAGCTCCGCCATGCGGGCGAGGTCCTCCTGCCGGATGTGGCTGTCGGCGCCGCCGCCGATCACCAGCGTCGGCGCGGTGATTCGCGGGAGGCCGTCCCACCAGCGCGGATCCGGCGCGTTCCGCTCCGCCACCACCGCCGCCTTCGCCGCCCAGTCGAACGCCGCCGGGCCGGCCGGCGCTTCCGGTACCTCCTGCGGCGGGTCGGCGGGCAGCGGCGGCGCCGCCTCCTCCAGGACGAGCCGCGCCACCAACTCGGGCCGTTCGGCGGCCAGCAACAGCGCCGCCACCGCGCCCAGGGAGTGGCCGATCAACGTGACCTCGCCGAGTCGCAGCTCGCGGAGGAAGCCGATCGCGTCGTCCCGCCACCGCTCGAAGCCGTACTCGCCGGGCCAGTCGCTCTGCCCGTGCCCCCGCAGGTCCAGCGCGTACACCCGGTGGGTGGTCGCCAGCTGGCCGACCACCCCGCGCCAGTCCTCACCGTCCTCGCCGAGGCAGTGCAGCAGTACGGCCGGGGGCGCGTCCGCCTCGCCCCACGCCCGGTACGCCAGCTCGACCCCGTCCACCTGCACCTTCTGTACATCCGCCATGGGCCGAAGGTACCCGTGGCGGCACGCTTCGAGACCCTTGACGTGTTCGCCGCCCGCTGATTACTTGATTCCGACACCGGCCACCGAATGATCGGTCGGCGTCCGGGCGACCGGTACGGGACACGGGCGGTGCATGCGGATGGCAGGAACGCCGGACAGGCCGAAGGCTACGGAGACGTACGACGTCACGAGGGTGAAGACGGCGACGGAGACGGAGACGAGCACGTACGACGTCACGAAGGCGTACGACGATGCTGAGCGGCTGACGCGCGAGGAGCTCCGGGCACTCCAGCTCGAACGGCTGCGGGCCACACTGCGGCACGCGTACGACCACGTGCCGTTCCACCGCGCCTCGTTCGACAAGGCCGGCGTGCAGCCCGAGGACTGCCGTACCCTCGCCGACCTCGCGCACTTCCCCTTCACCTGCAAGGACGACCTGCGCGCCGACTATCCCTTCGGAATGTTCACGGTACCGCAGTCCGCCGTACGGCGCATCCACGCGTCCAGTGGGACCACGGGCCGCCCGACCGTCGTCGGTTACACCGAGCACGACCTGTCCGTCTGGGCCGATGTGGTGGCCCGGTCGCTGCGTGCCGCCGGCGCCCGGCCCGGCCACAAGGTGCACGTGGCGTACGGATACGGGCTGTTCACCGGCGGGCTCGGCGCGCACTACGGTGCCGAGCGGCTGGGCTGCACGGTCATTCCGGCGTCCGGCGGCATGACGGCTCGTCAGGTACAGCTCATCCAGGACTTCCGGCCCGAGATCATCATGGTGACCCCGTCCTACATGCTCACCCTTCTGGACGAGTTCGAGCGACAGGGCGTCGATCCGCGGACGACCTCCCTCCAGGTGGGCGTCTTCGGTGCCGAGCCGTGGACCGAGGAGATGCGCCGCGAGATCGAGGAGCGGACGGCCATCCACGCGGTCGACATCTATGGCCTGTCCGAGGTGATGGGGCCCGGCGTCGCGCAGGAGTGCGTGGAGACCAAGGACGGGCTGCACGTGTGGGAGGACCACTTCTTCCCCGAGATCGTCGACCCGGTCACCGGCGCGGTGCTTCCGGAGGGTGAGGAAGGCGAGCTGGTGTTCACCTCCCTCACCAAGGAGGCCATGCCGGTCGTCCGCTACCGGACGCGCGACCTCACCCGGCTGCTGCCGGGCACCGCGCGCCCCGCCTTCCGCCGGATGGCCAAGGTCACCGGGCGCTGCGACGACATGATCATCCTGCGCGGGGTGAACCTCTTCCCCGCCCAGATCGAGGAGATCGTGCTCCGCACCCCGGGGATCGCGCCGCACTTCCAGCTGCGGCTGACCCGTGAGGCCCGGCTGGACGAGCTGACCGTACGTGCCGAGGCCCGCCCCGGCGCGTCCCCCGAGCAGCGCACGGCCGCGGTGGAACGGATCGCCCGCGCCGTGAAGGACGGCATCGGGGTCACCGTGGCGGTCGAGATCGTCGCCCCGGAGACGCTGGAGCGCTCGGTCGGCAAGATCAAGCGCATCGTCGACCTCCGGGACACGTGACCTGGTCTGCCCCGACGCCTGACTTGGCCTCTTCCGACGCCTGACCCCACCCTTCCTGGGGCTCTCCCTCAGCCAGTAGGCGGTTCCCCCTTGATGATGGCGAACGTGGCGCCGTACGGGTCGCGGAACATCGCCAGGCGGCCGACTCCCTCCGCGTCCACCGGCGGGATGAGGGCGACCGCGCCGCGCTCGGTCGCCGCCGCGGCCGTCGCGTCGCAGTCGTCCACGCCGAAGTACGGGTGCCACTCGGAGGTGGAGCCGCGCTCGCGGTGCTCCTGGGGCAGCTGCATGATGCCGCCCTGGCCGAACGCGGGCGAGGCCGCGACGCCCGCCGGGACGACGATGGTGTACGCGCCCGCCTCGCCCATCGGCAGGTCCTGGTACTGCCAGGAGAAGACCGAGCGGTAGAAGTCCTTGGACCTGGCGCTGTCCGTGGTGTACAGCTCGGTCCAGCACAGGGTGTTGGCCTCCATCACGGCCTCCAGCCCCTTCGTGTCGCCGGGCTGCCAGACCGCGAAGTCGGCGCCGTCGGGGTCGGTGAACGCTGCCAGCCGGCCGGCCGTGAAGACGTCCATCGGCTCGGCGCGGACCGTGCCGCCGGCCGTCTCCACCGCCTTGGCCGTGCCGTCCGCGTCCGGCGTGTGGAAGTACACCGTCCAGGAGGGGCTGGCGCCCTCCTCGACCAGCGGGCCGATCGCGGCGACGATCCTGCCGTCCAGCCGGAAGAAGCCGTAGCCGCCGGCGTCCGGTCCGGCGGACTCGAAGGTCCAGCCGAACACCTCGCTGTAGAAGGCGACGGCCGCGTCCACGTCGGGGACGCCGAGGTCGAGCCAGTTCGGCGCGCCCGGTTCGTACTTGGTCGAGAGCATGAGCAGATCCTTCGGGTGTGAGGCGAAGCGTGGTGAACTGCTGTCATGACGGTGTCCGTCCGCCGGCCGAGTACGGACCGCACCACCCATTTTTCTGAGCTGTCCTCAGCATGGCAGGCACCACTGACAGTCGCCCCGCAGCGACACGTCGCCGCAGGTCAGGCGGCATGCCGCCGGACGGCCGCGCCGTCCCGGCGGCCGCTCAGCGGCGACCGCTCAGCGGCGGCGGCCGAACCGCTCCCGCAGCTCCCGCTTGAGGATCTTGCCGCTGGCGTTGCGCGGCAGCTCGGGCACGAAGACGACCCGCTTGGGCGCCTTGAAGGCCGGCAGCCGGGTGCGGGCGGCGTCGATCAGTTCCTGCTCGCCGAGGTCGCCCGCGTCCTCCTTCGGTACGACCACCGCCGTCACCGCCTCGATCCACCGGTCGTCCGGCAGCCCGATCACCGCGACCTCGGCGACCTTCGGGTGTTCGTACAGCACGTCCTCGACCTGCCGGGAAGCGACCAGTACGCCGCCGGAGTTGATGACGTCCTTCACCCGGTCGACGACCGTGAGGTACCCCTCGGAGTCCCGTACGGCGAGGTCTCCGGAGCGGAACCAGCCGTCTCTGAAGGCCGCGGCGGTCTCCTCCGGCTTCTCCCAGTACCCCTCGCACAGCTGCGGGGAGCGGTAGACGACCTCGCCCGCTGTGCCGTCGGGCACGTCCCGGCCCTCCTCGTCGACCACCCGCGCCTCCACGAAGAGCACGGGCCGCCCGCAGGAGTCCATCCGCCCCGCGTGCTCGCCCGGTCCCAGCACGGTGGCCAGCGGGCCGATCTCGCTCTGCCCGAAGCAGTTGTAGAAGGCGAGGCCGGGGAGGCGGCCGCGGAGCCGTTCCAGTACCGGCACCGGCATGATCGACGCGCCGTAGTACGCCTTGCGCAGCCCGGTGAGATCGCGGGCGGCGAAATCGGGGTGATGGGAGAGGCCGATCCACACCGTGGGCGGCGCGAAGAGGCTGTCCGCGCGCCCCGCGCCCACCAGTTCGAAGATCGTGTCGGCCGCCGGCGCGTCCAGGATGGTGTTCTGCGCGCCCACGGCCAGGTAGGGCAGCAGGAAGACGTGCATCTGGGCGGAGTGGTAGAGCGGGAGCGAGTGCAGCGGCCGGTCGGTTTCGGCCAGGTCGAGCGCGGTGATGGCGCTGACGTACTCGTGCACGAGCGCGCGGTGGGTCATCATCGCGCCCTTGGGGAGCGCGGTGGTGCCGGAGGTGTAGAGCAGCTGCGCGAGGGCTTCGGCGTCGACGTCCGCGAGCGGTGGGAGGGCGGCGAGACCCGCGGGGTCCGTGCGCAGCCGTGCCAGCCGGGCGAGCAGCGCGTCGTCGGCGTCACGGAGCGGCAGGGCCCGTACGCCGTCCGGGAGTTCGTGCGCGAGCGCCGGGTCGGTGAGGACCAGAGAACTGCCGGATTGTTCGACGATGTACTGGAGGTCGTCGCCGGTGAGGTGGTGGTTGATGGGGACGTGGACGAGGCCGGCGCGGGCGCAGGCGAGGAATCCGATCAGATAGGCGTCGGAGTTGTGCCCGTACGATCCGACCCGGTCGCCGGGGTGCAGTCCCTCCCCGAGGAGCAGCCGGGCCGCGGCGGTGACCGCCTCGTCCAGTGCCCGATAGGTCCAGGACCGTTCGGCGTACCGCACCGCCGTGCGCTCCGGCACCCGCCGCGCGCTCCGCCGCAGCATTCCGTCGACCGTACTGCTCCGCACTCCTGCCATGGCGCGATCCTGTGCCCAGCCTCCGCCCGGGTCAAGGGAGGCGGCACCGGGACGCGGCGGCCCCCGGGACCACAGCCACCGCGCCGCGCCTCAGAGGGCGTCGCCGCGGCGTGCCTCAGACGCGGTGCCGCGTCTCAGAGGGCGATGCCGCGCCGCGCCTCAGAGCGCGCGTTCGCGGCCCTCCCAGTACGGCGCGCGCAGCCGCCTCTTGTAGAGCTTGCCGTTCGGGTCGCGCGGCATGGCGGCGATGAAGTCGACGCTCTTGGGGAGCTTGTAGCCGGCCAGCCGGGTGGCGCAGTGGGCCAGGATGTCGGCGGCCAGCGCGTCGTCCGGTACGCGGCCGTCCGCCGGTTCGACGACGGCCTTGACCTCCTCGCCCCAGTCGTCGTGCGGGATGCCGAAGGCGGCGGCGTCGGCGACGGCGGGGTGGCCGAGCAGCGCGGCCTCGATCTCGGCGGGGTAGATGTTGACGCCGCCGGAGATGATCATGTCGATCTTGCGGTCGCGGAGGAAGAGGTAGCCGTCCTCGTCGAGGTAGCCGAGGTCGCCGACGGTGAAGAAGTCGCCGATGCGGTTCTGTTCGGTCTTGCCGTCGTCCTTGTGGTAGCGGAAGCCGCCGGTGGCCATCTTCATGTAGACGGTGCCCAGCTCGCCGGCCGGGAGGCGGCGGCCGTCGTCGTCGAAGACCGCCAGTTCGCTGATGGGCCAGGGCCTGCCGACCGTGCCGGGCTTCTTGAGCCAGTCCTCGGCGGTGGCGAACGCGCCGCCGCCCTCGCTGGCCGCGTAGTACTCCTCCACGCACCTCCCCCACCAGTCGATCATGGCGCGTTTGACGTGGTCGGGGCAGGGCGCGGCGCCGTGGATGGCGTGCCGCATCGAGGAGACGTCGTACCGGTTCCTGGTCTCCTCCGGTAGGGCCAGCAGTCGGTGGAACTGGGTGGGCACCATGTGGGTGTGCGTGCACCTGTAGGTGTCGATGAGGCGCAGCATCTCTTCGGGTGTCCAGCGGTCCATCAGGACGAGCCGGTGGCCGATGTGCAGGGCGGCGGCGGAGAATTGCAGGACGGCGGTGTGGTACAGCGGCGAGCACACCAGGTGCACGTTGTCGTCGAACGGTTTGATGCCGAAGATGCCGAGGAAGCCGCCGAGGTGGGTCTCCTCGGGGAGCTTGCCGGGCAGCGGGCGGCGGATGCCGCGCGGGCGGCCGGTGGTGCCCGAGGTGTAGTTCATGACCCAGCCGAGCGTGCGGCCCTCAGGAGCCGTCTCCGGCTGTCCGGCGAGGAGTTCCGGGTACGGGCGGAAGCCGGCGGCCGTGCCGACCGCGTAGCGGCGCTCAGCGGGCATTCCGGCCTCGTCCGCGGCGGCGCGCGCCGCGTCGGCGAACCGCTCGTGCGCGATCAGGACCTTCGCCCCGGAGTCGGCCACGATCCAGGCGATCTCCGGGCCGACGAGATGGTGGTTGACGGGTACGAGGTAGAAACCCGCCTGCGCGGCCGCCAGGTAGGCGGTGAAGAACTCGACACCGTTGGGCAGTACGGCGGCGAACGCGTCGCCGCGGTCGAGGCCCGCGGCGCGCAGCCCGTGGACGAGCCGGTTGCACGCGGCGAGCAGCCGGCCCGCGGTCCATTCCTCGCCGTCCGTCGCGATCAGGACCGTGCGGTCCGGGTCCGCGGCGGCCTGGGCCCAGAAGCCGTTGGGGGGTTGCGACATGGCCGAGCTCCCTTCGGGCGGATCAGACGCGACCCGCGATCCGGTTGATGCGGTCGATGGCGCGTTCGAAGCCGCGGGTGAGGTCGTCGAAGACGGCCTGCACGCTGCGGGTGTTGTTCATTTGTCCGACGATCTGGCCGACGGGGGTGCCGAGCAGCGGCTCCGTCTCGTACTTCTGGATGCGCGACAGCGCGTCGGCGACCAGCAGGCCCTGCAGGGGCATGGGCAGCGGGCCCGGGCCCGTCGGGTCGTCCCAGGCGTCGGTCCACTCCGTACGGAGCTGGCGCGCGGGCTTGCCGGTGAGGGCGCGCGAGCGGACGGTGTCACCGGGCCCGGCGGCCAGCAGCTTCTGCGTCAGCCGCGGTGAGTGCAGCTCGGCCTCTTCGGTGGTCAGCCAGACCGAGCCGAGCCAGACGCCCTGCGCACCGAGGGCGAGGCCGGCGGCGACCTGTTCGCCGGTGCCGATGCCGCCCGCGGCCAGTACGGGGAGCGGGTCGACGGCGCGCACGACCTCGGGGGTCAGCACCATCGTGGCAATCTCACCGGTGTGCCCGCCCGCCTCGTATCCCTGCGCGACGACGATGTCGATCCCGGCCTCCTGATGGTGCCGGGCGTGCCGGGGGCTGCCGGCCAGCGCGGCGACGAGAATGCCGTGATCGTGGGCTCGTTGAACGATGTCGGCGGGCGGCGAACCCAGTGCGTTGGCCAGCAGTTTGATCGGGTAGTCGAAGGCGACGTCCAGCTGGGAGCGGGCGACCTGCTCCATCCAGCCGGTGATCCGCCACCCGGGCGCCGCGCCCTCGGGAAGCGGGGGCACGCCGTGTTTGGCGAGCGTTTCCTCGACGTACTGGCGATGCGCGGCCGGGATCATCGCCTCGATGTCCGCCTCGGTGACGCCCTCGACCTTCTTCGCGGGCATCACGACGTCCAGGCCGTACGGCAGGCCGCCGGTGTGCTCCTGCATCCAGTCCAGGTCACGCGCGAGGTCGTCGGCGGCCGTGTACCGCACCGCGCCGAGCACGCCGAACCCGCCGGCCCGGGAGATCGCCGCGGCCACGGCGGGGAACGGCGTGAACCCGAAGACGGCGTGCTCGACACCCAGTGTGCTGCTCAACTCCGTCTGCATGCGCGCAGGATGCCGCAGCGCGCCGCACGAGGGAAGAGATTTTCTGACACCACGTCAGTTTTATGGCCACCGGAGGAAGATCCCTCCCATGAGCCCACTTCCCATATGCGGCCCCGAGGGCCCGCTGCGCACCGTGGAGGGCCCGCCGCGCCCCTCCCCCGTCCGCGCCGTGCTCTTCGACTTCTCCGGCACGCTCTTCCAGATCGCGTCGTACGCCGACCGCATACGTGCCGCCATCGGCTCCCCCGTGAGCGAGGCGGCGATGGACGCCCTGCTGACGGGCCTGGAGACCGGGCTCGCGCAGCCCGATGTCGTGGCGGCTCAGCGGGGCCGGGATGTCTCGGCCGCGGCCCATCGGCACGCGTTCACGACGTGGTACGCGTCCGTGCCGGGCCTCGTGCCGGTCGCGGAGGCGCTGTACGAGCAGCTGCGGTCGCCGGAGCACTGGCGCCCGTACGCGGACGCGGCGGAGACGCTGGACGCCCTCACGGAGCGCGGCATCGCGCTCGGGGTGGTCAGTGACGTCGGCTGGGACCTGCGCCCCACCTTCGCGTACCACGGGCTCGACCGGTACTTCTCCGCGTGGGTGCACTCCTACGAGTACGACACGGAGAAGCCCGATCCGGCGCTGTTCGCGCACGCCTGCCGGCAGCTGGGCGCCGCTCCCGCCGAGACGCTGATGGTGGGCGACCACCCCGCCAAGGACGGCGGCGCGGCGGGCAGCGGCCTGCGGTCGTACGTGCTGCCGGCCGGTGCCGCCCCGGGGGCCGTCCGCGGGCTGGACGCGGTACTGAGGCTGGCGCTCGCGCCCCACCCGTAGGCCACCGCCGCACCTTCGTGTTCAGCCCGTCAGCCCCGTAGGCCACCGCCGCGCCTTCGGGCTCAGCCCTCCAGTACCGCCATCGCCGCGTTGTGGCCCGGGATGCCGCTGACGCCGCCGCCTCGGGGGGCGCCTGCGCCGCACAGGAGGACGTTGGGGTGTGCGGTGGCGACGCCCCAGCGGGCGGCGGGGGTGTCGTCCGTGGGGTCGTCCGCGTACGGGAAGGACAGGTCGCCGTGGAAGATGTTGCCGCCCGGGAGGCGGAGGTCGCGTTCCAGGTCGAGCGGGGACTTCGCCTCGATGCAGGGGCGGCCGTCGGCGTCGTGGGCCAGGCAGTCGGCCAGCGGCTCGGCGAGGTGCGCGTCGAGCTGTTCGACGGTGGCTCGCAGGAGGCGTTCCCGGGCCGCGTCGTTGTCTGCAGCGAAGAGCCGCGCCGGGGTGTGCAGGCCGAACAGGGTGAGGGTCTGGTAGCCCTGGCGCACCAGGTCGGGGGCGAGGATGGAGGGGTCGGTGAGGGAGTGGCAGTAGATCTCGCTGGGCGGCGCGGCGGGCAGTTCGCCGGCCGCGGCCTGCTGGTAGGCGGTCTCCAACTGCTCGTAACCCTCGGCGATGTGGAAGGTGCCGGAGAACGCCTCCCGCGGGTCGACGGTCTCGTCCCGCAGCCGGGGCAGCCGCGTCAGCAGCATGTTGACCTTGAGCTGGGCGCCTTCGGGCGGCTCGGGCGGCTGCTCCCCGAGGAGCGCGGCGAGCGTCTGCGGGGCGGCGTTCACCAGGACGTGGCGGGCGGCGAACGTACCCTGCGCGCACGTCACTTCGGCCGTCGTCCCGTCGGTGGCCAGTCCCGTCACCTCGTGCCCGGTGGCGATCTCGGCGCCCGCCTGCCGGGCGGCGCGGGCCAGCGCGTCGGTGAGCGCGCCCATGCCGCCGAGCGGCACGTCCCAGTCGCCGGTGCCGCCGCCGATGACGTGGTACAGGAAGCAGCGGTTCTGGCGCAGGGATTCATCGTGCGCTGAGGCGAACGTGCCGATCAGGGCGTCGGTCAGGACCACGCCGCGCACGAGGTCGTCGGCGAAGGTCTTCTCGATCGTCTCGCCCACCGGCCGCTCGAACAGCGCCTGCCAGGCGTCCTCGTCGTCGATCCGGGCGCGCAGCTCGGCGCGGGTGGGGAGCGGTTCGGTGAGGGTGGGGAAGACGCGTTCGGCGAGCCGGGCGGTGGTCCCGTAGAAGCGTTCCCACGCCTCGTACTCGCGGTCCGAGCCGGTCAGCGCCTCGAACGCGGCACGAGTACGGGCCGGGCCGCCGCCCACGAGGAGCCCGCCGGGGCGGCCGTCGCGGTCGGCGGGCGTGTACGAGGAGACGGTGCGTTTGCGGACGGCGAAGCGCAGCCCCAGGTCCTGCACGATCTTCGGGGGCAGCAGGCTGACGAGGTAGGAGTAGCGGGAGAGCCGGGCGTCGATCCCGGCGAAGGCCCTGGTGGAGACGGCGGCGCCACCGGTGTGGCCGAGCCGTTCCAGTACGAGCACGCTGCGCCCGGCGCGGGCGAGATAGGCGGCGGCGACGAGACCGTTGTGCCCGCCGCCGACAATGATCACGTCATAGGACGTCCGTTCCGGCATGTCTCTTGGTAGCACGGAGCGATCAGTACCGGCCAGAGGTCGGTACTCCTCCGGTCAGTGTCGACCGGGAACGGTCACTTCCATGCTCGATCGATCAGCCCCAGCAACAGCTCGGGCGCCATCCGTACCCCTCAGTGCCCCTGCGTCCCCCGCTGCTGTCGCAGCGCCGCCACCCTGCGGTACAGGCCGACCGCCTCGGCGGAGCGGCCGAGCTGTTCCAGGCAGTGCGCCTCGTCGGTGCGGCTGGCCAGCGCGTCGGGGTGGTCGGGCCCGAACACCCGCTCGCGGGCCTCGGCGACCCCCCGGTACACGGACAGCGCCTCGGCCCAGCGGGTCAGCCAGCCCAGCCCCACCGCCACCTCGCGGCGGCTGACGAGCGTGTCCGGGTGGTCGGCGCCGAGCACCTTCTCGCGCAGCGCACACACCTCGCGCGCCTCGGCCAGCGCCTCCTCCCAGCGCCCGAGCCGCCCGAGGTTGACGCCGAGGCCGTGCCGGGCGCGCAGCGTCTCCGGGTCCTCCGGTCCCTGCGCCTCCGTACGGGTCGCCACCAGGTCGCGGTAGAGCTCCAGGGCCTCCGCGCTGCGGCCGAGCCGGCCGAGGCTTATGCCGACCTCGTAGGTCGCGGCGAGCGTGTCGGGGTGGTCGGGGCCGAGCGCCTGGGCGCGCGCCGCCGCCACTTCCCGGTAGGTGCGCAGCGCCTCGGGCCAGCGGCCCAGTCGGCCGAGCGTGTAGGCCACCTCGCAGCGCGTCACAAGGGTGTCGGGGTGGCGCTCGCCGAGCACCCGGGCGCGTGCCGCGGCGACCTCCCGCGCCATCTCGTAGGAGTCCTCCAGCCGGCCGAGGCGGCTGAGGTTGAAGGCGAGGTTGTGGCGGCAGCGCAGGGTGTCGGGGTGATCGGCGCCCATGGTGCGGTCACGGGCCGCCAGTACCGCCGTGTAGACCTGGTGCGCCTCGAAGTGGCGGCCCAGCCGGCCGAGTACGTACGCGGTCTCCTGGCGCGCCGCGAGCGTGTCGGCGTGTTCGGGGCCGAGCGCCCGCTCGCGGCCCGCGGCGACCGCCTCGTACTCGCGCAGCGCGTCGGCGAAGCGGCCCGAGCGCGAGAGCGTGAAGGCCACTTCGAAGCGGCTGGCGAGGGTGTCGCGGTGGTCGGGCCCGAGCACGTGTTCCCGTTCGGCGGCGACCGCGCGATGCACCTCGCCCGCCTCCTCCCACCGGCCGAGCCGGCCCAGGCTCAGCCCGGCGTTGTGCCGGCCGGCGAGCGCGGCGAGCGTCGCGGGCGAGGGGGTGGGGCGTTCCCTGGCGGGCGGGGTGCTCTCCGTTCGGCGCGGCTCGAAGCCGGCGGTCCAGGAGCCGGTGAGCTCGCCGACGGCGCCGCGGGACGGCGTGCGGGGCGCGCGGGCCGGCCGCGCGCCGGCCCCGATCCGCATGCCGGCGGTCCAGGCGGGCAGCCCGGAGGCGGCGGCCGACTGCGGGGCGCGGGCGGTGGCGATGCGCTTGCCCAGTTCAGCGGCGTCGCGCGGGCGGTCGTCGGGGTCCTTGGCGAGCAGGTCCAGGACGATGCGCTCGTAGGGCTCGGGGAGGTCGGGACGGCGCTTGCGGAGCGGTTCGGGCGCGGTGTCGCGGTGGCCGACGAGCACGGCCCAGGCGTCGTCGAATTCGAACGGCGGGACACCAGTGGCCAGTTCGTACAGCACGCAGCCCAGCGAGTACAGGTCGCTGCGGTGGTCGATGGTGCCGCCCGCGATCTGTTCGGGCGACATGTAATGCGGGGTGCCCATGGCGACGCCGGTGCCGGTGAGGCGGGCGGTGAAGCCGATGTCGTGGCCGAGCCGGGCGATGCCGAAGTCGCAGATCTTCACCGTGCCGTCCGCTATCCGGACGATGTTCGCGGGCTTCAGATCCCGGTGCACGACCGCTTGCTCGTGCGTATACGCGAGCGCCGCCGACACCTGGTCGGCGATGTCGACGAAGTCCGGCACGGGCAGCGGGTCCTGGCGGTTGTCCTCCAGAAGCTGGCTGAGATTGCGCCCGTCCAGCAGCTCCATGACGATGTACAGAATGCCGTCGTCCTCGCCGAAGTCGTGCACGACGGTGATGCCGCGGTGCTGCAGGCCGGCGGCCACCCGCGCCTCGCGCCGGAACCGCTCGCGCAGCACCCGCATGAACGACGGGTCCTGCTGCTGCCCCAGCGGCTTGAGGCACTTCACCGCGACCTGGCGGCCCAGGGACTCGTCCCGGGCCCGCCACACCTCGCCCATCCCCCCGCGCCCGATCAGATCGATCAGCCGGTAACGGCCGTGGATCAGCCTGCTTTCCCCCATCGCCTGCTGCCGCCCCCCGTCCCCGTCGTCACTCCTGTGGCTCCCCCTGAGCACCGTGAGCCCTCAGTATGGCGGCCGGGCGGCACAGCTTGTAGGCCGACGGGCGGGTGCCGGGTCCGAGTCTGGCCACCGCACGCAGGATGTGCTTCGGCGGCAGCTGCCAGCGCACGGTCGGCGGGACCGCCCGCAGTACGCGTCCGGCGGCGCGCAGCCGCCGGTCGACGGCCGCAGGGGGCGGCACCGGCCTGCCGTACAGCTCGTGCGCGTACGGAGGGAGCGCCTCGTACGCCAGCGAGGCCACCCGCCGCCACAGCAGCGCGCGTACGGGGACCAGCGGGAGGGGCGCCGGCGGGCGCCGCAGGAAGTCGTCGACGGCCGCCGCCTCCGGGGTGGCGGCCAGCTCGGACCGCACCCCTTCGAAGTACGCGGCAAGCTGGGCACGGTCCGCGGGCACGGTGGCCGGATCGAGCCCCACCAGGCGGGCGGCGGTGCGGTTCTCCCGTATGTACGCGTCACCCACGGCCCCTTGAAGGGCGTCGGCCGCGGGATGGCCGGAACGGCGGACGACCTCCAGGTAGGAGTCGATCTCGGCGCAGTGCACCCACAGGAGCAGCCGCGGCTCGTCGACCGGATACCGCTCCCCGGTGGCGGGGTCGGTGACGGACAACGCGCGGTGGATGCGGCGAACCGCGGCACCGGCCCGCTCGGCGGCCTCGGTCGTCCCGAAGGTGGTGGTGCCGACGAAGCCCGCGGTACGCATCAGCCGCCCCCAGGCGTCCTTGCGGAAGTCGCTGTTCTGCATGACGCCGCGCACCGCCCTCGGGTGCAGCGCCTGGAGGTACAGCGCCCGGACACCGGCGATCCACATCACGGGATCGCCGTGCAGCTGCCAGGTCACCGAGTCCGGACCGTAGAGGCCGGGATCCGCCGCGCGGTCCTCGTACGCCATCGCCGTACCGCCCTCCGCCGTGTGTGACCAGGCTCGGTAATTGACACTTTGGCACGTTCCTGACCTGCGGTTATGTCAACTAGATTCAGCAGCTTTCGCCCTGGACTAGGCGATTTAGTTGGCACATTGGTACACGACAGCTGGTTCCCTCCGCGACTCCGCCTCGAGGCATGCACGTTCGATACGGGCTGGAGGCGGAGAAGAGAGAAGGCTGGGGTGCATCTTCGTGTCGCCCCGGCTGATGTGCGCGGAGCCAGGCTGCGGAGGCGGAGTCACAGTCAACGTCTGGGGAACCGGCCATTAAACAGCAGGCTCAAGTACTCGAAGGCCGAAGAAATATTCCCTGCCTGTTCGACATCGAGGGCCTTTCGAGCCCGCGTCGCAGCAGTGTGTAGCTTCGACAAGGTGCTCGCCCGCGTCGCCGTGCCAGAGCACGCGGTGAACCGACTCGCCTCCCCCTTCGGGTCGTTCATGTCCGCCAACTGAATCTTGTCCAGCCATTCAAAGTAGCCACAAAGGTGGACAAGGGGCCGGAAGGAGGTCTGCACCTCCATGTACTGGGCTGCGCGCATCTCCAGGTAGAACGAGGAGACCGGTACCGTGTTGAAGTACTTCCAGGCTTTGGCGAGCCGGGCCAACCTCTTCGCGCCGCCGCGGATGCCATCGCGCTGGTTGATCTCGTTGACGTACTCCAGGTGCGCAGTAGGAGCGGAACTCATCCATCCGCTGGTCGGCTCGGGAATGTCATAGACCGGTGTGCGATCCGCGGGTGAGGTACGAAAGCCGGGAAGGATCTCCCACTTCTCCGCCCCGTCGGCGAACATGACGGCGACGGTGGGGCGCCGGATCTGTACGACGGTGGTCGGGAAACTGGTCTGCAACGTCTCCTTCACCCAGAGCAGGGCGGTCTCGGACGTGGGCCGGTTCGCACTCATACTGACAAGCAGGTCGACATCGCAGTGATTGCGGACACCGGTTCCGTGCCCGAACGAACCAGACTCGCGGAAGAGCTGGACGCTGAACCGGGCAGAGTTCGTCAGTGAGATTTCGACGCTGCGTCGATGCCGCGCCTTGGCGTCCCGCTCACTCTGCAAAGGTGTCAGTCGTTCCAGGAAGATGTCGAAGCTCTGGGATACCGAGAATGCCATCGCGTGTTCTACCGTCCTGTCGGTGTTGTCGTCTCGTCGACGGCATAGGTCTGTCCACCGCTGCCGATGTTGCGGCGGGCCTTCTTGTAGGCCCGTCTGTTCGGCGGCTCAGCAGTCTTGTTCTGCTCATCCCGCCGCGTTGTGATCTCGGCCAGTACCTGCCGTGCCTCATCAATGGCCAAGTACGGCAGGTCGACTTCCCTGGTCTGGCGAGCCGCGGTCTGAATCTCGAGATAGGAGTTGGCGGACGCCGCGGCCTGGTTCATCCGGTGCGAGGCGTTAACCGTGGTGAGGACGGCGCCGAAGCCGGACGCCACGAGAGCGATAACACCAGCTGCTACCCGTCCCGTGGCCGAGACGAGAGCGACGGTGCCCGAGATAGCCGCCAACCCGCTCGCGGGCAGGCCGAGCCAGAGGTTGATGCCGCGCCACTGCTTGGTCATCTCGAACTGCATCTGCCCGCTGTACAGAGCGCTTTCTTCAAGCCGTCTCAACTCGGCCTCGATCGCGCTCCGGCGAGCGGAATCCGTCGTGCTGTCAGGTTCTGCCATACGCACCAAGGTACGAGTCAGCACTGACAATGGGCGCCTGATGGAGCTCTGGGGCCTGCTGATTGGAGCTAACTACGGCGGTCTTTTCGCTTAGTTGGACAGCCAGAAGGGCCCTCGCGAAGAGAATGAGGAGGGTGCCGTGACGCCCTCCTGATGAGCTTGCGCCACGCCCGCGTCATCCCGCGGCGTACCGGACTACGTGTCCGGTAGTCGAGGGCTATGTGGGTTGGCACCTTCCGGCAGGTGACCATGGTGTCGGTAGGGCATCTCGTCGGGGTACAGGTCGATGCGGACGCGCCGCCAGGCGGCGTCGAAGCTGACGTTCCCGTCGGGGGATCGTGTCAGTCGCCAGGCTCGCCAGCTCGTACGCGGTGCGAGCAGGCACCGCCACAGAGAGGTCTTCATCCGTGACGCCGGCGAGCACCACAAGTGAGCGCGCTTCGAGGAGTAGTTCATACGTTGCCTGAAGCGTCGGGGAGCGCACGCCCGTTGAGTATCGCCTGGACCTTCGCTGCGTGGTGGGGACGCTGTGCGCCCTCCATGCCGGCTGCCAGGAGCGTGTAGAGCATGCGCTTTTGAGCGTGGTCAGGGAAACTGCTCAGGAACTCGCGCAGGACTTCAACGGCCTGATACTCGACCGTCCGCTCGTGTTCCGGACGGTACTGCGCGAAGACTTCCGCTAGCGTTTTCACCTCCCCGGTGAGTGAGGGGATCTTCGACCAGTCGGCGTCGTCCCGCTCGACCCAACGAACCAGCAGGGCAGCGGGGTCGGCGAGTTCCGCCGCTACCGCCTTCGCCTTCTGCTGGCGCAGGATGTCTGCTGTGGCTTGCTTGCGCTGCGCTGCGAGCAGGGCCGCGACAGCTTCCCTGTCGTCGGACAGCAGATCGAGAGTGAGCTCGGCCCGGAAGACGACGGGCGGCTCAGTGGGCAACGTGCGCTCTCGGTTCAGGTGGTTTGCGACACGGTCGTATGCGGTTGCCAGGTCCGCCGGATCGCACGTCTTGGACACATCTTCCGCGGCAGTCCTCAGCGCTGTTCGTGCAGCGCTCACGATCCCCTCGTCCGTATCCGGGAAGGGGGGCTCGGTGAGGACACGGGCTGTGATCCGGGATGTGAAGGCTATGCCGGGACAGGAACTTCGCAGTCGGGCGTCGAAGCGGGTCAGGCCACGCCGCACCCGTCTACGGGTGCGGCGTCGTGCCCATCGGGAGATCGCCACCGTCAGGACCTCGCGGATGTGGGCTCGTCGGGAAGGGCCGCGGAGAGTGACGGCGGCAGCCTGAGGTCCTTTCGCAGTTCGATGACGGCCGAGTCATTGGCCACGCCGGGTTCGCCGAAGATCAGGGCCGAGATGGGCGTGGAGTACAGGTGCTGCACCACGACTTCGTTCAGGATTTCGGTGATGGTGTCTTCCGGCACCTGCTCCGATTCCCGTGCTCGGGCCCAGGCGACGAGGAGGCCCCGGCATTCGACGTCGACCCGGGAGTCGGCCAGGGCCACGTTCCAGCCCTCCACCAGGGCTTCCTTGATGTCGGCATCCTGTTGGGCGGCGGCGAGCATGACCTGTAGGACGTACGGGTCGACGCTCGGGTCCAGGAGTGAGAGGAACGCCCGGTGGCCCGCCAAATGCTTCTTCTCGGTGGCCCACTTGATGACGGTGCTCCACACGCGTGGCAACTGACCTTCACGGGCGGCGATGTCCCGCAGCGCGTCCTGCGCCGTCAGCACGGCCTCGTCAGTACCGGGCCGGTCGAGGATGTGCCGCAGTCGCACAAGTGACTGGCGTGGGTAGTGTTCGGCGAACTCACCCTGGCAGACCAATGCGACGACCGTGGCCACGGCCTGGGATGCGTCATGCGCCGAGTCCAGCAGCAGGGCGCGGACCTCTGCCCCCAACGTGTCGGATTCGGCTGCGACGGTGAGGACGCGGGCGATCAGCTCGCGATGTTCGGTGCTGTTGTCGCCCTTGTCGATCCAGGCGTGGATCTGGTCGATCACGCGGATGTCGTTCTCGGCGATGGCCAGTTCGACCAGGAGGTCGCCGATGTCGGCCAGCCGGTCGGCAGCGAGTCCCTTCGGGGCGGTGACGGTGTCGAGCCACTTCAGCAGGGGCGGGTGGATGTCGGCGCGCTGTTGCCACAGGTGCAGCAGAACAGCTCGGGCGTAACCGGGCTTGTGTTCGAGGGTGACAGTGCGACCGGTGACCTTGGCTCCCATCTTCTTCAAGCGGGTGGTCAGGTCGGGTCCGGTCAGAATCGCGCGGACATCCGTCTTGTCGGGCTCTCTGAGCAGGAGTCGGGCACCGCTCTGGATGGTCAGCGCATCCTTACCGTCGAGGAAGAGGGCAGAGACGAGCAGGGCTCGGTCTTCCGGGGCCTCGTCCGTTGCCTTGAAAACTCCTTGGACATCTTTGTGCCACTGCTGGAACGTGCCCAGGGCCGTCTTGAGGCTCTCGGGGGTTCCGTCGCCGTCGGCGAGCGCGGCGGCGAGGCGTACACCGTCTGCCGGGCGGCTGCTGTCGTTAAGTAGATGTGCGGCTGAACTGGCCTGCTCGACATTCCCGGTGGTCGTGCTCAGCAATCGGACCCGGTCCGGTTTGCGGTGCACCGACTCCAAGTGCGCCTTGGCCACGCGGAGTGCGGAAGGCCGTGTCGTCGTGCGGACGACTACGCGGGCGAGTGCTCCCGAGTCGTCCGGCCACCCGTGGTCGTCAGCGATCACAACCAGGTACGAACCCAGGTAGACGAGCTTTTCCGCGTAGCTGATCAGCTGTTCGGCCACGTTGCCGGGGTTGTGCCACGAGCCGATCTCGGCCGCGACGTCCAGCAAGTAGCCCCTACCTGGTTCGTCGGGCAACACGGAGATGTCGGGCGAGCCCGGTCGTTCCCAGTCGGGGCGGATCTCCTGCAGGGTCAGAGGCTTGCCCCGCGTCTCCTTCTCTCTTCGGGAGACCTCCGCCAGGGCCTTGAGCCCGGCGGTGCGCTTGCCGTAGCCGAAGGGGCCGGCTACGACGGCCAAGCGTGACGCTTCGCGAGTGAGGCGTTCGATGGCCTCGTCCGCCGTCCGGACCTTCTCGTCCCGGGCGCTCAAGTCCACCCAGGCCAGCTCCACGACATCAAGTTCGGCTTGGGGGATGTCCGCCACGGGCAGCTGAGGTTTGCTGGTCATGGTGACGGACCCAGCCGCCACGATGATCTTCGAGTTCTGGTTGTTGCCCACGTCCACACGGAATCCGGGAGCAGGTGGAGCGGCGGGTGGAGCAGGCGGACCGGGCGGAGGCGGTACGGGGCCGAAGGTGGAGTCGTCGCTCACTGGCCTGCCTCCGGCGTGCGGTAGTGGAACCCGCCCGAGGCATTGATCGCGCCAGCGGAGATGACGACCTGGCTGTTGGTGTTGTGGTGCACGCTCGTGCGGGCCCCGGGCGCCTCGTCCGGCCCCTGGACCTGGTCCGCGAACTCCTGCAGCTCCGCTGTTGCGTCCGGATGCCGCTGCAGGAAGGCTGCCAACTGAATCATCAGCTCACCGCGCAGCCGTTCCTCCACCGAGGCGCGCTCGTTCTCGGGACTGTCGACGAGTTGCTGCCGGGCCGTGTCAACGAGCCGCAGCACTTGGTCCGCGCCCTGTTCACCGTCCCGGTGCAGCAGTCGCGCCACGACTCCCCGTACGGAATCCCAGGTGCTCTTGACCATCTCGGTGACCAAAGCGGCAGCTCCGACACCCGCGACCTGCATGATGTCCGACGTGTCCCCCATGAAGTTGCGCCCGCACAGCTGAGCAGCAGGCGCCGGCGGCATATTCGACACATCAGGGTGGGCGCGGGCATGAGACCTCGCAATCGAAAGTATTTGCTACATATCGGAATCCGAAATTCCTACCCAGCTGGAACAGGCCATCGCGCAGGAAGACCTCTCGCCTCACACGGACGGGACCGACGGAACGTGCAGCACAGGATGCCGCCGCAAACCGAGACACGGCGCAACTTAGCCAGAGCACGCCCTTGGCAGTTTGTCTGAAAGCGGACAGAGCAAGGAATCTTTGCGCATAGGAGTGGGCATACAGGGGCTCCACCACGCGCATGATGCTGAGGTGCCTCATGGGATGCTTATGACACTTGCGACGGCCACATGTCCGCGAGTCTGGGCGCTAGCCGGCGCTGGAGCTCTCCAGGGCAACGGCTTCGCCCGCGGACACATTCAGTCCGGTCTGCTGGTCGCAACACCGTGTCACCGTCGCACGCGGGGCATCCCCAGGCCGATCCAGGAGATGATCTCCCGCTGGATCTCATTGTTCCCGCCGCCGAAGGTGAAGATGACGGCGGAGCGGTAACCGCGCTCCAGTTCCCCATGGAGCACCGCGCCCGCCGAGCCCTCCTTCAGCGGCCCGGCCGCGCCGACCACCTCCAGCAGCCAGGCGTAGGCGTCGCGGCGCGCCTCGGAGCCGTACACCTTGACGGCGGAGGCGTCCTGCGGGGTGAGGGCGGCGCGCTGGAGCGCGTCGACCATTCGCCAGTTCAGCAGCTTCAGGGCGTCCAGCCTGGTGTGGGTGCGGGCCAGCCGGGTGCGGACCCAGCCCAGGTCGATGACGCGCCGGCCGTCGGCGAGCTTGGTGTCCATGGCCCAGCGCTGGACGTCGTGCAGCGCGCGGATGGCCATCGTGCCGTGCGCGGCGAGGGTGACGCGCTCGTGGTTGAGCTGGTTGGTGATGATGCGCCAGCCCTCGTTCTCCGCGCCGACCCGGCGGCTCACGGGGACGCGGACGTCCTCGTAGTAGCTCGCGGTGGTGTCGTGGCCGGCGAGGGTGTTGATGAGGGTGCAGGAGTAGCCGGGGTCACTGGTGGGGACGAGGAGCATGCTGATGCCCTTGTGGGGCGGCGCTTCGGGGTCGGTGCGGACGGCCAGCCACACCCAGTCGGCGGTGTCCCCGTTCGTGGTCCAGATCTTCTGCCCGTTGACGACGTAGGAGTCCCCGTCCCGCACCGCGCGGGTCTTCAGGGCCGCCAGGTCGGTGCCCGCGTCGGGTTCGCTGTACCCGATCGCGAAGTCGATCTCGCCGGAGAGGATCCTCGGCAGGAAGTACGCCTTCTGCTCGTCGGTGCCGTACTTCATGATCGTCGGGCCGACGGTGTTCAGCGCCATCAGGGGCAGCGGCACGCCCGCCTGGGCCGCCTCGTCGAAGAAGACGAACTGCTCCATCGGCGTGAGGCCGCGGCCTCCGTACTCCTTCGGCCAGCCGACGCCGAGCCAGCCCTCGGCGCCCAGGCGGCGGACCGTCTCGCGGTAGAAGCGTTTCCGTTCGGCGGGCGCCGCGTACCGCGCGTACGCGTTGTCCGGCACCAGTTGGGCGAAGTAGGTCCGCAGTTCGGCGCGCAGCCGCTGCTGTTCGGGCGTGTATTCGAGGTGCACGGCCCCTCCTGTCCCGGTCTGACGGCCCGTCCCTGCCGTGGACTGACGGCCCGTGGGGTCGCCCGCACGGTAGAACGTGTTCCAGTAATACGGAAGGGGCGGACGCGCCCCACTTCCGCGCGCAGCCCGCCGGGTGATCTGAGAAGGTCGAGCCATGCTGCGTACCGTCCGGGCGGTCGCCGGCCACTGGACCGCCGCCCTCCCCGTACTCGCCGTCGTCCTGCTCGCGCTCGCCTGGGGCCGTTCGCTGCCCGGTCCGGTCGTGGCCCTCGTGGCGTGCTTCCTGGCCGGCGCGGTGCTCGCGGCGGTGCACCACGCCGAGGTGGTGGCCCACCGGGTGGGCGAGCCGTTCGGGTCGCTCGTGCTCGCCGTCGCGGTGACCATCATCGAGGTCGCGCTCATCCTCACCCTGATGACCGACGGCGGGGACAAGTCCGCCTCGCTCGCCCGCGACACCGTCTTCGCCGCCGTGATGATCACCTGCAACGGCATCGTCGGACTCTGCCTGCTGGTGGGCGCCCTGCGGCGGCGGGTCGCGGTGTTCAACCCGGAGGGCACGGGCGCGGCGTTCGGGACCGTGGCCACGCTGGCCGGGCTCAGCCTCGTCCTGCCGACGTTCACCACGAGCAAACCGGGCCCGGAGTTCGCACCGGCACAGCTGATCTTCGCCGCGCTCGCGGCCGTGGTGCTCTACGGGCTCTTCGTCACCACCCAGACCGTGCGGCACCGGGACTACTTCCTCCCGGTGACCGCGTCCGGCACGGTGATCGACGAGGACGACCACGCCGATCCGCCCACCCGGCGCACCGCCCTGACCAGCCTGGGCCTGCTGGCCCTCGCGCTGGTCGGCGTGGTCGGGCTGGCCAAGGCGGTGTCCCCGACGATCGAGGCCGGGGTGGCCTCGGCGGGGCTGCCGTCCTCGGTGGTCGGCGTGGTGATCGCGCTGCTGGTACTCCTGCCGGAGACCATCGCGGCGGTACGGGCCGCCACCCGCGACCGCGTGCAGACCAGTCTGAACCTCGGGCTCGGCTCGGCCATGGCGAGCATCGGCCTGACCATTCCCGCGGTCGCCGCGGCGTCCATCTGGCTGAAGGGCCCGCTCGTCCTCGGACTCGGCGCGACACACATGGTGCTGCTCGCCCTCACCGTGGTCGTCGGCACCCTGACGGTCATCCCGGGGCGCGCCACGCCCCTCCAGGGCGGCGTCCACCTGGCCCTGCTGGCGGCATATCTGGTGCTGGCGGTCAGCCCCTAGCGACTGCCTTACGGAGCGGGCGGCTCGTCCTTCAGGTCCGCGCGGTCCTGCGTACGGCTCTGGATACGGCTTTGCGCGGGGTCGCCCTCCGTGCGCGTCCGGCCGGAGTGGCGCCGCAGGTGGAAATGGGGGCCGTGCGGCATGTGCGGCGTGTGCTCATGGCGCTCGGGGCTGGACTGCGGCGCGGTCTCCGCCTGGAGGGCCCGCTCGGCCAGCCCGACCGGCACCGCGTGCACCCGCCGGCTCTCGCAGTGCGGGCAGACCGGCGAGGTCAGCGGGGAACGCACCCTGCGCCCTTCGATGCGGTACTCCTGGGAGCGCTCGCCCGCGAGGTCGGTGACGATCACGATGTCGTAGGTCTGCTTCCAGGCGTGTCCGCATCCGGTGCAGCTGAATGCGTACGTCTGCCGCAGGTCACCCGGTTCGGCCATGGCTCGCTCCCTTGTGGCCGGCGCGCCGCGCCCGGCGCCGCCGCTCCCAGGCAGCCATCATCACGCGCCCGGAGGCGTCCCGCAACGCTCGCGGCCTCCCGCGGGGCCCCCGTCCGCACGGTCACGGTGCTGCCCGAGCCGAGCGTGTATGTGGCGCACGTAGGTGGCGGGCTCCATGGGGGCCACCCCGCCGCTGCCGCCGGGCCCCGCGGCCAGTACCTTCTCCTCGACCGAGGGAGACGAGGACACACGATGCGTTATGCGGACGGCCCGGCGGCCGAGTGCGAGATACGGATCGCGGCGGCCGCGCCGCGGGTCTGGGAGCTGGTCAGCGACATCGGCCTGCCCGCCCGGCTGAGCCCCGAACTGCACCGCGTGGAATGGCTCGACGGCGCCACCGCGCCCGCGCCCGGCGCACGCTTCACGGGACACAACCGCCACCCGAAGATCGGCGAGTGGCAGACCGTCTCGCAGATCGTGGCGGTCGCCGCCGAGCGCGAGTTCGGCTGGGCCGTCCTGGACGCCGGCGGCCGGTTCGGCGCGCCGGTGGCGGACCCCGCGCAAGCGATGGCGACCTGGCGTTTCGAGCTGGAGACGGCCTCCGACCACGTCCTGCTGCGGCACTCCGTACGCGTCGGCCCCGGCGCCTCCGGGCTCAGCGTCATCATCGCCCGCCTGCCCGACCGGGAGGAGCAGCTGATCGAGGCCCGGCTCGCCGAGCTGCGCGCGGGCATGGAGGCGACCCTGACCGGCATCAAGGCGCTCGCGGAGGGCTGAGAGCCCGCGCCCAAGCCCCTCGGAGGGCTGATGAGCCTGCGCCCAAGCCCCTGACGCGACCCCCTGCGTACGGCGCGTTTGGCTCGGTTTGTACGGATTCCTGTCCGGGTACTCGACGACCGCGATCCGGACAGGAACGCCGACAGGAACGCGGGCAGGAACCGGGCAGGACCGGGGCCGGGATATCGACCGGGAGGCCGCACATGCGGGACAGAGAGCCGCAGGACCAGACGCCCACGCCCTCGCAGGCGGAAGGCGAGCGCCAGGGGCCGGAGAAGACGCGGGGGCAGCGGAGCGGCGCCGAGCGCGGCCGGGACCGCGACGTGCCCCGTACGACGCCCTCGCAGGCGGAGGGCGAGGACGAGGACCGGGACACGGAACGGCGCCGGGACCGCTGACGCGGCACGGCGGGCCACGGACGATGACGTACCGAGGACGTAGCGAGGACGACGTACCCAGGACGATGACGTACCGGCGGCCTACCGCAGCCCCGACACCTTGAAGACCAGGCGCGCCGTCTCGCTGTCGACGTGCCGCGCCAGCTGCCGCATGGCCACCGTGCCGCACAGCAGCAGCCCGCGCTCGGCCGACGTCCGGGCGCCCGCCGCGACGAACCGCCAGAGCGCGGGATCGCCGGTGAGCACGGCCGGGTCGATCTCGACCCGGCCGCCGCGCATGTCGCGCAGCACCAGCCGCTGCGCGACGCCGTCCAGCCGGCGCACCGACACCAGCAGGTCGGTCCTGACCCGCCGCTCCCCCAGCAGCCCGTGCACGGCCAGCCAGCCGGGCCCCGCGCTGACGCGGGGCGGCAGCAGCACGGCGAACAGCAGCGCCGCGAGCCCGGCCCACAGCACGGCACGCGGCGGGGTGAGCCGCCCCGTACCGCCGTCGAGCAGCAGCAGGAGCCCCAGCAGCGTGGCGGCGCACAGGCAGGCGTCCCGTAACCCGGCGGCCCACCGGCAGTCGTGGGCCACGGCGTCCGGCGGCTGCGGACATTCGTGGATGCGGTCCATGTCCATGGTGCCGACGCTAGAGAGCCGGCCGGCGAATGCCTCTCGCTTTGACGCCGTACTGATGCGCTGCTGATGCGGTACAGGCCGAGCGTTGACGGTCCGCTGACGGTGCGTCACTGTATGGCGCCGCCGCCCCACCGGGCCCCGGAAGCGGAGGCAACCCGCCGGCAGGACTCGCGATGCGTCAGCATCCCGTCAGGAGCGGCCCCTCCCCCGTCAGCGTCGCGTCATGGACCGCCGGTCCGCCCGTTTCCCCGGGCATAGCGTCGGCGATGGCCCCGGCACGCCCTCACCGTGCCGGGGCCATCGCCTTCAAGCCCGCGCCTCAAGGGGAGAACACCATGGCGGACACCGCGCTCACCGACGACCCGGAGCCCCTCGAACCCGTCCCGGACGGACCGCTGTACGTACCGGTCCGGCCGGGACCCATGGGGTACACGGCCCGCCTGTGCCGTACGCCCCTCGGCGGCCGTACCGCCGTCGGCTTCACCACCGAGCGCGGGCTGGTCTCGGCGCTCGGTCCCGGCCAGCCGTGGATCCGGCTGGCCGAACCGGCGCTGCGCGCCCTCACCGCGCCGCTGGGCATCACCCGCGTCACCGTCGACCCCCGCTTCACGGCCCCGAACCCCCGCACCGCCGACGGACCCCGCGCCGCCGCCGGGCCCCGTTCCACCGCTCCGGCCCGCGCCACCGATCCGGCCCGCACCACCACTCCGGCTCGTTCCGCCGCTCCGGCCCGCGCCACCGCGCCCGCCGGCCCGTTCCTCGTCCGGGGACGCGCCTCATGACCACCGTCGACCTGCCACCCACCTCGGCTGCGCCGGCCGGCCCGTACGAGCTGTCCGTCTGGCCCACCACCACCGTGCCGCTGCCCTCGGGCGACCTGGCGGTGGGCGGGGTGCCGCTCGCAGCGGCCGCCGAACGCTTCGGCACGCCCCTCTACCTGCTCGACGAGCACGACGTACGGGCCCGCTGCCGTACGTATGCGCAGGCGTTCCCGGACGCCGACATCCTGTACGCGGCCAAGGCGTTCCTGTGCCGGGCCATGGCGCGCTGGGTGGCCGAGGAAGGACTCGGCCTGGACGTCTGCTCGGCGGGCGAGCTGGAACTCGCGGTGGCCGCCGGCGTCCCGCCCGAGCGCATCGTGCTGCACGGCAACGCCAAGAGCCCGCACGACCTAGAGGCCGCGCTGCGCCTCGGTGTGGGCCGCATCGTCATCGACAGCCCCTCGGAAATCGCCCGGCTGGCGGCCGCCGCCGGTGGCGGCCGGGACCGCCTCAAAGTCATGATCCGAGTGGTGCCCGGCATCGCCGCCGGGGCGCACGAGAAGATCCGTACCGGTACCGAGGGGCAGAAGTTCGGCCTGTCGGTCGCGGACGGCAGCGCGCAGCACGCCGTCGCCCGGGTGCTGGCCCAGCCGTCTCTCGAACTGGCCGGTCTGCACTGCCACTTGGGATCACAGATCACCAGCGCCAAGCCCTATCTCGCGGCGGTGCGCCGGATGGTGGGGCTGATGGCCCGCATCCGCGACACCCACGGCATGGTGCCGCGCGAGCTGGACCTCGGTGGCGGGCACGGCATCGCCTACCGGCCGGGCGAGCCCGCGCTGGACGTCCCCGCGCTCGCCGGAAAGGTACGCAACGAGCTGATCGAGAGCTGCGCGGCGGCCGGGCTCACCGTGCCCCGGCTCGTCATCGAACCGGGCCGGGCCGTCGCGGGCCCCGCGGGCGTCGCGCTGTACCGGGTGCTCGCGGTCAAGCGCACCGAAGCGCGCACCTTCGTCGCCGTGGACGGCGGGATGAGCGACAACCCGCGGCCCGCGCTCTACGGGGTGCGCTACGCGCCGCGCCTGGTGGGCCGGCACTCCCCCGCCGAGCCCGCCCCGGTGACCGTGGTCGGCCGGCACTGCGAGGCGGGCGATGTGCTCGCCGCCGGGGTCCCGCTGCCCGGCGACATCCGGCCCGGCGACCTGCTCGCCGTACCGGCTGCGGGCGCCTATCACCTGTCCATGGCCTCCGCGTACAACCTCGTCGGCCGTCCGCCGGTGGTCGCCGTGGCAGGCGGCGAGGCCCGGCTGCTGGTACGCCGCGAAACCCTGGCCGACCTCAGCAGGCGCGACGTCGGCCGATAGCCCCGCCACCCTCCGCACCGGTTTTCCGCGGCTCGGAGCGGGGCGCGTATGGGTTGCGTCAAGGGCGGGCCGCCGCTCGTAAGGGAGCCGTCAACGGGCACGGGGATGGCTCAAAACGGCGCTTTGCTCTCACCATCCGTTCATTTCCCGACCTACCTCAATCAGGAGCTCTCCATGGCCGACGTGGCCTTCGTCGTCACCACGCTCGCGGTCTTCGCGCTGGTGGCCCTCGTCGCCAAGGGGGTCGCAAAGCTGTGACCACCGAAAACATCGTCGGCCTCGTCGTGGCCGTCGCCCTGCTGGGCTATCTCGTCCTCGCCCTCATCGATCCCGAGAGGTTCTGAGCACAGACATGAGCCCCGTACTTGCCGGCGTGCTCCAACTGCTGGTACTCATAGCCGCGCTGGCGCTCGCGTACCGCCCGCTCGGTGACTACATGGCCCGGGTCTACTCCTCCCCGCGCCACCTGCGGGTGGAGAAGTGGATCTACCAGGGCATCGGCGCCCGCCCGGACACGGAGATGCGCTGGCCCGCGTACCTGCGCGGCGTGCTGGCCTTCTCCGCGGCCGGCGTCCTCTTCCTCTACCTGCTGCAGCGGCTCCAGGGCTCCCTGCCCGGCTCGCTCGGCTTCGCCTCGATCGACCCGGACCAGGCGTTCAACACCGCCGCCTCCTTCGTCTCCAACACCAACTGGCAGTCGTACGCGGGCGAACAGGCCATGGGCCACGTCGTGCAGACCGGCGGCCTGGCGGTGCAGAACTTCGTCTCGGCGGCGGTCGGCATGGCCGTCGCCGTGGCCCTCGTACGCGGCTTCGCCCGGTCCCGCACCGGCGAACTGGGCAACTTCTGGGCCGACCTGGTGCGCGGCACCGTCCGCATCCTGCTGCCGATCTCGGTGCTCGGCGCGCTCGTCCTGGTCGCCTGCGGCGCGATCCAGAACTTCGCCGGCATTCACGAGGTCGGCCAGTTCCTGGGCGGCCACCAGCAGTGGCAGGGCGGCGCCTACGCCTCCCAGGAGGTCATCAAGGAGCTGGGCACCAACGGCGGCGGCCTCGCCAACGCCAACAGCGCCCACCCCTTCGAGAACCCCGACGGCTTCACCAACCTCTTCGAGATCTTCCTGATCCTGCTCATCCCCTTCGCCCTGACCCGCACCTTCGGCCGCATGGTCGGCTCCCTCAAGCAGGGCTACGCGCTGCTGGCGACCATGGGCGTCATCTGGCTGGGCTTCGTGGCGCTGATGATGTGGACGGAGTTCCACCACGGCGGCCCGGCGCTCCAGGCCGCGGGCGGCGCGATGGAGGGCAAGGAGACCCGGTTCGGCATCGGCGGCTCCGCCCTCTTCGCGGTCTCCACCACGCTGACCTCGACCGGTGCCGTGGACGCCTTCCACTCCTCGCTGACCGGCTTCGGCGGCGGCATCACGATGCTGGGCATGCAGCTGGGCGAGATCGCGCCCGGCGGCGTGGGCTCCGGCCTGTACGGGATGCTGATCATGGCGATCATCGCGGTGTTCCTCGCCGGGCTGATGGTCGGCCGCACGCCGGAGTACCTGGGCAAGAAGATCGGCACCCGTCAGATCAAGCTGGCCGCCTGCTACATCCTCATCACCCCGGCGCTGGTGCTGTGCTTCACCGCCGCCGCGATGGCCCTGCCCACCCCGCCCCACTCCATGACCAACACCGGCGCGCACGGCTTCTCGGAGATCCTGTACGCCTACACCTCCGGCGCCAACAACAACGGTTCGGCCTTCGCCGGGCTCAACGCCGACACCCAGTGGTTCAACACCACCATCGGCCTGGCGATGCTCCTCGGCCGCTTCCTGCCGATGGTCTTCGTCCTCGCACTGGCCGGCTCGCTCGCCGAACAGACACCGACACCGGCCACCGCGGGCACCCTCCGCACGGAGAAACCCCTCTTCACCGGCCTGCTGACCGGCTCGATCCTGATCATCACCGGCCTGACCTACTTCCCCGCCCTCGCGCTGGGCCCCCTCGCCGAAGGACTGGCGTCTTGACTTCTCTTCCTCGCGAACGAGGAGATTCTCACAGCTCGCGCCGTGAGGGTTTCTGCTTCATCGCCGACTGCCCGCCCGGAGTTTTCCGTTGAGGTCTTACATCAGCTCCACAGACTGTCACCGCCAGCCCGGCGGCCAGAAGGTTCCTCGCCGCGTTCACGTCCCGGTCATGGGCCGTGCCACAGTCAGTACACGTCCAGGCGCGGACGTTCAGCGGCATCTTTTCTGCCAAGGCGCCGCAGGCGGAGCACAGCTTGGTGGAGGGGAACCAGCGGTCCACCACCACGAGGTTCCGCCCGTGCCAGGCGCACTTGTACTCCAGCATCGTCCGCAGCTCTCGCCATGCGGCATCGCTGATGGCGCGGGCGAGGCCGCGGTTCTTGACCATGTTGCGCACGGTCAGGTCCTCGATCACGAGCGTTTGGTTTTCACGCAGGAGACGAGTGGTGAGCTTGTGCAGACCGTCTCGGCGACGGTCGGTGATGCGGGCGTGGATCTTGGCGACCTTCCGCCGGGCCTTGGCCCGATTCGCCCCGTCACCCCTGGCCTTGCGGGACATCTCTCGCTGGGCACGGGCGAGCCGGGCTCGGTCTCGACGCTCATTCCTCGGATTGGTGATCTTCTCCCCGGTGGAGAGCGTCACCAGGTGATCCAGACCCGCGTCAATGCCGACCGCTGCCTCGACGGTGGGGAGCTGCGCGACGGTGGGATCTTCGCACAGCAAGGACACGAACCAGCGCCCCGCCGCATCCTGGGACACCGTCACCGTCGAGGGCTTCGCGTCATCCGGCAACGGCCTGGACCACACGATGTCCAGCGGCTCGGCCATCTTCGCCAAGGTCAGATTGCCGTTACGGAAGCGAAAGGCGCTGGTGGTGTACTCGGCGGACTTCCGGGACTTCTTCCGGCTCTTGAAGCGCGGGTATTGGGCCTGCTTGCCGAAGAAGTTCGTGAAGGCGGTCTGCAAGTGCCGCAGGGCCTGCTGGAGCGGGACGGAGGAGACATCATTGAGGTAGGCGAGTTCTTCGGTCTTCTTCCACGCGGTCAGCATCGCCGAGGTGGCGTTGTAGCTGACCCGCTCCTGACGTGCCCACGCCTCAGTACGGGCGGCGAGCGCCATGTTGTAGACCTTCCGCACGCACCCGAACGTGCGCGACAGCTCCATTGCCTGCGCATCCGTCGGATAGAAGCGGCACTTGAACGACCGCTTCACGTGAGTCGCCACAGCCCGCACGCTAACACGTCAACCACCGTCTTTTTGCGGGGGTTTGGGGACGAACGACGAGCCACCCTGATGGGTGGAGTAGCTATGGAGAAATCGGAATGACCACCGACACGACGAAACAGACGGAACACGACCACTCGATGCGCACCGTCACGCCCACCCCGGCGCCGCACCTGGACCCGCCGCCGACCGGGCATGAGGGCCAACGGCGCGTCGGTTCGGGGATGTTCGCGCCCGGGCAGTTGGTGAAGTCGTTGCCGGACGCGGTGCGCAAGCTCGATCCGCGCGTCATGGTGAAGTCGCCCGTGATGTTCGTGGTCCTGGTCGGCTCGGTGCTGACCACGGTGTTCTCCTTCACGGACCCCGGTGACTGGTTCGGCTGGACGATCAGTGGCTGGCTCTGGCTGACGGTCCTCTTCGCGAATCTGGCGGAGGCCGTGGCCGAGGGGCGCGGCAAGGCGCAGGCGGACACGCTGCGCAAGGCCAAGACCGACACCGTGGCCCGGCGCCTCACCGAGGACGCCGAAGAGCGCGTCCCCGGTACCGAACTGCGCGTCGGTGACCGGGTGGTGTGCGAGGCGGGCGACATCATCCCCGGTGACGGTGACGTCGTCGAGGGAGTGGCGTCGGTCGACGAGTCCGCGATCACGGGCGAATCGGCGCCGGTCATCCGGGAGTCCGGCGGCGACCGGTCCGCGGTCACCGGCGGTACGAAGGTGCTGTCCGACCGCATCGTCATCAGGATCACGGCGAAGCCCGGCGAGACGTTCATCGACCGCATGATCAACCTGGTCGAGGGCGCGGCCCGGCAGAAGACGCCCAACGAGATCGCGCTGAACATCCTGCTCGCGTCGCTCACGATCGTCTTCCTGCTCGCCGTGACCACCCTGCCGTCGTTCGCTTCGTACGCGGGCAAGCACCTGACCATGGTGGTGCTGGTGGCCCTGCTGGTCTGCCTCATCCCGACCACGATCGGCGCGCTGCTCTCCGCGATCGGCATCGCCGGCATGGACCGCCTCGTCCAGCGCAACGTCCTGGCGATGTCCGGGCGGGCCGTCGAGGCCGCGGGCGACGTCTCCACCCTGCTGCTGGACAAGACCGGCACGATCACCCTCGGCAACCGGCAGGCCGCCGAGTTCGTACCGGTCAAGGGCACCACCGCCGCCGAGGTCGCGAACGCCGCGCAGCTCTCCTCGCTGGCCGACGAGACGCCCGAAGGCCGCTCCGTCGTCGTGCTGGCCAAGGAGAAGTACGGCTTGCGCGAGCGTACTCAGGGGGAGCTGGCGCACGCGGAGTGGATCGCGTTCACCGCGCAGACCCGGATGTCGGGCGTCGATGTCGACGGGCGCCGCATCCGTAAGGGCGCGGCCGGTTCGGTCCTCACCTGGGTCGGGGAGCAGGGCGGCACGGTCGCCGAGGACGCCGACGAGATCGCGAACGCCATCTCGGAGGCGGGTGGCACGCCGCTGCTGGTCGCTGTCGAGGACGCCGACGGCGCGCGGGTCCTGGGCGTCATCCACCTCAAGGACGTGGTGAAGGAGGGGATGCGGGAGCGGTTCACCGAGCTGCGCCGGATGGGCATCAAGACCGTCATGATCACCGGCGACAATCCGCTGACCGCGAAGGCCATCGCGGACGAGGCGGGCGTGGACGACTTCCTCGCCGAGGCCACGCCCGAGGACAAGATGGCGCTGATCAAGCGGGAGCAGGCGGGCGGCAAGCTGGTCGCGATGACCGGCGACGGTACGAACGACGCTCCGGCGCTGGCCCAGGCGGACGTGGGGGTGGCCATGAACACCGGCACCTCCGCCGCCAAGGAGGCCGGCAACATGGTCGACCTCGATTCCAACCCCACCAAGCTCATCGAGATTGTGGAGATCGGTAAGCAACTCCTCATCACACGAGGGGCGTTGACAACCTTCTCGATCGCCAACGATGTCGCCAAGTACTTCGCGATCATTCCGGCGCTGTTCGCCGCGGTCTACCCCGGCCTGGACAAGCTCAACATCATGCGGCTGTCCTCCCCCGACTCCGCGATCCTCTCCGCGGTCGTCTTCAACGCGCTGATCATCATCGCGCTGGTGCCGCTGGCCCTGAAGGGCGTGCGGTACCGGCCGACCAGCGCGGACAGGATGCTCCGCCGCAACCTGGGGCTCTACGGCCTCGGCGGGCTGGTCGCCCCCTTCCTCGGCATCAAGATCATTGACCTGCTTCTCTCCCTCGTCCCCGGGCTGCGTTGAATCAGAAAGCGTGCTGATCACTGTCATGAACAACTCGGTCACCAACACCGCCCGGCTCGTCGGCGCGGGGCTGCGCGCCCTCCTGCTGCTGACCGTCGTGTGCGGCGTGCTCTACCCGCTCGCGGTCACCGGCGTCGCCCAGGGCCTCTTCCCCCATCAGGCCAACGGCTCGGAGATCAAGGCCGCCGGGAAGGTGGTCGGCTCCGAACTCATCGGGCAGCGCTACGACTTGCCGCTGAAGAAGGGGCAGCAGGCTCCCGCGCCGGACCTGAAGTGGTTCCAGCCCCGCCCCTCCAACGGCCTAGGCACCAACAGCGTCAACACCCAGTACAGGCTGCTGGTCTCCGGCGCGACCAACCGTTCCGCCGACAACCCGGAGCTGCTCACCTGGGTGAAGGACGCCAAGGCCGCCGTCATCAAGGACAACAGCGTGCCCGGCTACCGCGTACGCCCCTCCCAGGTCCCCGCCGACGCGGTCACCTCCTCCGGCTCCGGTCTGGACCCGGACATCTCCCCGCGGTACGCCCGGCTCCAGGTCCACCGCGTCGCGGAGCGCAACCACCTCCCCGTCGCCCGGGTGGCCAAGCTGGTAGAGGACCGCACCGAGGGCCGCGTCGCCGGCTTCATGGGCGAACCTCGGGTCAATGTCCTCCAACTCAACGTCGCTCTGAGGGACTTGACGCGGCGTTGAGAGACCCGGCAGGCAGAGCCCGGTGGCCGTCCCGTGTGGCGCCACCGGGCTTTTACCCGCCCGAGGCCGCTCAGCGGAGGCGGGTGTTGAGGGCGTACGCGAGGCCCTCCTCCGTTTCGGTTTCCAGGCCGTCGCGGAACGCCGCTTCGTAGGCCGCGTCGCCGATCCGCTCCCGGATCCGGCGTTCGCACGACTCGCGGGCCGCGATCAGTTCGGCAAGGCCGATCTGCTGCCTGCCGAGGGTGTGCCAGAGCCGTTCGGCGATGCCGATCAGCCGGGCCGCCTGTGCCTCCCGGCCGACGTCCGCCGCGAGCGCCGAAGCCAGTACGTCGGTGCACATGGCCCAACCCAAACTGTCGTTGAGCTGCGACTTCACCGCCAGCGCCGTACGGGCGCAGTCGGCCGCCTCGCGCGGCCTGCCGAGAGCGAGCGCGTTCCAGGCTTTCGCGTAGTAGGCCCACCCCAGGGAGTGACGCTCGCCGCGGCTCTCGCACGTCGCGCACACCGCGTCGACCTCCGCCATGGCCTCTGCCGACTCACCGGCGTGGACGAGGACGAACGCCCGGCTGACCCGGATCAGGAGCCCCACTCCCGCGTACGGGCCGCTGTCGTCCCGCCGGCGCAACGTCGTGCCGTACACCGCGATGCCCTCTCGCAGCCGCCCCCGCAGCACCAGGGCGGTGCCTTCGAGATAGGCCGCGGCGTTCCGGATGCCAGGGCTGCCGTCCCTCTCGGCCGCCACCTCGAGCTCCCGGCCCGTCGCGGCACAGACTTCGGCGTCCCCCTGCGCAATGGCGACGACACCGCGCGCGAACACCCCGCTGCTGCGGACCCGGCCCGGCACCGGCCAGCGGTCGAGCGCCCGGTCCAGGTAGTGACGCCCCTCGCGGGCGAATCCGCAGGCGTGCCAGAAGAACCACAGCGTGCCCGCCAGGTCCAGCGCACTGCGGCCGTCGAGGTCGGACAGGCCGTACTCCAACGCGGCCCGGAGATTGGCGTGTTCGGTGACCATGCGCATGCACCAGCGCACCTGCTCGGGGCCGACCCACCCGGCGGCCGCCTGCCGGGCCAGCCCCCGGTAGTACTCCCAGTGCCGGCGCCGCCACTCGTCCTCCTCGCCGAGCCGGTGCAGCCACTCCGCGCCGTATTCCCGCACCGTGTCGAGCAGGTCGTAGCGCGGGCGCGCCGGGGCGTCCGTGGGCAGGCGGCGCACCAGGGACTTGGCCGCCAGGCCGGCCAGTACGCCGGGGACCGTGGCGGCGGTGAGCGGGCCGCCGGAGCACACTGCCGTCGCGGCCGCGCGGTCGAAGCCGCCGGGGAAGACCGACAGCCGTGTCCACAGCAGCCGTTCGGGCGGCGAGCACAGCTCGTGGCTCCAGCCGATCGTCGTACGGAGGGTCAAGTGGCGCGGCAGTACGCCGTCGCCGCCGCCGGCGGTCCGTGCGGTCAGCACCTCGAAGCGGGCGCGCAGCCGGTCGCGGAGCTGCTCGACCGACAGCTCCGCCGCCTGCACCGCCGCCAGTTCGATGGCCAGCGGAATGCCGTCGAGCCGTCGGCACACGGCGCGTACCGCGTCCCGGTTGGCGGTGCTCACCGTGAAGCCCGGCAGCACGGTGGCCGTCCGTTCGGCGAAGAGCGTCACGGCGTCGCCGTCCCGGTGCTCCGCGTCTTCGACGGAGAGCGGGCTGACCTCCAGTTGCCGCTCTCCCGTCACGCCCAGTGGCTGCCGGCTGGTCACGACCACGTGCAGTTCCGCGGCGGCTGCCAGCAGAGTGCGTACCAGGTCGGCGCAGGCTTCGACCAGGTGCTCGCAGGAGTCGAGGACCAGCAGCAGCCGTTTGTCCGCGAGCCACTCGGCGACCACGTCGGCGGACGGCCGGGTGGACGCATCGGCCAGCCCCAGGCCCTCCAGCAAGGTGATGCCGAGCAGCTCCGGGGCGCGCAGCGGGGCCAGCGGCACCAGCCACGCTCCGTGGTCGAAGCCCCGCACCGACCGGGCCGCCGCCCGCAGCGCCAGCCGCGATTTGCCGACGCCGCCCACGCCGACCAGCGTCACCAGCCGCGATTCGGCCACCATGGCGTCGAGGACGGCGAGTTCGCCCTCCCGCCCCACCAGGCTCGTCGACTCCGCCGGCAGGTTCCCCGTCAACCGCCCGGGTCCGGACACGTCCGTCACGGCCCCTCCCGCTTCCGGCCACCGTTCGACCGCCGTACCAGTCTGCCCGCCGCCAGGGAACATGGCGCGGGATCCCTGTGAGCGGCTCGCTCTTGGTGCGGTACCGGGCAGAAACCCTCGGGAAGCCGTCCCCTTTGGTTCACACACCGCCACCTTCGGTCTCCGGGCTTCCGCCTTGCCGGTGCACGCCATGCAACGAGTCGCGCCCGCACCGCAACACAACGCAACGCATCGCACCGCAACGCCAGGGTTCGTCGACGCTCCGTCACCGGATTCCGGAATTTCGTCAGCAACGCGTCAGGATTCGTACGTTTTTCCGCTCCAGCGGGCACATGGTTTCTGGCGCGCCCCGGAGGACCCCAGCTCCTCAAGGAGGAAATGCCATGTCGGACGTCTCACCGGCCGAAGAGCCGGAAGCGCGTGGCCAGGGCCGGGCGGGAGCACTGTACGTACCCGTCCGGCCCGGGCCTGCCGGATACGCGGCCCGCCTGTTCCGTACGCCGCTCGGCGAACGTACCGCCGTCGGCTTCACCACCCTGCACCAGCTGGTCACTACGCTCGGCCCCGGCCAGGCGTGGATCAAGCTCTCGGAACCGGCTCTGCGGGCCCTGACCGCCCCGCTGGGCATCACGCGTCTCCTGCTGAACCCCGCGCTCGCGGCCTCCACCGCGGCGCCGAGCGCACTCGCCGCGGCACCGCCCCTCGCCGTCCGGCGCGGCGGAGCCCGGAAGCGTTCCCAGGTGACCGCAACGCTGCCGAAGCGCTCGGAGGTGGCCACGGCACTGCATGCGATAGCCATCCGTCAGCATCTCGTGAAGACCGGCACCGTCGGCGCGAAGACCGCGTAAGGACGGCGTCCGGCCGGTCGGGAGCGGCGGGAACCTGGGCGGACCTGCGCATGTAAGGAGTCAACCGCATGTCCGTCCTGACCACGGAGCCCGAACCCGGGCCCGGCACCGCCCTCGCGCGGTCCGGGTGCGGCACCGCCCCCGCGCGCGAAGAACCCGCGGACCCGGCCGACCCGGCCGACCCGCCCGACCCGGCCGACCCGCCCGACCCGGCCGACCCGGGTGACCGGCACCGGCTGACGGCCGTGACCGGGCTGGCCGCGCTGTCGCTGGACGCGATGGCGTCGGTGGCGTACGGGCCCGAGGCGATCGTCCTCGTCCTGGCCGCCGCGGGCGGCTACGGGCTCGGCTTCACGCTGCCGGTGACGCTGACGATCGCCGCGCTGCTGGCGGTACTGGTCGCCTCCTACCGGCAGGTGATCGCCGCGTTCCCGGCCGGCGGCGGCTCGTACGCCGTGGCCAGGACGTACCTGGGCCGCCGCACCGGCCTGGTCGCCGCCGCCTCCCTGGTCCTGGACTACGTACTGAACGTCGCGGTGGCGGTCACCGCCGGCATCGCCGCCCTGACCTCCGCCTTCCCCGCCCTGTACGCGGACCGGCGCTGGCTGTGCCTGGCCGTCCTCGCCCTGGTCACCGCGGTCAACCTGCGCGGCATCGCCGACTCGGCGCGGCTCTTCGTCCTTCCCACCGCGGTCTTCGTCCTCTCGATCCTCGCGCTGATCACGGTGGGGCTGTTCCGCTCCGCGCCGGTGAGCACCGCGACCGCCGCCGGACACGCCTCGGTACTCGCGGACCACGCGACCACCGTCGGCGCCCTGTTGCTGCTCAAGGCGTTCGCCTCCGGCTGCTCCGCCCTCACCGGCGTCGAGGCGATCGCCAACGCCGTGCCGTCCTTCCGTGCCCCGCGGGCCCGGCGCGCCCAGCACGCGGAGGTCGCCCTCGGCGCGCTCCTCGGCGTGCTGCTGATCGGACTCGCGGTGCTGATCTCGCGGTTCGGGCTGCGGCCGGTCGCAGGCGTCACGGTCCTGGCCCAGCTCGCCGATGCCGCGCTCGGGCACAACTGGGCTTTCTACCTCGTGCAGTTCGCGACCATGGTGCTGCTCGCACTGTCCGCGAACACGTCCTTCGGCGGACTGCCGGTGCTGCTGAAACTGCTGGCCCGTGACCACTGCCTGCCGCACGTCTTCGCGCTCAAGGCCGACCGTCAGGTCCACCGGCACGGCGTACTGGCACTGGCCGCGGTCTCGGCGGCGCTGCTCGCCCTCTCCGGAGGCGATACCAACGCCCTCGTCCCGCTCTTCGCGATCGGCGTCTTCATCGGCTTCACCCTCGCCCAGGCCGGCATGGTCCGCCACTGGCGCCGGGTGCGCGGCCCGTGGTGGCGGGCCAAGGCGGTGCTGAACGGTTCCGGTGCGGTCCTCACGGGTGTCTCCGCGTTGGTGGTCACCGCCACGAAGTTCGCCGACGGCGCGTGGCTCGTCGCGCTCGCCGTGCCGTTGCTGGTCGCGGCGTTCGAGGCGGTGCACCGTACGTACGCGGCGATCGGCGAGCGGCTCGGACTCGGCCGGGTCCCCGAATGTCCGCGCCGGGTCCGTTCGTTGGTGATCGTGCCCGTGGCGAGCCTGTCGAAGCTGACCAGCGAGGCGCTGACCGCCGCGGTGTCCCTCGGCGACGAGGTCCGCGCGGTGACCGTCTGCCACGCGGCCCCGGAGGACCGCGCCGAAGCCGACGCCCTGGCGCGGGACTGGGCCCGGTGGGGCCCGGGCGTCCCGTTGGTACGCCTCCTTCACCCCCACCGGGCACTGGGCGGCCCGATCGCCGCGTACGTACGCGAGATCACGGCCGCCGAGCCCGGCACGCGGGTCACGGTGCTGATTCCGGAGGTGGAGCCGGCCCGCCTGTGGCAGAGGATGCTGCAGAACCAGCGCGGCGCCGTGGTCGCCCACGCGGTCCGCCGCGACACCGACGCGGCCATCTGCCGACTGCGCTTCCGCCTGCCCTGACGCGCGACCACATCAGCCACCGGCCGCGTCAGCCGCCGACCGCGTCCGTCTCCGCTGCCGCGTTCGTCTCCTCGGCCGCGAGCTTGCGCACCAGCGAGATGAACTGGTGGGCGGTCGAGTGGGCGTAGAACTGTCTGGGCGTCACCTTGGGCAGGTGGTGGGTGCGCAGTGCGGCGATGGCCTGGATCACCAGGAGGGAATTGCCGCCGAGTGTGAAGAAGTTGTCGTCCGGCCCCACCTCCGTCCTCAACAGCGCGCTCCAGATGCGGAGGATGTCTTCGGCGGGGTCGGCCGGGGCCGCTTCGGCCTCCGCTTCAGGGGTGACGGGCGAGAGCGGCGCCGCCGCGCGGGGGTCGGGCAGCCGGGTCTCGTCCAGCTTGCCGTTGAGGGTGAGGGGGATCTCGGCGAGGAGCGTGACCGTGGACGGGACCATGTAGTCCGGCAGCACGGCACGGACGTGGGCACGGACCTCGTCGAGGTCGAGCGGGCCCATCGCGGCCACGTAGGCGTCGATCCGTCTGTCTGCCGGGTCCGCCGGGTCGTCCTGACGGACGACAACGGCGGCTGCGATGACCCCGCTCGCGCCGAGCAGCACCGTCCGGATCTCGTCCAGTTCGATCCGGTAACCGCGCACCTTGACCTGGTTGTCCAGCCGGCCCAGGTGGTCGAAGCCGCCGTCGGGACGCAACCGTCCCCTGTCTCCGCTGCGGTAGACGCGCTCTCCGCTCAACGGGTCGCGTACGAAGCGCTCGGAGGTGAGGCCGGGCTTGCCGAGGTAGCGGTCGGCCACCCCCGCCCCGCCCACGTAGAGCTCTCCGGGCGCCCCGGGCGGGAGCAGCCGGCCGTGTGCGTCGCGGACGGAGAGGTGCCAGCCCGGCAGTGCCCGGCCCACCGACCGGGAGCCGGCGACGACGTCCTGCGGCAGCACGGTACGGGCGCTCACGTGCACGGTGGTCTCGGTGATCCCGAACATGTTCACCACGCGGCAGTGCGCGGGCGAATGGCGGGCGAACCACGGGCCGAGCATTCCGGCGTCGAGCGGTTCACCACCGAAGACGATCAGCCGGAGCGCCGTCTCGCGTGCCGCCCGGCGGTCGGCGTTGATCAGCTGGGAGAACGCCGAGGGCGTCTGGTTCAGCACGGTGACCCCCTCGCTGCTCAGCAGTTCACAGAACTCGTCGGCGTCCCGCGTCACCCAGTGCGGCACCACCACCAGGCGGCCGCCGGTGAGCAGACAGCCCCACATCTCCCAGACCGAGAAGTCGAAGGCGCTGGAGTGGAAGAGGGTCCAGGAGTCGTCCGGGCCGAGCCCGAAGTCCGTCGTTGTGCTGTCGACCAGGGCCAGGACGTTGTGATGCGGCACGACCACGCCCTTGGGGCGGCCCGTCGAACCGGAGGTGTAGATCACGTAGGCGGCGGCCGTCCCTGCCTCGTCCGAGGCCCGTGGCGCGGCCGGCGCGGCCGGCGGGGCCGAGCTCGCGCGGGCCGCCAGCTCGGCGGGGCTCACCACGACCGTCCCTGTTCCCTCGGGGAAGCCGTCCATCGCCGTGACGACGACGGACAGTGCCGCGTCCTCGGTCGTGTACCGCAACCGGTCGACCGGGTGCCGGGTGTCCATCGGTACGTAGGCGGCGCCCGCCTTGAGCACGGCCAGCAGGGTGACGACGAGGTCCGCGTCGCGTTCGAGACAGACCCCCACCAGGTCTCCGGGGACGACACCCAGGGCTCGTAGCCCGGCGGCTTCCTCCTCCGCGCGCGCGTCGAGTTCCCGGTACGTCAGCCGGGTGTCTCCGGCTGTCAGGCAGACCGCGTCGGGCCGGTGCCGGGCGATCTCCGCGAAGCGCTGATGGATCAGTCCGCCCGTGGAGCGGAGGGTGGTGCCCAGGCCGCCCATGGCCAGGATCTCCCGCGCCCGGTCACCGGTCAGCGGATCGATGTCGGCGAGCCGTCGCCCACTCGGCCCGTCGACGAACTGGGCGGCGCTGCTTGCGAGTTGGTGGCAGAAGTCCTGGGCGATGCCGGCCGCGACGGCGCTCTCGTCGAAGAGGCACGTGGCGGACAGCGTTCCGTCGGCCTGCTCCGCGACCTGGAGGGTGAGCGGGAACAGCGGGGCCAGGCAGGGCTCGTACTGACCGTCGCCGGCATCGTCCGTGCGGACAATACCCACCGCGGGCAGCGGCTCCGGCTCCGTCTGCTCCTCGGGCCGTTCGCCGGCCTGTCCGAGCAGCCCTGCCACATCCTGGTCCCCGTGTGCGGTGAGCGTCAGGAGGCCCGGCCGCCCGTTCGTGGCCGGGTCGAGGACGCCCAGCCGGACGGTCTCCTCCCCGCTGTACCGGGCCAGGGTGAACGCCGTGGCCGCGATGAGGGTGCGTACGCCGATGTCACCGCCGGGGGCGAGCTCCAGCGGCAGCCGGCCCGCCCGGGAGGGGGTACGTGGGTCAGCGAGCCCCCAGGAGGGCCGGGTGGCGGGCCGGGGGCCGGTCTCCGGGGCCGCGGGGAAGGGCGGTATCGCGTCCGGGGCGGAAGCCTCGTCGCTGAGCAGGGCCGCGACCTGACGCAGAGCCGGGAGCGGCACGCGGGAGCGGTCGGCCACGAGGACCAGGTCGTACACGTCGTCGGCGTAACGCAGCAGGACCGCTCGCAACGGGAAGGCCCCCGCGCGCACCGGGCGGGCGGCTTCGGTGCTCCGGCTGCGCCGCGCGTCGGCATCCGTGGAGCGCGCGTGCACCTCGGTCTCCCAGAGCTTCAGCTCTGCCAGTGGCGGCCGGTGTACGGCGGCCGCGGCGATCCGTTCACGCGCGCGCACGCAGTCGTAGCCGTCATCGAGGCGGATGACAAGGCTGTGGCATGCCGCACCCGGCGAGAGTGTGGTGAGGTCTGTTGTCGCGTGTGTCGTCATGAGCGGCCTTCTGCCTGTGCGATCCGGGGTGGGAGCGGTGGACGCCGTCAGCGGGCGGTGAAGCCCCCATCGACCGTCAGGACGGTGCCGGTCACCTGGCGGGATTCGTCTCCGGCGAGCCAGAGGGCGGCGTTGGAGATGTCGGAGGGGTCGATCAGCGCGTTCATGGGCTGATCGCGGACGAAGATCTCTTCGTGTTCGGCGACGGAGACGTCCAGGGACCGGGCGATCTCGGAGAGCATGCGGCCCTCGCGTACCGGTTCGTCGTGGACCGACCCCGGGCAGAGCGCGTTCACGCGTACCCGCACCGGCGCGTAGTCCAGTGCCGCGGCCTTGGTCAGCCCGATCAGGCCGTGCTTGGCGGCGACGTATCCGGCGAAGCGCCGGTATCCGACCGTGCCCGCGGTGGAGGAGACGTTGACGATGCTTCCCGACCGCTGTGCGGCCATCGTGGGCAGCGCCGCCTTCATCATCCGCCAGGCGCCGGAGAGATCGACGTCGAGCATGAGCGACCACTCCTGCTCGGTGATGTCCTCGACGAGCTTCCCGGAAGGCGCGGCGATGCCCGCGTTGTTGACGAGGACGTCCAGCCGTCCGAACCGGTCCAGGGCGGTGTCGACGGCTGCGCCGCAGTCCTGCTGTTTCCGCACGTCGGCGGTGAGGACGACGACGGCCGCACCGGCCCGTTCGCACTCTTCGCCGGTGTACTCCAGCTGGGCCCGCGAGCCGAGCGGGTACGGAACGCCGTCGAGGTCCGTTCCGATGTCGAGGAGCACCAGGTCGGCTCCCTCCTCGGCGAACCGGACAGCGCAGTCGCGCCCCAGCCCGCGGGCCGCGCCGGTGATCAGGGCGGTCCTGCCCTTGAGTCTCATCGTGTGTCTTCCGTTCGGTGCAGTGCGCCGGACAGGAGCCGAAGCAGCGGATCGGGGTTCTCGGCCAGGTACATGTGGCCGCCGGGGAGTTCCTCGTACCCGAAGTCACCCCTCGTCGCGGCCGCCCACTCCCGCGCCTGTTCACGGGTGACGAGGCGGTCGTCGGCGCCGCGGAGTGCGGTGATGGGGGCGGACAGCGGCTCGTGGTCGGCGGGCCGGTAGTCCTCGTGCATGGCGACGTCGGCGCGCAGGACGGGCAGCAGGAGCTCGCGGAGCTCCGGCACGTCGAACGCCTCGTGGCGGTATCCGGCGAACTCGTGGACGCGCGCCAGGAATTCCTCGTCGCCCAGTCCCGTGGCGCGCTCGCTCCGTCCCCCCTCAGGCCCGGGGGATCCGCTCACGTACAGCCGGCGCAGGCGGCCGGGGTGCGTCCGCTCGATCGTGCGGGCCATCTCGTACGCGATCACCGCGCCGAGGCTGTGTCCGAAGAGCACGACGGGGGACGCGGGATCCGACTCCGCCAGCACTTCGGGAACGAGGGCCGCCGCGGCCGCACGCACGTCTTCGAACAGGTCCTCGCCGAACAGCTCCTCTCGGCCGGGCAGTTGGACGGGAAGGAGGCGGGCCCTGCCCGCCAGGGGCGCTGGTGACCAGGCGCGGTAGAACGCCGCTCCGCTTCCGGCGAAGGGCAGGCAGACGAGGGAGAAGGGCTGAGTCGACATGGTCCTCTGGTGTCCGTGGAGGCGAGCGGTGGAGATGGTCGGGTGGTCGGCGCGGCGGTGGCGGACGCGCGGGGCGGGCGGGGAGGACGAACCGTGGAGGTCCGTGAGAGCTCGCTAGCGCTCCCGCTCCCCCCGTTCCGTGTCCGCGCCTGTGCGGGCCGCCATCTGGCGCTGAATCCGGCCGGTGACCGCCGCCATGTGGTCGTTGAGGTAGAAGTGGCCGCCGTCCAGTAGGTGGACTTCGCCGGATCCGGTGGTCAGCTCCGGCCAGCGCGCCACGTCCGCCGGGGCGACGGCCACGTCGGTGGTGCCGCCGAAGGCGACGACCGGGCAGTCCAGCACGCGGCGTTCCTCCCCGTAGTGGTACGACAGCGTGACCTCGCGGTCGGCGCGGCACGCTTCGAGTACGAGTTCCAGCAGTTCAGGGTGTTCGAGGGCGGCCCGGTCCATGCCACCGCGGTCCACCAGGGCTTCGACGAGCTCGGCGTCCGTCGGCTCGGCGGGTGTGGGTGCGGGGTTGCGCGGAATGTGTGAGGCGGGCGCGGCCGACGGGAAGAACGCTCGTACCGGCCTGCCCATGCGCGCCAGCCGCCAGCACACCTCGAAGCCGAGCATGGCGCCGAGGCTGTGGCCGAAGACGTGGAGTTCCGTCTCCTCGGCCAGGGCTTCGGCGATGGGATCGACCAGGGCGGCCATCGAGCGGGCGGCCTCTTCTCCGAAGCGGGGGCCCCGCCCGGGGTACTGCACCGCGATGACCCGTATGTCCTCGGGAAACCACCGGGCCCACTTGGCGTAGCCCTGGGCCAGTCCGCCGGCGTGCGGCAGCACGACCAGCGTCGCGCGTACCGGCGCTCCGGCCGGCCGCGGCTCCCACAGCCACTTCTTTCGGTCCCGCACGAGTGCGTCCGCGTTCGCCGTGCTCATCGCTCCCCCTCTTCCTCGCTGCGTGCACTGCGTGTCCGCTCGGGCCCCCTGTGCCCTCCGGCGGGGAACAGGGGGGAGTCCGGCTGGTGTGCGAACCGGTTCGGCAGGGCGGTCACTTCGTCCGCCATCGCGCGCAGCGCGGGCTCGCCGATCCGTTCGGGATCGAAGTAGAACCGCCCCGTCATCGCCTCGCCGGACAGTTCGATCATCAGGGTCAGATCGAACCGGGCCGGGGGAACGAACAGCCAGGGGTGGGCGGTCACCACCGCACCGTGCACCGGGCCGGGGTCCTGCGGCTTCTCCTCGACGGAGAAGGCAACATTGCACAGCGCCGGCGCCGCTGAGCCCCCGCGAGCCGGGGCGAGGGCCCGGACCACGTGCTGGAACGGAATGTCCTTGTGGAGCAGTGCGTCCACCGCGACATCACGCACCCGCTCGACGAACTGTCCGGCCGTCGGGGCGCCGTCGGTACCGACGCGGAGCAGCAGTGTGTTGTCGAAGGGGCCGATGACCGCCTCGAACTCCTCGGCGGGGCGGTCGGTGACGGACGTGCCGACGATCAGGTCCTCGGCTCCTGTGTGGTGTGCCAGGGCGCCGGTGAACGCGGCGAGCAGCACCATGAAGGGGGTCGCGCCGAGACTGTCGCAGGCCGCGGTGACGTCGCGCACCGCCGCCGGCGGGAAGGCGAATTCCACCACCGCGCGGCCGGTCTCGGCGGGCGCCCCCGGCACCGGGCCGGGGCCGCCCAGGACCAGAGCGGTCGGCGGATCGTGGAGCCGCCTCGTCCAGTGGGCGAGCTGGTCGGCCGCCTCCGGAGTGTCCAGCCAGGCGCGTTGCCACTGGGCGAAGGCGGCGTACGTGCCGACGGGTTCGGGCAGGTCCGGGGCCTTCCCGGAGGCATGGGCGTCGTAGAGGTGCCAGAGCTCCCGGGTCAGGAGGGGGCCGGACAGCCCGTCGAAGGCGCCGTGGTGCAACACGACCAGCACGATGTGGACATCGCCGGGGAGGGCGACGATCCGTACGCGCAGCAGTGGCCCGGTGAGCAGGTCGAACGGGCGCAGTGCCGCCTCGTACAGCAGGGTGTCCAGGGACTCGCCCGGGCCGTCGGCGGCGGTCCGCTCGATGTCGGCCTCGACGGCTTCCGGCGCCGTCAGCCGTCCCACGAGGAGGCCGTCCTCGGTGTCCTCGATGCGGGTGCGCAGTGCCTCGTGGCGTCGGGTCAGGGAGAGCACCGCCCGGCGCAGGGCGTCCTCGTCGAGGGTTCCGGCGAGCTCGAAGCACAGGGCGACGTTGTAGCTGCCTTCGGGGGACAACTGGTCCAGGAGCCACAGGCGTTCCTGGGTCGCGGACAGCGGAACCTGCCGGTCGGTGTCGGGCATGTGTCTCTCCAATGGGCGGTGCGGCACGGGCTCAGGCCGACGGGGACGAGAGGCCCGTGCGGTTGTTGCGGAGCGGGCCGGAGACCAGCCCCAGCAGCCCGACACCGGCGATCACCACGGCGCAGACGATGACGGCGGCCGCCGGGCCGCCGAGTCCGGCGAGGTTGCCGAGTACGTTGTTCATCAGCAGCAGGGCGAGGCTCTGTACGAGGACGAGTACGGCCTGGATGCGGGACAGGTGGCTCTCGGGTGTCACCGCGAGGACCAGCGGCGCGATGTGCGCGGCGAAGACGCCGTTGCCGATGCCGATGACCAAGCCGGCGGCCGTCGCCGCCGGCACGCCCGGCGCGAGTCCCAGTCCGAGTACGCCCAGGCCCGCCACCACGAGTCCGCTCGCGGCGAGCAGTCCTGGGCGGCCCAGTGGTCCGCGCCGCACGACGATCAGGGTGACCGCCACCATGCCGGCCCCTTCCGCCCCGATCACCAGGCCGGCGGCGCCCGCGCCCCAGTGCTCCGCCCGCGCGAGCAGGGGCAGCAGCAGCGGCAGGACCGGCAGCAGGAAGCCGGCCGCGACACCCGTGAGCAGCAGCCCCGGACGCAGCACCGGGTGGGAGAACGCGACGCGTACGCCGTCCGAGGCGTCCTTGACCAGGCCGGCCGTCTTCGGCGCGGGCGGCACCTTGCGCCATGACCGGACGACGATCAGCACGATCAGTACGAGGGCGAAGGTGACGGCGTTGACCAGGGCGACGCCCGCCAGCCCTGCGATGCCCACGAGCACGCCGCCGAGCGGCCCGCCCCCCATGTTGACCACCTGGCCGCCGACCTGCCGGAGGGAGAGCGCGCGCGGCAGCTGCTCCTTGGTCACCAGCCGGCGCGGCATCGCCCCGGAAGCCGGAAGGTAGAAGGCGTCGGCGACACCGACCACGACTCCGGCCGCGATGAGGAGGGCGGGCGGGGCCCCGAGCCGGTAGGCGACAGCGGCCAGCACGAGGGAGAAGACCAGCATCGCCGCGTCTCCCGCGATGAGGACTCGGCGCGCGCTGACCCGGTCGCTCACCGCGCCGCCGATGAGCAGGAGGAGCACGCGGGGCAGTGTGACCGCGCTCAGGACCAGGCCCGCGACGGCTCCCCCGTGCGCACTGGCCGCCCAGCCGAGAGCGAAGTAGAAGACCGCGTTGCCCGCGAGGGAAGCCAGGATGCCGGCGAGCCACAGCAGGTAGGAACGGGGCAGCCGGGCCGCGCCGGGCACGCGTTCTTCCTCGGCCGCTTCGGGCGGGGCGGCCTCGGAGGCGCCCGTCGACGGGCTCAAGAGGTTCTCTTCGGGAGCTGAAATCGGGCACTCCTGAGGGGCTGACAGCTGATGTGGGGGGTGTCGTCCTGCGGCGCCGGGTCAGGCGCCGGCGGCCTGGGCGGCGACGAGTTCGTCCAGTACGGCCGCCAGCGCTTCCACGGTTCGGTTGGCGAAGAGCTGACGCATCGTCAGCCGTACTCCCAGCCGGCTGCGGAGCGTGGCGACGACCTGGGTGGCGATCAGGGAGTGGCCGCCGAGCTCGAAGAAGTCCGCGTGCGCACTCTCGACCGGCAGGTCGAGGACCTTGGACCAGACCTGCGCGACGAGTTCCTGAGTGGGCGTCGACAGCGCGGCGAAGGATGCCGGACGGTCCGCGGCCTCCTGGCTCAGCCGGACCAGCTCCGCCTGGTCGGTCTTGCCTGCCACGGTCTGCGGGAGGCGGTCCAGGCACAGTACTTGGGACGGCACCAGGTGCTCGGGCAGCTTCGCCCGGAGCGCGTCGCGCACCGCCTCCGGCTCCGGACCCGCGTCGCCCTCGGGCACCACGGCCAGGGCCAGGACGGAGCCGGCCGGCCCGGGTACCGCGAAGGCCGCGGCGGCCCGGACTCCCGGCACCGCGCGAGCGGCGGACTCGACCTCCGCGGGTTCCACGCGAAAGCCACGGATCTTGAGCTGGTCGTCGGCCCGTCCGGCGAATTCGAGCGCCCCGTCGGTCCGGCGCCGCACGAGGTCGCCGGTTCGGTACATCCGCTCGCCGTTCCCCGAGGGGTCGGGCCGGAACCGAGCGGCCGTCACGCCGGGACGGTTGTGGTATCCGCGCCCCACGCCGGCACCGGAGATGAAGAGCTCACCGATCTCGCCGTCCGGGACGGACCGCAGCCGTTCGTCCAGTACCTGCACGCGGTAGTGGGGCAAGGGGTGCCCGATGGTCGACGGGTCGTCGCCCGCCTCGCTGTCCGCCCAGGTGGCACAGATCGTCGTCTCGGTCGGGCCGTAGGCGTTGATGAACCGCCTGCCCACCGCCCAGCGGGCCGCGAGGTCGGGCGCACATGCCTCGCCTGCCGAGACCACCGTCCGCAGGCCCGCTTCCGGCGCGGGCGGTTCGTGCACCGCGAGGAGGGAGGGAGTGGCCGTCACGACGGCCACCTCGCCCTTCAGCAGGGTGTTCTCCTCGTTCCGCGGATCGGCGAGCACGACGCCCCGGCCGTTCACCAGCGGGATCAGGGTGGACCAGAGCCAGCCGTCGAAGGAGGGGGCCAGCACGTTCCCGCCCTCCTGGCCCTCGGCCGGCGCGAGGGTGCCCACGCTGTCGAGCAGATTGGCGAGGTTGCCGTAGGTGATGCCGACGCCCTTGGGCTCGCCCGTGGTGCCCGAGGTGTAGACGATGTAGGCCAGCGACTGGGACGGCGACGCGCCGGCCGGAGTGCCGGCTTCCCTTACGGTCGCGGTGTCCGGGTCGATGCGCGCGATCCGGCCGTCCGCGAAGGGAGCGTCCTGGCGCGAAACGACCACCGCGAGACCGGCGTCCTCGGCGATGGCGGCCAGCCTGGCGTGCGGGTGGGCCGGGTCCAGCGCGACGAACACCGCGCCGGCGCGCCAGGTGCCGATGAGCGCGGCGACCAGGTCGCGGGACCGGTCCAGATGCGCCCCCACCGCCGTCTCCGCGCCGGCACCCAGGCGCGTCAGCTCGGCGGCTATCGCATCCGCTCGCCGGTCCAACTCCCGGAAGGTGTACGTCCCGTCGTAAGCGCGCACGGCGATGGTCTCCGGCGTCCTGCGGGCGTGCTCCCCGACCGTCCGCGCCGGGTTGGCGGGTGCGTCAGGCACCCTCGGCGCTTCGTCACGGACTTCGGTTTCGACGGCATCCAGGCGTGCGGTCATTGGCTGAAAACCCACTTCCATTCCAGAGGCACGGGATCATCACAACGCTCGGTGGGGCGCGCGCCTCCGCGAAGCTACGAGGTCGGCGAAGCCCGCCGACCGTCAACGGAGCACGAGGGGGGTGGCTGAAAAACTGCCTCATTGGGGGATGCAATGAGAGGGAGATCATCGGAACAGCCATATCCGGTCGGCCAGTAGAGCACCTCGATCCGGTAAATACAAGAGTGGATCTTGCGGAAAAAATCTGTTTATAGTGCTCCGCCCACGCCATCCCGACTTGGGCTCATGTCCCGTCCCGCACTGACCAGCGGGGCCGCATGGACCGCGGCCCGGAACAGCCGCGCCCATGCCCGACTCCGCCGCACGGAAGATTCCTTGAACCACTGACGTTCCGGTTCGGCTTTCCGTGCGCCATCCACGCCAGTTACGGGAGCACCCATGACCGACACCCCCACCACGATGTGGACCGTTCTCGCCAACTCGGAGGAGCAATACGGGCTTCACCCTGCCGACCTGGCGATTCCGGAGGGCTGGCAGGCCGTCGGATTCACCGGCAGCGAGGAGGAATGCATCCGCCACGTGGATGCCGTCTGGACCGACATGCGGCCGCTGAGCCTTCGGGCCGCGCTGGGCTCCCCGGCCTCCTGAGCTCCCTGCCGACGAGCGGCTCCCCGGAGGATTGCCCTCATGCAAACGATGAAACTCCCCAACGGCCTTACCGTGAATCATGTGGATGCCGGTGAAACGGCACTGTTGTACCGGGACATATTCACCGAGCGCTGCTACATGCAGCACGGAATATCGCTCTCCCCCGGTGACACGGTGTTCGATGTCGGCGCGAACATCGGCATGTCCGCGCTCTTCTTCCACTCGGAATGTCGCGGGCTCACCTTTCACGCCTTCGAGCCGGCGCCGATTCCCCACGCGGCGCTCACGGCGAATTTCGCCGTACACGACATCAAGGGAACGGCAACTGCCTGTGCGCTGTCCGATTACTCGGGCACCGGCACCATGTCCTACTACCCGGACTCCTCCACGATGTCGGGCTTCCACGCCGACCCGGAGGCCGAGTCGGCGCTGATGCACACCTTCCTCGAGCGCAGCGGATTCGACGACGAGGACATCGACGACATGGTGAGCGGCCGCCACTCCTCGCTGTCCATCGAATGTCCGGTGCGGACCCTGTCCGAGGTGATCGCCGAGCGCGGTGTCGACTCGATCGACCTCCTCAAGGTCGATGTCGAGAAGAGCGAGCTGGAGGTCCTGCGCGGGGTCGCGGACGCGGACTGGCCGAAGATCAAGCAGGTCGTCGCCGAGGTACATGACATCGACGGCGCGCTCGACGCGTTCACCTCGCTGCTGCGCGGCCACGGATTCACCGTCGCGCTGGAACAGGACGCGCTGCTGAGCGGGACCGAGATCTACGAGGCGTTCGCCGTCAGGAAGGAAGGCTGAGCCGTGTCCGTCACCACCGACGTCGCGGACCCCGGTCTGTACGAATCGGGTGATCCGGTCGCCACCTGGGCACATCTGCGCGCGACGACGCCCGTGTTCTGGAACGAGCACCCGCCCGGCCCCGGTTTCTGGTCGGTCATGTCCTACCGGCCGGCGCTGGAGGTCTACCGCAACACGAGCGCCTTCACCTCCGAACTGGGGATGCGGGTCGATTCCGATCCCGCGGCCGTGAAGGCCGCCGCGGGCAAGATGCTGATCGTCACCGATCCGCCGGTGCACCCGCGCCTGCGCCAGCTGATGAACTCGGCCTTCGTCCCCCGCGTCGTGGCGACGCTGGAGGAGTCCATGCGCCGGGTGATCGAGCCTCTGGTGGATCAGGTGCTGGAGAAGGGGACCGTCGAGTTCGTCAGCGAGGTCGCCGCCGTACTGCCGGCCGCGATCATCTGCGACATCATGAACGTCCCGCAGGCGGAGCGCTCGACGATGATCGAACTCACCAGCCAGGCGTTCGGCGCGTCCGTGGGCACGTCCGGCGGCTGCCCGATGGACCAGCTCCAGAAGACCGAGGCGCACTCGGAGATCTTCCTGTACTACACCGACCTCGTGGCGGAGCGTCGGCGCAACCCCGGCGACGACGTGGTCAGCGCGCTGATCCAGGGCGACATGGGCGGGCGCCCGCTCACCGACGAGGAAGTCCTGCTCAACTGCGACGGCCTGGTCACCGGAGCGAACGAGACCACCCGGCACGCCTCCGCCGCCGGCCTGGTGGCCCTCATCGAGAACCCCGGCGAATGGCACCGCCTGAAGACGGGCGAGGTGGACATCGAGTCGGCGGTCGACGAAGTACTGCGTTACACCAGCCCGGCCCTGCACGTTATGCGTGTGGCGACCCAGGACGTGGAGGTCGGCGGGCAGCAGGTGCGCGCCGGTGAGGCCGTCGCGCTCTGGAACTCCTCGGCCAACCGGGACGAGAGCGTGTTCCCGGACCCCGACCGGTTCGACCTGGGGCGTACGCCGAACCGGCATCTCACCTTCGGCCTGGGGCCGCACTTCTGCCTGGGCGCACCCCTCGCGCGGGTGGAGCTCAAGGTCCTCCTCCAGGTTCTCGCCGACCGTGTGGGTCACATGGAGATCACCGGCCCTGTGAAGCGCATGCGGTCCAATTTCATGTGGGGCATCGACCGCCTGCCGGTCGCCCTGTCGAGGGAGACGCAGTGACCGACCACACCATCGGCCCCGTCCGGGAGCACGCCGCGGCCGTCTGGGCGGAGGTCCTGAACGGCCACGCGCCCACCGACGCCGACAATTTCTTCCGGACGGGCGGCACCAGCCTGAAGGCCCTGCGGCTGTGCGCGCGACTCGGCCCGCTCCTCGGGCACCAGGTCTCCGTCAAGGTCCTGCTCAAGAACAGCACCTTCGGCGCCTTTGTGAACGCTCTGGAGAAGGGCGCCACATGAAGAAGCTGGCTGTCGTCCACGACAAAGGCGCTGTACACCCCATGGAGGTGTACAGCGGTCTGTCCGGCACCGCCTCGCTCGTCTTCGCTGTGGCGTCCACGCCCGCCGCACAACGGCTCCTGCCCGTGATGGAGCGGCTCGGCGACGTCGTCGCACTTACCGGCGAGCACACTGCCGACGTCAGGGCGCTCGCCGCCCACCGCCCCGACGGCATCGTGACCTTCAGCGAGTCGATGCTGCCCACCACGGGCGCGCTCGCCGGTTCCCTGGGCCTGCCTTACCACGATGCCGCCACCGTCACGCGGCTCACCGACAAGCACGCACAACGCGCCGCCCTGCGGCAGGCGGGCATCGACACCACGGCACAGCGTCTGCTGCGCGGTGCGGAGGACTGGGACTCCGCGGTGGCGGCCGTCGGCCTGCCGGCGGTACTCAAGCCCGCTTGGGGCGGCGGCAGCCGGGACACCCACCGCGTGGACGACGCCGAGGCCGGGCGCCGGACCCTGCGGACCCTGCTGGCGCGGGGCCCGTCCACCGCCGGTTTCGTCCTGGAGGAGCTGCTGTCCGGCAGCCCGGACTCGCCCTTCGGGGACTATGTGTCGGTCGAGAGCCTGGTCCTCGGCGGCGAACCCGAGCACATGGCGGTCACCGGCAAGTTCCCGCTCGCCCCGCCCTTCCGCGAAACGGGTCAGTTCTGGCCCGCCGCACTGGACGACGGGGCGCGGAGCGAGGTCCTGGCGCTGACGACGGGCGCGATCCAGGCCATGGGCGTCACCTCGGGCATCACCCACACCGAAATCAAACTCACCCCGCAGGGGCCGCGGATCATCGAGGTCAACGGCCGCCTCGGCGGACACATCAACGAACTGGCCCTGCGGGCCTGCGGCGTGGACATGGTCCGGCTCGCCGGGCTGACCGCGCTCGGCGAGCCGGTGGTCCCCGTCCGCACAGCCCCGGACCGGGTGTTCTGGCAGTACAACAACCCCGCCCCCACCCGCCCTTGCCGACTCGTCGAGGTCACCGGGTGGCGCGCGGCGTGCGCCGTCCCCGGAGTGAGCCGGTACACCCCGTACATACGCGCCGCGGACCTCGTGGACAGCGGTGTCATGACCCAGGCGCTGGATCTGGTCAGCGGTGACGCCGCCGACCACGCGGAGATGCGGCAGCAACTGGCGCGCGTCATGGACCTGGTGTCCTTCACCTTCGACTTCGAAGGCGAGACCCGGACGGTTCCGGCGTCCGCGCTGGCCGCCCACTGACAGGAGCCCGTTCCCATGACCGACCCGACATCCCTCGCCGGGGCCCCGTCGCTGAATGTGGACCTCACCGATCCGCGCGTCCACGCCGAGCAGGACCTCCGCCCCCTGTTCGCGGAGCTGCGGGCCGGCCGGCCGGTGGTCTGGCACCCGCCGCGCTCCGCCGGCGCGCCCGGCTTCTGGGTGGTCACGCGCCACGCCGACATGACGGCCGTGTGCCGCGACGCGGACCGCTTCGTCTCCACGGGCGGCAACGTGTTGTCCACGCTGCTCGGCGGCGGTGACTCCGCCAGCGGCCGGATGCTGGCGGTGAGCGACGGGCACCGGCACAACCGACTGCGGCGGCTGCTGTGGCAGGCCTTCACGCCCGCCGCGCTGGCCTCCCTGCGGGAACGGATCTTCGCGGCCACCGGATCTCTGATCGCCGCCGCGCTGGAGAAGGGCGAGTCCGACTTCGCCCAGGACGTCGCGGCGCGCATCCCGCTCACCGCGATCTGCGACCTGCTGGGCGTCCCGGAAGCCGATCGCGCGTTCATCCTGCGGCACACCAGCTCGGCCCTCAGCTCGGACTCGGCCCAGGAGGCGGATGCCGGTACCCGGCTGTCCCAGGGCGAGTTGCTGCTGTACTTCGCACGGCTGGCGCGGGCCCGGCGCGCCGACGCCCAGGACGACCTGATCACCCTGCTGGCGAACGGGACCGTCGACGGCGGCCGGCTGACCGACGACGAAGTGGTGTTCAACTGCTACAGCCTGATCCTGGGCGGCGACGAGACGACCCGCCTCGCCATGATCAGCGGGGTGCGCGCGCTGCTGGAACATCCGGACCAGTGGCGCGCCCTCAAGGACGGCTCGGTTTCCCTTGAGTCCGCGACCGAGGAGATCCTGCGCTGGACCTCCCCGGCGATCCATGTGGGACGTACCGCCACCCAGGACACGGTCCTGCACGGGGAGCAGATCCGGGAGGGTGACGCGGTCGTCGCGTGGACGCTGTCGGCCAACTTCGACGAGGCCGAGTTCGACCGGCCCCTCCGCTTCGACCTGGCACGCACCCCCAACCGCCATCTCACCTTCGCCTACGGCCCGCACTTCTGCATCGGCGCCCACCTGGCACGCATCGAGATCTCCGCCCTGCTCGCAGCGCTGCGCGACCTCGTCGGCAGCATCGAAGCGGCCGGGCCCGCCCTGCCCATCTACTCGACGTTCCTCCGGGGCTTCAGCAGCCTCCCGGTCCGCCTCCACCCCTGACGCCCCGACGGACGGAAAAGCCATGCCCCACGACAACCAGCCCCACGGCGACACGGCCGAGCCGATACACGTCCGCTTCGACCGGGTGGCAGCGCAGGATCCCGGCCATACCGCGCTGACGAGCGGCGAGCGGACCGTCAGCTACGGCGAACTGCGGGAGCTGACGGACGCGCTGGCCCGCCGACTGCGCCGGGCAGGCGTGGAGATCGAGACTCCGGTCGGGGTACTCGCCCACCGCTCCGTCGCGTTCGTCGTGGCCGCGCTGGCCGTGCTCAAGGCCGGCGGAACATACGTACCGCTCTCGCCCGAGTACCCCGCCGACCGGCTGCGGCACCTCGTCGAGGACGCCGACGCGCGAATGATCCTGACGACGCCCGAGCACGCCGAGCAGGCAGCGGAGTACGGCCGCCCGGTACTCGGCATCGAGGGCCCCGAGGAGGACACGGCCACCGGCGGCGTCGACACCGGGACCTTCCCGCTGCCCGACGTGCCCGTCGACTCCCTCGCGTACCTCATCTACACCTCGGGCTCGACGGGGGTGCCCAAGGGCGTGGGCGTGACGCACCGCAATCTGACCGGGCTGGTCACGCACCAGAAGTACGTCCACTTCGGCCCGGAGGAGACCTTCCTCCAGTTGGCACCGACCTCTTTCGACGCCTCCGCCTGGGAGATCTGGGGAGCGCTGCTGTCCGGGGCCCGGCTGGTGATCGCGGCGCCCTCGTACCAGGCCATCGAAGAACTGCCCGCGGTGCTGCGCGAACAGCAGGTGACCACGCTGCTGCTCACCCCGCCGCTCTTCCACGAACTGGTGCGCACCCGTATCAGCAGCTTCGCCTCGGTCCGTCAGCTCATCGTGGGCGGTGAGGCCATGGCCGTCCCCGTCGCGCGCGCCTATGCGGCCGACGCGGGCCGGCGAGGCGCCGTATTCGCCAATGTCTACGGCCCCACCGAGACGACGACGCTGGTCAGCCGGTACGAGATCAGCCACGTGGCCGAGGACGCGGCGTCGGTCCCGATCGGCCGACCGATCGAGAACGCCACGGTCCGGTTGCTGGACTCCCGGCTGCGGCCGGTGCGGGTCGGCGAGATCGGGGAGATCCACATCGGTGGAGCCTGTGTGACCCGCGGCTACCACGGCCTTCCCGGGCTCACCGCACGGCGCTTCGTCCCCGACCCCCACTCCCCCGTCCCCGGTGCGCGCATGTACGCGACCGGCGACCTGGGCCTGTTGCGCCCGGACGGGGAGATCGAGTTCATCGGGCGGGCCGACGAGCAGGTGAAGATCCGCGGCCACCGGGTGGAGCCCGGCGAGGTGGAGTCGGTGCTCATGGGACACCCCGGGGTGCACGCGGCCGCAGTCGTCGCCACCCCGTCCGAGAGCGACACCCGGCAGCTCGTGGCCCACGTGGTCACCGTGCCCGGAGCGGACGCCCCGGAGGTGCTGGCCGAAGTACGCGAACTGGCCGCGGCCGCGCTGCCGGCGTACATGGTGCCGTCCGCCTACCGCACCACGGACGCGCTCCCGACGACTCCCGGCGGCAAACTGGACCGGGCCGCGCTGCGGGACGTACGCGGCGACACACCGCCCGCGAGCCGCCCGGAAGCCGCGCCGGAGACGGCGATGTCCGAGGCGCAGCGGGCCCTGGCGGAGATCTGGCGCACCGTGCTCGACCTGCCGGAAGTGGGCCTCGACGAGGACTTCTTCGCGCTGGGCGGCGACTCCATCCTCGCGATCCGGGTCATCGGCGCCGCGGAGGAACGTGGCATCGAGATCTCGCTCACCACGCTGTTCAGCACCCCCACCATCCGCGCCATCAGCCCGGACGCCGAGCCGGAGGCCGCCGAGGCCCCCCTTGAGGAAGCCGCCCCCGCCGCGGCGGTCCCCGCGCTGCTGAGCCAGGAGGACCGGGCCGCGCTCCCCGACGGCGTGGAGGCGGCCTACCCGGCCACGACCATGCAGCTCGGCCTGATCTTCGAGAGCGTCCTCGACGAGGACGGCGCCCTCTACCACGACGTCATCTCCCGGCGGGTCGAGGGAGCCTTCGACGAGGGGTTGTTCCGCCGGGCTCTCGGCCTCGTCTCGGCCGCGCATCCGGTGCTCCGCACGCGCTTCTCCCTCGGTGATTTCAGCGTCCCGCTCCAGCTGGTCGAGCAGGACCTGGCGATTCCGCTCACGGTCGTGCGCCGGGATGCCGCGAGCGCGGGGCCCGAGGCGCCGGAGGAAGACATCGCCGACGCGGCGCGCCCCTTCGACCTGGCGCAGGGGCCGCTGATCCGCCTCCGCGTCAGCACGTTCGGCGACACCGCCTTCCAGATCACGTACGGCTTCCATCACGCGATCATGGACGGCTGGAGCGAGTCCGTCTTCGCCGCCGAACTCCTCAGCGCTTACGTGGAGTTGCTCGACACGGGCACCACCATGGTCGCCGCCGAGCCGGCCGCCGGCTACGCCTCCTTCATCGGCCTGGAACAGGCGTCCCTCGACTCCGCCGTGTCGCGCGCCTTCTGGGCCGAACGTCTCCGTTCGCTGCCCAGGAACGCCCGCCCGCAGGAGGCGCCGCGCTCCGCCGAGCGCATCAGACTGACCGAGACACTGCCGCCGTCCGTCGGCCAAGGGCTCGTGAGCGCACGGGAACTGACGCGACTGCCGCTCAAGAATCTCGCACTGGCTGCCCATCTCGCCGCCCTCGGTGCGCTCCGGAACACGACCGTCCCGGTGACCGGTGTGGTGATGAACGGACGCCCCGAGACGCCCGACGGAGACCGGCTGATCGGGCTCTTCCTGAACCTGCTGCCCCTGGGGATCGATCTCGGGGGAAGCTGGGCCGATCTGGCACGCAAGACCTTCGACCAGGAGCGCGCGCTCCTGCCGCACCGCCGGTTCCCCTATGCCGAACTGCACGAGATGGCCGGCGGGGCGCCTTTCGACGTCTCGTTCAACTATGTGCAGTTCCACGAGCGGTCGCGGCTGTCCGCACTCGGCGGCATCACGGTCGGTGAGGCCGACATCCGGGACCGGTCGAGCCACCCGCTGCGGGTGGAGGTCATCCAGGAACCGGACAACGACCTGTTGGTCCTCGATGTGGCCGCCGACCCGGGATTCTGGTCGCCCGCGCAGGTCCGCGAGGCGGTGGCCGCCCATGTCGACGCCCTCACACGGCTGGCCGAGGACCCGGCCGCACCGGCCACGGCGGCCGGCCGTCCGTGATCACCGGCCCCCGGCGGCCGGGCCCCTGAGGTCCCGGCCGCCCCGGAAGGAGCACCCGCGCATGTTCACGTTCCCCTCCTTCGACGGCGTCGAACTCGCCTACCACTCCGCAGGGGAAGGCCCCCCGGTCGTCTGCCTGGCAGGTGGCCCGGGACGCGCTTCGGCCTACCTCTCGGACCTCACCGACTGCCTGCCGGGCCGGACCGTCGTACGCCTCGACAACCGCGGCACCGGGGACTCCGCGGCACCCGATGACGCTGCCACCTACCGCGCCGCCGCGGCGGTCCAAGACGTCGAAGCCCTGCTGAAGCATCTCGGCCACGAGCGCCCCGCGCTGCTCGCGCACTCCTCGGCTGCCAACACCGCGATGCTGTACGCCCTGCGGCACCCCGATCGCCTCTCGCACCTGATCCTGGTGGCGCCGAGCAGCCGGCTGGTGGGCATCGACGTGGCGGACTTCCACCAGGCACTGCTGCTGCGTAGGCACGAGGAGTGGTACCCGCGTGCCCGTGCGGCGATCGACCGCTGGGTCGGCTCCGCCACCATGGCGGAAACCCTCCCGTACCGGGTGCCGGCGGCCCCCTTCTACTACGGCCGTTGGGACGACCGGGCACGCTCCCACGCCGCCGCCGAGCCGGAGCAGATCGGCCTCGCCGCCGCCGAGGGGTTCTACGCGGGATTCGACTTCGACGCCGCGGCCGTACGGACGGCGCTGGGACGGCTCTCCGTCCCCGTACTGGTGATCACCGGCGAACTGGATCCCTTCCCCACCCCGCGCACCGGCGAACAACTCGCGGCGGTGTTCGCCCACGGCACGTCCTTCGTCCAGCCGTCGGGCGGCCACTTCCCCTGGCTCGACGACCCCACCACCCTCGCAGCCGTAATCAATGCCCATCTCCGCGGAACAGCCGCCCGCCGGACCGGAACACCACGGCACTGACTTACGGCATCGAGGCCCCGCGCCGCCGCGCAGAAAGATGGCGCCGCGGCCCCGCGCGGCTCAGGCGGGTACGGCGTCCTCGTCCACGGGATCGCGCAGCCGTGGGATGAACAGGGAGAGCGCCAACGTCGCGAGAGTGACGAGGGCGCCGAGCCAGAACACCCCGGTGTACCCGGCGTCCTGGTAGAGCGCGGTGCCCTTCGCCACGGTGCTGTGGGCGTTCAGGACGGCGTAGGCGCCGGCGGTGAGAACGGCGCCGAACAGGCTGACCAGCATGTTGAGCATGCCGCTGCCGAGCCCCTGCTCCTCGCGCGAGACGACGCCGACGACGAGTACCGGTGCCACCGCCATCACCACGCCGGAGCCGATGTTGGCCAGGCAGGACGTCAGGGCGAGTTCGAGCTCGTCGCCGTGGAAGAAACCGACGAGCGCGTAGCCGACCGCCATGAGCACCAGCCCCGCGCTCCACACTCTGCGCGGGTCCAGGCGGCGCAGGCACCGGCCGGCGAGGAGGCCGGTGCAGAGCATCACCAGATTCCAGCTCACACTGACCACGGCGTTGTGCTGTGCCGTCCAGCCGAGACCCGCCGAGACACCGGGAATACGGGGGTACAGGGCCAGCACGATGGCGAGACCGGGCATCGTGAACGCGACGGTCTGGGCGAGTCCCGCGGCGGTGAGCGCCACAGCCACCGGGCGACGGCGCAGCACCCGCAGATCCAGGATGGGATGGGCACTGGACCGCTCGACACGGAGGAAGACGGCCAGCGCCACGAGACCGGCGGCGAGCCAGCCGAGCGTTCTGCCGTCGGCCCAGCCCCAGCTCTGCCCCTGGCCGACGCCGTAGACCAGGGCGGTCAGCCCGCCACCGAGGAACAGGCCGCCGAGCCAGTCGAAGCCGGAGTCGAAGGCGTGCCGCGGCGTCTCCGGAATCACCCAGGCGACCAGCGCGAACGCGAGGGCCGTGGAGCCGGCGAGGAACCACAGCCCGCCGCGGAAGCCCCAGGCGTCGATGAGCCAGCCCGCCAGGAAAGGTGCGCCCAGACCCACGAGCCCGACGCTGCTGCCCATGACGGCGCTCGCCGACTTCACCAGCCGGTGCGGGAAGATGTCCCGCACCGCGGCGAACGACAGCGCGCCGAACGGCCCGTAGAAACCGGCGATCGCCCGGCCCGCGAGGACGAGCCAGAAGCTGCCGGCCATGGCGGCGATGGCCTCGCCCAGCGCCCCCAGAGCGGTCATGGCGAGCATGACACGCCTCTTGCCGTACAGGTCGCCCAGCTTGATGACGAACGGCGTGAGCAGCGTGGACACCAGCGTGAGCGTCAGACCGAACCACGCCACCTGAGTGGTGTGGAAGGTCTGCGCCACGCTCGAGGTGGCGTTGGCGCCGATGATTCCGCCGGCGGCCAGCAGCTGCGTGGGCCAGGCGAGCGCGATCAGCACCAGGACGAGACGGAAGGACCATCGTCCGCTCGCGTCGGCCGGAGACGCACTGTCGGGTGAGGGGCTCGGCGACGTCAGTGTCATGCCAGCCCTCCTTTCACGGAGGTGCGGGAAGGTGAAGGCGCAACGGGAGGCGCGGAGGAACCAGTCCGCCGTCGCACAGCCCTGCGGGGGTGACAGCGCGGCAATCCATCGCGGCGTGGGGTCGATGATGACCCGAACACTTAGTGGCCGCTAGGTGTTCGTTACGTGACCCACGTCACACGTCACTTCGCCGCACGACCGGCTCGCGGCGCCGCCCCGGTAACGTGCCCTCATGGCAACACCCAGGGGGCCGCGCGGCGGCTACACGACAGGCCGCGCCCGGCGCACCCAGATCCTCGAGGCGGCGTTGGTGCGCTTCGGGCAGGACGGCTACCGCAAGACCTCGCTCGCCCGCATCGCCCGGGACGCCGAGATCACCGACGCCGGGCTGCTCCACCACTTCCGCGACAAGCAGCAACTCCTGCTGGCCGTGGTCGAGTACTGGCACGAGCGCATGGACAAGCAGTGGGAGCGCGTCTCGGACTCGGTACGGGACGCCTTCCGCTGCCACCTGGAGGACACCGCCGAGACGCTCACCATGCCGGGCATGGTGGAACTCGCCGTCGTGATCGCCGCCGAGGCGACCGCGCCCGACCACCCGGCCCACGACTTCTTCGCCCAGTGGCAGGAGAAGGGCGTCCGCGAGCTCACCGACCGGCTGCGCGACGGCAGTAACAGCGGCGAACTCAAGCCCGGCATCGACCACCAGGGCATCGCCCGCGAGTGCGCGGCCCTGGACGCCGGGCTGCGTCAGCAGTGGCTGGCCGGCGGCCGCTCCTTCGATCTCATCGCCGTGATGCGCGCCCACCTCGACCGCTTGATGCGGTCCGTTTCGGCCGACGGGCAGGGGTTGTAGCGGGTCGACCACCTGCACGGCAGGCGCACGGCGCCGATGTGGTGTTGTCATGTACTCGTCACCCCACGGGGTCGTGGTGCGCGTCACACAACTCAACACCTAGTATTCACTAGGTGTTGGCTGCATGATCGGGCCTGCCCGTCCCGCTCCAAGGAGATCCACATGCCCCGCCACTGGACTGCCCGTGCCATCGCCCCCTCCCCGGACGGGCGGCCGTCCACCGCGGCGCCCCGGCCGGGCGCGCTGCTGCGCGGCACGTTCACCGCGCGGGGAGCGGTCGCGACGGCCGAGCTCTGCGTCACCGCGCTGGGCGTGTACGAGCTGGAGCTGAACGGGACCGTCGTGGGCGATCACGTCCTCGCGCCCGGCTGGACGAGCTACCGCCATCGCCACCGCTATCAGGTCTTCGACGTCACAGGGCTGGTCCGCGAGGGCGCCAACGCCTGGGGAGCACACCTGGCCGACGGCTGGTACCGAGGCCTGCTCGGCTTCAACGGCGGCACCCGCGACATCTACGGCAGGCACACCGCACTCTTCGCCGAACTGCGCGTCGAGTACGCCGACGGCACCATCGACACCGTCGCCACCGGCAGCGACTGGCGCTGGAGCCCGGGACCCGTCGTCGCGGCCGGCCTGTACGAGGGCGAGGAGTACGACGCCCGCCTCGCGCAGGACGGCTGGAGCGAGCCCGCCTTCGACGACTCGGCCTGGCGTCCGGTGCGTGTCCTGGACTCCGGCAGCGTCGACAACTCCGACGGCTTCGACACCTCCGTGCTCTTCCCGGCCGACAGTCCGCCGGTGCGCCGCACCGAGTTCCTGCGTCCGGTCGCCGTCACCACCTCGCCGGCCGGCCGTACGATCGTCGACTTCGGCCAGAACCTGGTCGGCCGCCTGCGGCTGCGCGTCCGGGGCGAGGCGGGCCGTACCGTCACGCTGCGCCACGCGGAGGTCCTGGAGAACGGCGAGTTGTGCACCCGGCCGTTGCGGCACGCCACCGCCACCGACCGTTACACGCTGCGCGGCGCCGACGGGGGCGAGGAGTGGGAGCCCCGCTTCACTTTCCACGGCTTCCGCTACGCGGAGATCGAGGGCTGGCCGGGCGCTCTGGACCCGGCCGACGTCACCGCCGTGGTCCTCCACAGCGACCTGCGCCGCACCGGATGGTTCTCCTGCTCGGACCCGGCCCTGGAGCGGCTGCACGAGAACATCGTGTGGGGCATGCGCGGCAACTTCCTCGACGTGCCCACGGACTGTCCGCAGCGCGACGAGCGCCTCGGCTGGACCGGCGACGTCCAGGTCTTCGCCCCCACCGCGGCCTTCCTGTACGACGTGCGCGCCTTCCTGCGCTCGTGGCTCCGGGACCTGGCCGCCGACCAGGGCGACGACGAACGGCGGATCCCGCCGGTGTTCAGCCCCGACATCCCCGTGCACATCCCCGTACCGACACCCCCGGGCAACCCGCCCATGGCCGGCTGGTGCGACGCGGCCGTGATCGTCCCCTGGGTGCTGTACGAACGCTACGGCGACGCTGATGTGCTGCGCGCCCAGTACCCCTCCATGCGTGCCTGGGTCGACGCCCTCGACGGCCTCACCGGCCCCGACCGCATCCGGGACGAGGGCTTCCAGTTCGGCGACTGGCTGGATCCGACCGCGCCGGCGGACGATCCCGGACGCGCCATGACCTCGCCCTCCCTGGTCGCCACCGCGTACTTCGCGCACTCAGCACGGCTGCTCGCCCGCACCGCCGAGGTCCTCGGCGAGAAGGACGACGCCGGGCGGTATCACGCCCTGGCCGATTCCGTACGGGACGCCTTCCGGCACCGCTTCCACACCGGCGGCGGACGGCTGACGGAGGAGACCCAGACCGCCTACGCCCTCGCCCTGTGCTTCCGGCTCCTGGAGGACGGCGCCGAGCGCGCTGCGGCCGGGCGCCGGCTGGCCGCCCTGGTGGCCGACCGGGGCCACCGCATCGGTACCGGATTCCTCGGCACGCCTCTGGTGTGCGACGCGCTGACCGACACCGGCCACGTCGACACCGCGTACCGGCTGCTGACGCAGCGGTCCTACCCGTCCTGGCTGTACCAGGTCGACATGGGCGCCACCACCGTCTGGGAGCGCTGGGACAGCCTGCTGCCCGACGGCAGTGTCAACCCCGGCGAGATGACCTCGTTCAACCACTACGCGCTCGGCGCCGTCGCGGACTGGATCCACCGCACCGTGGCAGGGCTCGCCCCCGCCGAGCCGGGCTACCGCCGCCTGCTGGTGCGCCCCCGTCCGGGCGGCGGTCTCACCTGGGCGAACGCCGCGCACGAGACCCCGTACGGACGTGCCGAGATCGGCTGGCGTATCGCGGAAGACACGCTGCGCGTCGACCTGCTCGTACCGCCGCACGTCACCGCGCTGGTCGACCTGCCGGGCCGGGAGCCCGTCGAGGTCGGCCCCGGCCGGCACTCCTTCCACACTCCGTAGGAGCACACATGACACACCGCATCAGCCTGCCCGACGGCTTTCTGTGGGGCGTTGCCACCGCAGGGCACCAGAACGAGGGCGACAACGTCGCCAGTGATACCTGGTTCCTGGAGCACACGACCCCCTCGCTCTTCCGCGAGCCGAGCGGACCGGCGTGCCGGGGCTACGAGCGGTGGGAGACGGACCTCGATCTCGTCGCGGGACTCGGGCTCAACGCCTTCCGGTTCTCCGTCGAATGGGCACGCATCGAGCCCGAGCCCGGCGTCGTCTCCACCGAAGCCCTCGACCACTACGAGCACATGGTCGACGGCTGCCTCGCGCGCGGCCTCGCCCCCCTCGTGACGTTCAACCACTTCACCGCCCCGCACTGGTTCGCAACAGTCGGTTCCTGGACGTCTCCTGACGCACCGTCACGGTTCGCCGAACAGTGCGACCGCGTGATGGCACGCTTCGGCGACCGGATCGCCTACGCCGTCACCCTCAACGAACCCAACCTCGAGCAGTTGTTGCAGACCGGCGGCAAACTGCCGGCCGAGGCGGAGCTCCTCAAGACACAGATGCTCGCGGCGGCGGCACGCGCCGCGGGCAGCGCCGACTACGCCGCCTCGAACGTCATCCCGGCCGCACGGCAGGAGGAGTTCCAGGAGGCGCTCACCCACGCCCACCGGGCCGCCCGCGAAGCGATCAAGGCCCGCCGCGGCGACCTGCCCGTCGGAGTGTCCCTCGCGATCGCCGACGAGGTCGCCGTTCCCGGCGGCGAAGAACGCCGCGACGCGAAGCGTGCCGCCGTGTACGACCACTGGCTGCGCGAGGCGCGCGACGACGACTTCATCGGCGTACAGAACTACGAGCGCATCGTGCACGGGCCCGACGGCGAAGTGGCCGTCGACGGCGAACTCAACGGCATGGGGACCGCCATCGCGCCCGGCTCCCTCGCCGGCGCGGCACGCTACGCCCATGAGGTGTCGGGGGTGCCGGTACTCGTGACCGAGCACGGCATCCAGACCTCGGACGACACCCAACGCGCCGCTTTCATCCCCGCGGCCATCGACGGGCTCGCGGCCGAGATCAGCGCGGGCACGCCCGTCCTCGGCTACTGCCACTGGACCCTCATGGACAACTTTGAGTGGATCTTCGGTTACGGTGCTCAGCTCGGCCTCCACGAGGTCGACCGCGAGACCTTCCACCGCCGCCCGAAGCCGAGCGCGACGGCCTATGCCGACGTGGTGCGCGCCTACCGCGGCATGCTCACCGACACGGCGAGCTGATCGCTCGTACAATCGTGGCATGGCATTCATGAGCACCCCGCACTGCTGCTTCCTGTGATCCGGAGGCGTTGAGGGCGATGCCGGCCGGCGTCGCCCTCCTTGGTGTGCCTGCTGCGTGAACCACCTTTCCGGCGCTGCCCGTACCGATGCGGCCGGACGTCGGCCCCGCCCCTTCCCGGGTCGGCGACTTCCCGAGCGCACAAGCAGGCACGGTCCCTCCCCTTCACCGTTGCCAGGAGTGCCTTGTGCCCGTGTCGCTTCCCCCCGCCCTCGAACCGCTCCTCGACCTGCTCCGCTGCCCGACATGCCGCGCCCGTCTCCACCCCGGCCCCGGCGCACTGCGCTGCCCGGCGGGTCACACCTTCAACATCGCCCGCCAGGGCTACGTCAGCCTCCTGACGGGCACCCGCGCCACCAGCAGCGACAACGCGGCCATGACCCGGGCCCGGGACCGGTTCCTCGCCACGGGCAAGTACGGGCCCATCTGCCGGGCCGTGGCCCGTCTGGCGGCCGACGCCGTGCCCGAGCAGGGCAGGGTCATGGACGTCGGATGCGGCACGGGCTACTACCTGGCCGACATACTCGACCAACTACCCGGCACCCGCGGCCTGGGCCTGGACACCTCGGTGCACGCACTGCGCTCGGCGGGCCGGGCCCACGCCCAGGCCGCCGCGGCGAACCGGGAAGTCTTTCGTCCCTTCCCCCCCGCCCAA
>NZ_JBVHPN010000014.1:0-75397 GCF_055567935.1 Streptomyces sp. NPDC026301 | reverse complement strand
CCTCCCCCCTTGTTCTTTGTCCTTCCCCCCTTCTCCCCCCCCCTTCCTTTCTCCCCCCCCCCCCCCCCCCCCCCCCCCCGCGGCGACCTGGGACGTCTTTCGTCCCTTCCCACTGGCCGACGGAGCGGCCGACGTCGTGCTGGACGTGTTCGCCCCGCGCAACCCAGCTGAGTTTCACCGGGTGTTGCGTCCGACCGGACGGTTGGTCGTGGTGCGTCCTACCGGGCGGCACCTGGCCGAGCTGCGTGACCAACTGCCCGCCGTGATCACGATCGACCCGGCCAAGGAACAGCGCCTGCACCAGGCCCTGACCCCCTTCTTCGCGGCCACCGGCACCGAGCAGATCGAGTACGCCACGTCCCTGACCAGGTGTCAGGCCATCGACTTGGTGGGCATGACGCCAAGCGCACGCCACCTCAACCGTACGGACCTGCACGATGACAACCTCCTGCCCGACCGGGTCACCGTCTCCGTACTGGCCACGGCCTACCGGCCTCGGTGGCCACGAACGGGCGCACGCGCCGAGCGGTGACACGTATCCCGGTAGGGGGCCATTCCCGGAGTGTCGTCAGCGCTGCTCAACAGCCAGCGCCGGCCGCCACGTGTACGGGATGGTCGAGGACCTGGTTGTACAGATATCCCAACTGGTTCCACGGGACAAGGTCCGGCTGAGTGCGGCCCCGGTCGTCGGTGGCGCGTACGGCGAGGGTGTGGTTGCCGGGATCGGGGTTCCAGGCGAACTGCCAGCGTGTCCAGGCGCCTGCCTCCTGGGGGCCGGTGAGCTGGGCCGCGCGCCAAGGGCCTCGGTCGATGCGGTACTCGACTGTCGCGATCCGGTGTTCTCCGGCGAACGCTCGCCCTCGGATGATCTGCGGCCGCGGCTTCAGGCGGGCGGGCCAGTCCAGTTCCACCAGGCTGGTCACCGGCAGTTCGTTGATCGGCGTGCCCAACGCGGCGCCGTTCCCCGGGTGTTCGGGGCCAATGAGCACGTAGTCCTCCGTGTCCCAGGGCACCTGGAGTGGCTGTCGCGACACCTCGATCCTGCCGACCCACTTGATGCTGGCCGCACCGAGCCAGCCGGACACCACGACCCGGGCCGGGTAACCGTGATCGGGCGGCAGCGTCTCACCGTTCATGGCGAGGGCGAGCAGGGTGTCGTCGGCCATCGCCTTGGCCAGGGGCATCGGCCGATGGGCGCGGGCCTCGTCCAGCGCTTCGGGCATGACGTCGTGTGCGTCCGGGCTGAGGCCCGCCGGTTCGAGCAGGTCGCGCAGTCGCACGCCGGTCCACTCGGCCGTGCTGACGGCGCCGCGACCCCACGGCGTGCCGGGGATGTGCTGACCGTACTGCCGACCGAACAGCACCCGGCGGTTGCCCGCACACTCGATCGTGCGGGTGAGGGAGACCAGTGGAAACGCGCGCCACAGGTCGTCGTAGGTGTAAGTGACGGGCGACCGTACAGCGTCGCCCTCGATCCGAAGCGACCACTCAGCGGCGTCGATCCGAGGAGTGGGGGCGTGACTGCGGACGAAGAAGCGGTCGTTCGGAGTGAGGTGGCCCGGCATGCGGTCCGCCCTGGTGCCGAAGTCAAGACCGGTACCGGTGTCCTCCATGTCCTCGGCCGAGGTCGGTTTGACGATCCCACGTGCTGCGCTGTTTGCACTGCTCCCTGTCGTCATAATTCCACCGTGGCCCCGTGTTTCCCGGTTCGGTAGGCTCTCCGTCCCTATGAGGCCATAACTACGGCCTATGGCTTGTGGCTTGCGTGCTGGTCAGCGCCAGCGGCCTGCCCCTCGGCCCGGTCGGGTGTCGGAACACCCCGCCTTACAGCCCTACGACTGGGGCGTCCCGTCCCAACGCCATGTGGCGAGACGAGGGCGCCCAGGCAGGTCGGCGCGCCCCGTGGCGAGCACCTGCAACAGCCCGGCGGGCCCTGTCGCTCGGTCCGCGTGCACGGTGTTCACCGGGCCACCCACTGGGCCACCGGGCCGTCGACTTTCGCACAGGAACGGAACCCAATCCCACAACGGCGGTACCCCGGGCGCGAGTTGGGTGGCGTAGGTGAACAGGTCGTCGCTGAGGTGCTCGACGGTCTCCCAACAGTCCCACTCCGGTCCTTGGCATCCCGCCGCTGTTGTACGACGCGTTGAAGGTGAACTCGTCGCAGTCCGGGGTGTCCGTGCTGCTGTTCATCGCGTCCGAGTCGTACAAGCTGATGAATCAATCAGCGACGCCGGGGACGGCCCGACGCCCACGCTTTGCGGCGCCTCGCCGTGGGGCGCTCGCGACATCCGCGGCCGCTCACGAGGACCGCCAACCCTTCCGACTGCTACTGCTTCCGGGACCCCTGGACGAACTCTTCCTTGGAGATCTGACCGTCCGAGTTGCGGTCCACCTGACTGAAGGCCTTGCGGATGTTGGACTCGGAGACCCCCTCCCGCTTCCCCGCCACGAGCAGTTCCGGCTCGCTGACGGTGCCGCTCCCGTCCGTGTCGATCTGCTGGAAGGTCGGAGGGGCGCTCGCGGGGCCGGTGGCGAAGGCGGAACCGCCGGCTCCGAGAACGCCGGCCGCCGTGAGAGCCATCGCGATGACAGCGGTACGAGTCTGCATTGGTGTCTCCCCTCGGCCCTCCGCCGGACGGCGGGAAGGCCGGATGCGTAACGGTCACTTCCACGTACAGGCACCCACCGTAGTGGATCAACAGCGCAACGTCACGAACGGTGTGGAGTCGCTACGCGAAGCACGAGGTGTCGCCCGCTCCGCGGCGCACGATCTCCGCCTCACCGCCAGAGGCTCGACGCTTGGCAGATACTGGCGCAGCCCCCAACACGCTTTCCACATATTCATCCGGGGTTCGCGGCGTCCGCGCGCACTTTTCCCACGCGCACTGCTGAGCCTGCTTGGCGGGGCGTCGGAAATGAGACTGCCCAGGAGAACCTGAGTGCGCCCGTACCGCCGTGTTCGCCTGCGCACGCCGTCCCGCATTGTGCGCGCGGTTGCGGCCCAAGTGCCACCGATCCACTGGTTCGTGTGGGTTTGACAAGCCGGACGTGTGGGCGCTGCGGGGCGGGAGCAGAATGCCGGCGGTCCGTTCCGTTCGGGTTCTGTGGGCTGTCACGTTGGTTGCCCTGACCGCTGCCCGCTGCCCGCTGCCCGCTGTCGACGGAGGTGGTTCTGCGCACGAGCGAAAGAGGCACCGGAAAGCCAAATGCCGCCCAGGCCCCGGCTCTTGACCATCTCCAGCCCGCAGCCTGCTTCAAGGAGGCGCCCATGCCGCAGACCGTGAACGACTTCGCCCTGCCACCCCTCTACTGTCCGCTGCCGAAAGCGGTCAGTTCCTTCACGGACCGCGCCGAGCAGCATGTGCTGGAGTGGCTGGACTCCACCGAGCTGGGCCGACGGCCCCACTTGCGTAACCGGGCGCTGGAACTTCGAGGGCACCGCTCGGCGGGCTTCTGCCTCAATGGCGCCGAGGATGAGGAACTCTTCCGCATCATCGCGTGCTTCGGGGTGTGGATCCTGACGAGTGATGATGTCCTCGAGGCCCAGCCGGATGCGGGACGGGCCGCCGAGGTGGCGGGCCGGTACCTTCGAGCCTTCACCGCCCCCGGCTACCGGCTCCCGAACCGTGAACTGGCCGGGGATGAGGAGGTGTTCATCGACGCGGCGTGCGGCCTCGCCGAGCAGCTGCGGGCCCGTTGCCATCCCACCCACTACAACCGGCTCGTGCACGAGCTGCGCCACTACTACCTCGGCGCGCTGCGCATGCTGGCCTCCGGGCAATGCGAGACCCCGCCGAGCGAGGACCAGTACCTGGCGATGCGCATGGAGGACGGGGCCGTCCGCCACATCTGGGTGATGATGGAGATCGGCCGACAGGAGGTCGTGCCGGACGATGAGTTCTGTGCTCCTGCCGTCCAGGCCGCGCTGGACTCCGCCGCCACGAGCGTGATCTTGGACAATGATCTGTACTCCTACCGCAAGGAGCTCGACGAGCCCGGCAAGGTCAACCTGGTCACGGTGATTCGGGACAACCGTGGGGTCTCGCTGGAGGAAGCGGTTGCCGAGGCCGTCACCATCCGGGACCGCACCCTGCTTCTGTTTCTTCGTCTGCACGAGAGGCTGAAGCAGACGGCCGGCCCGGCTCTGAGCGGCGTGCTCGATCAGATCGCCCGGGTCACACGCGGACACCTCGAATGGGCCATGGAAACCCCGCGCTACCGGCTCAGCATCTCACCGGAGGAATTTCCCTGGCCCTCGGCCCCCTCCACCACCGACAGCAGTCCGCTGCCCTACCCCAGCATCTCCTGGTGGTGGAACCACCTCTGACAGCAGCCAAGCCCTCGCTGCTTGGAGCAACCCGGCTTCCGGACGCGCTGCCTACCGAGCGGAGCAACCCACAACGCAGCACGTGGATTGGGAGGTACTTGATGCGAACGGGGACCACGAAGGACGTACGAGGTCGGGTCTGCCTGGTGACCGGTGGGGCCGGCGGGATCGGCTGGGAGATCAGCAAGGCGCTCGCCAACGCGGGCGCTTTGGTCCATATCTGCGACAGCTCCCTCAAGAACCTGCGCACTGCGGCGGCGCAGGCACCGAAGGACGCTTGCGTCTTTCATCAGCTCGATGTCGCCGAACGGCACTCTTTGGAACGCTGGATCACGGACACGTACACCGCTGCCGGACGGGTCGATGTACTGGTCAACAACGCCGCGTTCGTCCGCTGGACCGACGTGACGGAGATGTCGGCCACGGATACCGAACGAACTCTGTATGTCGGCATCCACGCCACCGCGCACGCCATCCGTACCGTCCTGCCGCTGATGCAGGCCGGGGGCAGCGGTCACATCATCAACATGGGCTCCGCGGCCGGCACGCTCCTCGTGCCGGGCCCCTCAGCCGCGTATGCCGCCTCCAAGGCCGCCATCGCCGCCTACACCGACATCCTTCGCGCCGAACTCCACCGCGCCGACTCCCCCGTCCACGTAACCCTGGTACGCCCGGGAGCCGTGGCCGGTACAGACTTCTTCCGCCGCCATGTGCCCTCCAGCCGGATGCCGCGCGCCACGGACTGGCTTCCCGCCACCCGGCCCGAACAGGTGGCCCAGGCCGTCCTCCGCGCCATCGAGCACCATCGCCCAGCTGTCGACATTCCCCCCTACCTACCGCTCCTGTACCGGCTCTACGCCCTGGCCCCCGGACTCTTCCGCCGCTTCGCTGCCGCCTCCGGCCCCAGCAGACGCGACTACGCTCACCACCCCGGCGACCACTCGCCCGCGAAGAAACGCGCATGACCGCTGTGGACACACCCTTCCCGCCCCCGCCGTGGCGGTCGACCGGCACCCTGTGGGCAGCCTTACTCACGACGTGCCGCCCCCTTCCCCTGCCGCCCGCCCTACGCCCTCTCGGCAGCCCACAGCGGCTGGTGATGCTGCTGATTCGCTACCGTCATGGCACCCTTCGCTACGACGAATTCGCCCTCGCCAGTCCAGCCCGCTCCGGTGTCAGGGCGGGGCTGTTCACCCATCACATCTGGGTCGACACTCCCGCCTCCCTGTCCGGTGGGCGACAGATCTGGGGCGTGTCAAAGGAATTGGCGCACTTCGCGTGGAGCCGGCACTCACTCCTGGTCTCCGACGACGACGGCCCCATCGCCGGCCTGCGCTTCGGGCCTCGCGGCCCCCGCCTGCCGACGCTACCCGCCCTCGGACCAGCTTTCGGTCAACGCGACGGTCGACTACTGCACTTCACTTCTCGGCTCACCGGCCGGATCGCCCGCCACCCACTGCACATCACCACATGGGCACCGCGACTCCCCCGCCTCGACGCACCACCCCGCCAGGCCCTGACCGTCGACCCATGCCACATGACCGTGCCCGCGCCTGGTCACCGCCGCCGGTGTCAGTGACACCGCGACCGGCCAGCGCCTGACGGGGGTCGAGGCAGCCCCTCCACGCATCCGCAAGGCCTGGATGGACGCGGGGTCACAGAGGGCTGTGCTGCCTTGGACATGACCCCTGTCGCATGCGGCGTCTGCATGCAGAGGTCCTCCACCCCGCACGACAGTGCCAAAACGCCGGCCTTACCGCGGCGGCCGCACCATGGAAGCCACCCTCCTGCGTGATCCGTGACCTCGGCCGCCTTGGGCCCGATACTGAGGCTGGACGGTTCCAGGAGGAGGTGAAGCAGGGTCTCGATTGCCGCTGTCGAGGCGTCAGGGAAGTCAGCGACGAGTCAGCGTCAGACCCGCCGGGAGCCGCTTCGGAGCGACATGGACCGCCAAGATCGAGAGCTGGGCATACCTACCGCGACCTGCGGAAACACTGCCCAGAGGCCAGGTTGTCAGTCTCACCAGGAGGTACCCGTGAAGATGTTGATGAATGTGCCGGAGAGTGTGGTTGCGGACGCTTTGCGGGGGATGGGGGCGGCGCATCCGGAGCTGGTGGTGGATGTCGAGGGGCGGGTGGTCGTGCGGCGGGACGCGCCGGTGGCGGGGAAGGTCGCGCTGGTGTCCGGCGGCGGGAGCGGGCACGAGCCGCTGCACGGGGGGTTCGTCGGGCCCGGGATGCTGGATGCGGCGTGTCCGGGTGAGGTGTTCACCTCGCCCGTACCGGATCAGATGGTGCGGGCCGCGGCGGCCGTGGACAGCGGCCGGGGCGTGCTGTTCATCGTGAAGAACTACACCGGTGATGTGCTCAATTTCCAGATGGCGGCGGAGCTGGCGGAGGACGAGGGCGTGCAGGTCGCCAGCGTGCTGGTCAACGACGACGTGGCGGTGACGGACTCGACGTTCACGGCGGGGCGGCGCGGGACGGGGGCGACGCTGTTCGTGGAGAAGGTGGCCGGTGCGGCGGCCGAGGAGGGGCAGCCGCTGGAGCGGGTCGAGGCGATCGCCCGTCAGGTGGTGGAGACCTCGCGGAGTTTCGGGGTCGCGTTGAGCGCCTGTACGACGCCGTCGAAGGGCAGCCCGACGTTCGATCTGCCCGCGGGCGAGCTGGAGTTGGGGATCGGGATCCACGGCGAGCCGGGGCGGGAGCGGCGGCCGATGATGACCTCGGGGGAGATCGCCGACGCGGCGGTGGGCGCGATCCTGGACGACTGGCGGCCGGCCGGACCGGTGCTGGCGCTGGTCAACGGGATGGGCGCGACGCCGCTGCTGGAGCTGTACGGGTTCAACGCGGAGGTGCACCGGGTGCTCGGCGAGCGCGGCGTGCCGGTGGCCCGTACGCTCGTCGGCAACTACGTCACGTCGCTGGACATGGCGGGCGCCTCGGTGACGCTGTGTCAGGCGGACGAGGAGGTGCTGCGCCTGTGGGACGCGCCGGTGCAGACGCCCGGGCTACGGTGGGGGCGCTGACCTGCCCGTATCGATGACGCTCGGACGACCGACGACTTCCCGTACTTCGTACCCGTCCCCGTACCCGTACCTGTCCCCGTACTCCCCCCGCACTCGTACTCGTACCCACACCCGTGCTCGTACCCACACCCGTACTCGTATCGCGATCTCAGGAGCAGCACGTGACCGAAACGGCCCTTGACGCCGCGTTCTTCGTCCGCTGGATGCAGGCTACCGCCGCCCTGGTGGACCGGGAGGCCGAGCGCCTCACCGAGCTGGACTCCCCCATCGGCGACGCCGACCACGGCAGCAATCTGCAGCGCGGCTTCACCGCCGTCGCCAAGGCGTTGGAAGCGGAACCGCCGGTGACGCCCGGCGCCGTACTGACCACGGCGGGGCGGCAGTTGATCTCGACCGTGGGCGGCGCCTCGGGGCCGCTGTACGGGACGCTGCTGCGCCGTACGGGCAAGACGCTGGGCGACGCGCCCGGCGTGACCGCCGAGGAGCTGCGGGCGGCGCTGCGCGGCGGGATCGACGCGGTGGCCCAGCTGGGCGGCTCTGCGGTGGGCGACAAGACGATGCTGGACGCGTTGTACCCGGCGGTCGAGGCGCTGGGCACGTCGTTCGCGGCCGCCGCGGAGGCCGCCGAGAAGGGCGCGGTGGACACCACGCCGCTGCAGGCACGCAAGGGCCGGGCCAGCTACCTGGGCGAGCGCAGCATCGGCCACCAGGACCCGGGGGCGACGTCCGCCGCGTTGTTGTTCGCGGCGCTCGCGGAGGTGACGGCGTGAGCGCGGCGGCCGGCGGCGGCGCTGACGCACTGGTCGGCATCGTGCTGGTCTCGCACAGCGGACCGGTGGCCGAGTCGGTCGCCGAGCTGGCCGTGGGGCTGGCGGGCGGCGGCGCGAAGGCGCCGGTCGCGGCGGCGGGCGGCACGCCCGACGGCGGCCTCGGGACCAGCGCCGAGCTGATCACCGAGGCGGCCCGCACGGTCGACCGCGGCGCGGGCGTGGCGGTCCTGGTGGACCTGGGCAGCGCCGTCCTGACGGTCAAGGCGCTGCTCGCCGAGGGTGACGAACTGCCTGAAGGCGCGCGCCTGGTGGACGCGCCGTTCGTGGAGGGCGCGGTGGCCGCCGTGGTCACCGCGTCGGCCGGCGCGGACCTGGACGCGGTAGCCGCGGCCGCCGGAGAGGCGTACTCCTACCGCAAGGAGTGAGCGACCCCGACACTCGCCGAGCCCGGCCGGTGCGGCGCCGAGAGGTGCGGCACCGGCCCGGTGGTGTACGCGGCCGGATCACCCGGCGCCGAGCGGCTCCCCGTCACGCGGCTCCCTGTCACGCTCTCCTGACACGACGGTCAGTAGCGTCATACCGTGCTCGCATGACGACGACGGTGACTGGTGGGGCGGACTTCTCGGCGCCGACCGGCGAGCGGTACTTCGAGGACTACGTTCCGGGGGCGGTGTACACGTACGGGAGCATCACGCTCGATGAGGAGGAGATCCTCGACTTCGCGCGGCGGTTCGATCCGCAGAGCTTTCATACGGATCCGGAGGCGGCGGCGGACGGGCCGTTCAAGGGCCTGATCGCGAGCGGCTGGCACACGAGTGCGGTGATGATGCGGCTTTACGCCGATCACTTCGTGAGCAAGGTGGCGAGCCTGGCGTCGCCCGGCGTGGACGAGCTGCGGTGGGTGCGGCCGGTGCGGCCGGGGGACGCGTTGTCGATCCGTACGACGATCCTGGACGCGCGGGTGTCCCGGTCCAAGCCGGACCGGGGCATCGTACGTACGGGGATCGAGGTGCTCAACCAGCGGGGCGAGCCCGTGATGACGCTGACGGCGATGAACTTCTTCGCCCGCCGCCCCTGAGGCCGCCGCCCCGAAGGCCGCCGCCACTGAGCACCGGCCGCGCGCCCCGCCGCCGGTCACGGCTTCAGCGACTCTCCAGGCGCAGCGTGACCTCCTCCTCCTGGTCGCCCGCCGCCGTGCCTGCGACCGACACGACGAAGGCGGGCAGCAGAGCCTTCCGCAGCTCGTCCACCGCCTGGTAGCCGCCCTGCAGCGAGATGGAGCAGGGGGCGGAGAGCTGGGTGGGACCCGGCATGTCGCGGGGCTGCTTCACCTCGAAGGTCGCGGTCCACACGCTCGGTCCCGCCCCGGTCGTCTCGTGGGGCACGTCGTCGGCCTCGCGGTCGGACGCGAAGGACGTCCGCAGCGCGCCGAAGATGGCCGCTGCGTCCTCCGGCCTGCATCCGCTGCATTCGACCGTGACCTCTGCCGCGTGTTCCGCCTGCGTCTCCTGGTGCGCGCTGTCCACTGTGCAACCTTCCTGTTCGAGCCGTACGCGGATACCGTCCCCTTCCAGGCTCACCCCGCGGCATCGCGTGTGCGACCGGAAGGGGCGGGTGTCTCTCGCATTGTCACTCGCCCAGCGGTACGGGGGCGAACACCCCGCGTTCCCGGGCGTGCTGCCCGGCACGGCCGCAGGCCGCCCCCTCCCCGGCATGGCCGCGGGCCGCACACCCCGGCCGGGAAGTGTGGGGCGCGGCCACATACGCGGCGTGGGCAGGGCTTCCTACCGTGTGGCGACATCGCACCGCCCTTTCCCGTCCCCTCTTCCATCCCCCTTCCCGGTCCGGAGTGAGACCATGTCCGCCACAGCGCACGTTCCACCCACCCCCGCCGGCCTGCGGCGCATCGTCGCCGCCAGCCTGATCGGCACCACCGTCGAGTGGTACGACTTCTTTCTTTACGGGTCGGCCGCCGCGCTGGTCTTCAACAAGCTGTTCTTCCCGGACTCGGATCCGCTGGTGGGGACGCTGCTGTCGTTCCTGACGTACGCGGTCGGGTTCGCCGCGCGGCCCATCGGCGCGCTGGTCTTTGGGCACTACGGCGACAAGCTCGGCCGCAAGAAGCTGCTGGTGCTGAGCCTGCTGATGATGGGCGGGGCGACGTTCGCGATCGGGCTGCTGCCCACGCACGCCACGGTCGGCTCGGCGGCGCCGCTGCTGCTGACGCTGCTGAGACTGGTCCAGGGCTTCGCGCTGGGCGGCGAGTGGGGTGGCGCCGTGCTGCTGGTGAGCGAGCATGGGGACGCGCGGCGGCGCGGCTTCTGGGCGTCCTGGCCGCAGACCGGCGCGCCGGCCGGGCAGCTGCTGGCGACCGGGGTGCTGGCGGCGCTGACCGCGCTGCTGTCGGACGCGGCCTTCGTGTCGTGGGGCTGGCGGGTGCCGTTCCTGCTGTCGGGCGTGCTGGTCGTGCTCGGGCTGTGGATCCGGTTGTCGGTGGACGAGTCGCCGGTGTTCAAGGCGGCGCTGGCGCAGGCGGCGGCGCGGAAGGGCGAGGAGCGGGCGGCCGAGAAGCTGCCGATCATCGCCGTCCTGCGGCACCACTGGCGGGACGTGCTGATCGCGATGGGCGCGCGGATGGCCGAGAACATCTCGTACTACGTGATCACGGCGTTCGTCCTGGTCTACGCCACGACCCACTCCGGGCTGTCCCAGCAGACCGCGCTCAACGCCGTACTGCTCGCCTCCGTGCTGCACTTCGCGGTGATCCCGGCGTGGGGCGCGCTCTCGGACCGGGTGGGGCGGCGCCCGGTGTACCTCATCGGGGCGCTGGGCGTGGCGGCCTGGGCGTTCCCCTTCTTCGCCCTCGTCGACAGCCGGAACTTCGGGCTGCTGCTGCTCGCGGTGACCGTCGGGCTGGTCTTCCACGGGGCAATGTACGCGCCGCAGGCGGCCTTCTTCGCGGAGATGTTCGCGACGCGGATGCGGTACTCGGGCGCATCGATCGGCGCCCAGTTCTCCTCGGTCGCGGCCGGCGCGCCCGCGCCGCTGATCGCCACCGCGCTGCTGGCGGACTACGGCAGCTCCACGCCGATCTCGCTGTACGTCATGGGCGCGGCGGTGCTGACACTGATCGCGCTGTACGCGGCCAAGGAGACCCGCCACCGGGACCTGGCGGCGATCGAGCCGGAGGCCGGGGCGGCCGGTGAGGGCGTACGGGCGGCGGAGGCGGGGAGGGGCTGAGGGGCCGAGCCGGGGGGCGGTGGCTGTACCGGCCTCCCGGCTAGGGGCCGGCCGGGGGGCGGTGGCTGTACCGGCCTCCCGGCTGTGGATAACGGGCCGGCTGTCAGGGGGGCGCGGTACCTTCACGGTGTGTGTGGTGGAGGTGGGGGAGGGGCCTTGCCACCGGTGGGAAGCTCTCCCAGTGGCTGGGGAGAGGGAGGGGCCCTGCCAGGAGTCCTAATCGCCGAGCGCCGACGACAACTGATGCAAGCGCAGCGCAAGTTGAAGCTCCAACGCGCGAGACGGCGACTGCCAGTCGGGGCCGAGGAGCCGGCCGATGCGGTCGAGGCGCTGGGCGACGGTGTTGACGTGTACGTGGAGGGCGTCCTTCGTACGGGCCGGGCTCATGCCGCTGTCGAAGTACGCGTGCAGCGTGCGCAGCAGGTCCGTGCCGCGGCGCGCGTCGTAGTCGGCGACCTCGCCGAGCGTGCGCCGGACGAACCCGTCCACGTCCCGGCCGTCGGCCAGCAGCAGGCCGAGGAAGCCGAAGTCCTCGGCGGCGGCGCCCTGTCCGGCGCGGCCGAGCACCCGCAGCGCCTCCCGGCAGCGGCGGGCCTGCGCGTAGGCGGCGGCGACGGTGGTGGGCGCCGCCGCCGGGGCCGGTACGGGCGCGGAGGCGCCGACGGTGACCGGCGCGTGGACGGCGGCGCCGAGCTGGCGGGCGGCGCGCCGGGCGGCCTCGCCGGGGTCGCCACCGCCGTCGTGGTCGCCCCCGCCGCCCCGGCCCAGCGGCAGCAGCAGGACCACGCCCGCGTCCCGGGCGGCGGCCAGGCCGTGCCGGGTCGCGGCGAGGTGGGAGGCGGCCGACCACAGACGCTGCCGGGCGGTGGCGCCGGCGCCTTCGGGGCCCGCGGCGGCAACGGCGCCGTCCGCCGGTGCCGGGTCCTCGGCGGCCGGGTCCTCGATGCGGGCGGCGAGCACGACGTGCGGCGCGTCCAGGTCGGCGGCGACCCGCGCGGCGCGCTCGCGCAGCAGCCGCGGGTCGCGGTCGGGGGCGTCCAGCAGGTCGTCGAGCAGTTCGCCGCGTACTCGCTGCTCGGCCTCGCCCGCGGTACGGCGGGCGAGCAGCAGCAGGGAGGTGACCATGGCGGCGCGTTCCAGGGTGCGCTGGTCGACGGGGTCCAGGCGGGGGTGGCCGCGCAGCACGAGCGCGCCCAGTACCTCGCTGCCGGAGCGGACGGCGGCCACCCAGTCGTCGCCGTCGCGCACGGCGTGGCCGTCGGCGCGGGAGCGGTCCAGGGCCTCGGCCGGCACCCGCTCGGCGTCGGTGAACTCCACGGTGCCGTCGAGTACTTCGGCGACGGCCGCGGCCACGTCCTGTACGCCGCCACCGCGCAGCACCAGCTCGGCGAGCCGGTCGTGGACGTCGGAGGCGCGCTCGATGACGCCGCTGCGGTCGCGGATGATCTCGTTCGCGGCCTCCAGCTCGGTCATCGCCTTGCGGGTCTCGGCGAGGAGGTGGGCGGTGTCGATGGCGACGGCCGCGTGTGCGGCGTGCGCGGAGAGCAGGGCGATCTCGGCGTGGTCGAAGACGCGGACCCGGCGGTCGGCGGCGAAGAGCACGCCGATGACGCCGCTGCCGAGCTTCAGCGGCACGCCGAGGATCGCGACCAGCCCCTCGTCCCGTACGCCGGTGTCGATCGTGCGGGTGTGCTGGAAGCGCGGGTCGTCGAAGTAGCTGTCGGTGACGTAGGGGCGGGCGGTCTGCGCGACCAGGCCGCCCAGCCCCTCCCCCATGCCCAGCCGCAGCTGCTGGAAGCGTGCTGAGACCGAGCCGTCGGTGACCCGCATGTAGGTGTCGCCCGCGACCGGGTCGTTGAGGGTCATGTACGCGGTCTCGGTGCCGAGCAGGGAGCGGGCCCGCTGGACGATGGCCCGCAGCACGGCGTCCAGGTCCCGGAGTCCGGCCAGGTCGTGCGCGGTCTCGTACAGCGCGGACAGCTCGGCCTCGCGGCGCCGCCGGCCCTCCAGCTCCGTACGGACGCGCAGCGCCAGCAGCTTGGCGTGCTCCAGGGCCGCCAGCCGCTCGGGGGAGGCGCCGTCGGCCCGGGCCCGCAGCACGGCGCGTTCGAAGTCCTCGGCGGGCGCGCCGGTGGCGAGCAGGTCGAGGAAGGGGGTCTCGGCCGGTTCGGCGGAAGCCCGGGCGGGCTGCTGGGGTGGCATGGACCCAGGGATACCGCCGGTACGGTGTGGCGCGCCAGCCGCGGGGCTCGCGGCCCGCTCCCCGGCGCCGGCGGCGGGGCCGCGCCGGGCCGGGACCGCTCCCCCGCCACCGGCCGCCGGGCCGCCCGAGGTCAGTGCGCCGTCCATCCGCCGTCCATGGCCAGCGAGGTGCCGGTGATGAACGACGCCTGGGGACTGCAGAGGTACGCGACGGCGTCGGCGACCTCGGCCGGCTCGACCAGCCGCTTCACGGCGGTATCGGCGAGCAGGACCTCGGTGAGCACCCGCTCGGCGGGGATGCCGTGCGCCTCGGCCTGGTCGGCGAGCTGCTTCTCGACCAGCGGGGTGCGGACGTAGCCGGGGTTGACGCAGTTGGAGGTGACGCCGTGCTCGGCGCCCTCCAGGGCCGCGACCTTGGAGAGGCCCTCCAGGCCGTGCTTGGCGGCGACGTAGGCGGACTTGTAGGGCGAGGCGCGCAGGCCGTGCACGGAGGAGATGTTGACGATGCGGCCCCAGCCCTGCGCGTACATGTGCGGCAGCGCGCCGCGCACGAGGCGGAAGGGCGCCTCCAGCATGACCTTCAGTACGGTCGCGAAGACGTCGGGCGGGAATTCCTCGATGGGGCGGACGAGCTGGATCCCCGCGTTGTTGACGAGGATGTCGGCGCCGGCCGCGGTCTCCTCGGCGGCGTCCAGGTCGGTGAGGTCGAGGGTGATCGACTGCAGGGCGCCGGGCAGGCCCTTCGCCCGGTCGGCGAGGCGGGCGAGCCCGTCGCCGTCCCGGTCGACCGCGCGGACGGTGGCGCCGGCCGTGGCCAGCCGCAGCGCGCAGGCGGCGCCGATGCCACTGGCCGCGCCGGTGACGAGTGCGGTGCGGCCCCCGAGGTCGGGCCCTGCGACGTCGGTACCTGGTGTGGAGGTGGCGCTCATGGGCGTCACCCTAAGCAGCGCGCGGTTCCATACCGATGTGGGGCGGGACCACAAGACGCGGCATGGGCATGTGGGCGGGGCCCTCAGCGCACGCCGCGGGGGCGGAACTGGACGCTGATGCGGGGGCCGACCGGGCGGGCCGTCTTGGGGATGGCGTGGTCCCATGTGCGCTGGCAGGAGCCGCCCATGACGATCAGGTCGCCGTGCCCGAGGGGGCGGCGGACAGTCGCCCCGCCGCCGTCCCGGGGCCGCAGGACCAGCGCCCTGGGCTCGCCGACGGAGAGGATCGCGACCATGGTGTCCTGGCTGCGGCCGCGGCCGATGCGGTCGCCGTGCCAGGCGACGCTGTCCTCGCCGTCGCGGTAATAGCACAGCCCGGCCGTGCGGAACGGCTCGCCGAGCTCGGCGGCGTAGTGCGCGCTGAGCGCGTCCCGGGCCTCGGCGAGCACCGGGTGCGGCAGCTCCTCGTCCTCGCCGTAGTGGCACAGCAGCCGGGGCACGTCGACGACGCGCTCGTACATCTGGCGCCGCTCGGCGTGCCAGGGGACCTGCCCGGCCAGCTTTTCGAACACCTCGTCGGCGCCGGTCAGCCAGCCCGGCAGCACGTCGATCCAGGCGCCGAGCCCGAGGACCGTGCGTGCGAGCCCGTCCAGGGGGCGCAGGCCGATCTCGTCGGTCCCTGCGAAGAGGGAACTCTGGAGGTGGGTGGTGGCCATGGGGCCAGCGTACGCCCTGTTCGAATTTTTGTACGAATACCGTGCGGGTCACGAATCGTGGAACACCGCCGCCAGCTCCCCCCGCGACCGCACCCCGACCTTCGCGTACACATGCGTGAGGTGGTACTGCACGGTCTTCACGGACAGGAACAGCTCCGCCGCGGCCTGCTGATTGCTCATCCCCCGCGCGACCAGCCGGGCGACCGCCCGTTCCTGCGCGGTGAGCCGCGAGAACTCCTCGGCGCCGCGCCGCGCGTTCAGCCCGCCCGCCTGCAGCTCCCGCTCGCAGCGCTCGACATACGTGCGCGCGCCCAGCAGGACGTACGCGTCCCGGGCGTTCTGCAGCAGCGCGTCCGCCTCCCGGCGCTTGCCCGCCCGGCGCAGCGTCTGCCCGTACGCGTAGCTCACCCGCGCCCGGTCGTACGGCAGCGGCAGATGCTCCAGGTGGGCCAGCGCGCCTTCGAAGTGGGCGCGCGCCGCGTCCAGGTCCCCCTCGGTGCCGGCGATCCGGCCGCGTACGTAGCCGAGCCTGGCCATCGTGGAGCGGTGGCCGCGGTCGGCGGCCAGCTCCTCGAAGGGCCGCAGGAAGGCGTCGGCCTCGGGGACCCGGTTGGTCATCACCAGGGCGTTGGCGTAGACGTCCTGCCAGGGCCAGAAGCCGGGCTCGTCGATGCCCTCGCGCTGCCGCAGCCGCAGTACCGGCTCCAGTGCGGCGGTGACGCGTTCGTACTGGCCGCGGGCCTCGGCGACCTGGGCGCGGGCCAGGGAGGCGGGCACCACCATCGCCTCGTAGTGCTGCATGTCGGCGGACGCCTGCCGGGCGTGGTGGTAGGCGGTCGGCCAGTCGCCGCGCAGCGCGTGGATCTGCGCCCCCGTCCAGTGCACGAGCGGCCGCAGCAGCTCCATCCGTACCTCGGTGAGCTGGGCCGCTGCCCGGTCGACGGTGCGCACCGCGTCCTGCCAGGCGCCCAGCGCGAACTGGGTGCGGGCCAGCCATGCCTGCGCCCAGAGCGAGATGCGGGTGGAGCCCATCCGGAAGCCGGTCGGCACGGCGCCCTCCAGCTCGCGCCGCGCGGCCTCCGGCTCGTCCATCGCCAGGTCCATCCAGCCGCGCCCCATCTGCACCCGCTGCGACTGGGCGCCGCTGGAGATCCGGGCCAGTACGTCGTCGTAGGCGTGCGCGGCCTCCTCGGCGCGGCCCATGGCGGCGAGCCCGAGCCCGAGGATGGCCTCCGACTCCACCGCCGAGGGCTCCATCGGGCCGACCAGGTCGACGGCCTTGCGTGCCCAGTGGACGAGGTCGGCGGCGCGGCAGCGGCCGAGGGAGTGCAGTACCCAGCGGTGGCAGATCGCGGCGGCCAGCTCGGGGCGGCGGACCGGGTCGCAGCGCTCCCACGCCTGGGTGAGCCGTACCTCGGCCTCCTCGGGGCGGCCGCGGGTGATCGCGAGGTAGCCGAGGACGGAGTCGCGCAGCGCGCCGGGCGGGAAGCTCTCCAGCTCGGCGGCGAAGGTCTCGGCCTGCGGCCGGTCCCCCGCGCCGACCAGCGCGTCCACGGCGCGCAGCAGCCGGTCCCTGCGGGTCGCGCGGGCCGGGCTGAGCCGGCTCGCGGCGACCAGCGCGCCCGCCACCTGGGACCAGGCGCCCTCGGCCGCCCGGTCGGCGGCGAAGCGGTCCAGGTCGTCGGCGAGCTCGGCGTCGGCGGCGGGGGTGGCGGCGACGCGGTGCATCAGGCGGCGGCCGTGGTCCTCGACGATCTCCGCGGCCCGGCGGTGCAGGTCGCCGCGTTCGACCAGGCCGAGCGCGCCGTGCACGGCGGCCCGTACGAGCGGGTGCGGGAAGGTGAGCAGGGTCAGACCGGGGCCGTCGGTCCTGGTCAGCAGCCCGGCCCGGCAGGCTTCGTCGACGGCGGCGAGCGGCTCGGCGACGCCGGACAGCTCGGCGGCCTCGGCGAACGGCACCGACTCGCCGAGCGCCGCGCACGCCTCGATCAGGGTGCGGGCCTGCGGGCCGCAGGCGTCGAGCCGGCGGTGCACGGCCGAGGCGTACCGCCGGGGCGCGGGCAGCGCGGGCTGCCAGTCGCGCCAGATGCCGGCCGGCACCTCGTGCAGCAGGTCGGTGAGGTAGAGGGGGTTGCCGCGGGTGTGGCGGCAGAGGATGCGCGCGGCGGGGAGCGAGAGGTCGACGCGGGCCGCGCTCCAGGCGAGCTGCTGGACGTCCTCCGGGGTGAGCGGGCCCAGGCGCAGCGCGCCGTCCCGGTAGGCGGCGAGGAAGTCCAGCACGTCGACCGGCAGCCGGTCCAGCCGGTCGTCGGCCGCGACCAGTACGACCAGTGCTTTTTCGGTGGACATCCGGCGCACTGCGGAGGCGACGGCGCGCAGCGAGGCGGCGTCGGCCCAGTGCGCGTCGTCGATGACGACGACGGTGGTGGTGTCCTCGGCGTGCGCGCTCCAGATCTCGTGCAGCCGGCGGCCGGCGGCGAGCGGGTCCGGTGGCTTCGTGGCCGCGTCGTCGTCCGGTGCGAGCGCCGCGCCCGCGGCCTTGGCGAGTTGGTCGGCGACGCCGAGGTCCAGCTCGTTCTCCCAGCGCACGCCGCTCGCGCGGTGCACGCGCAGCGGTCCCGGTCCGGCCTCGCCATCTCCATTCAAGCTGTGTTCGGCCAGGAAGTGCTCGACCAGCGCGGTCTTGCCCATGCCGGACGCGCCCTCGACCAGGACGATCGAGGGGTGTCCGGCGCGGGCGGCGGCCAGCAGGCGGTCCAGCGCCGCCAGCTCGGCCTGCCGGCCCGCGGGGCCCCGCCGGACCGTCTCGGGGGCGCCGTCCGGAAGGGGGCTCGCGCCCTCGTGATCGTCCATCGTGTTCACATTAGCGGTGCACGGGCGGCCGCTCGCGCGGGCCGCTCACCCCTGGTCACCACCGGCCACGGGCAGCACCGAAGCGGTGATGTAGGACGCCTCGTCGGAGGCCAGGAAACAGATCGCGGCGGCCTGCTCGTCCAGCTTCCCGTACCGCTTGAGCAGCGAGGACTCCACAGTCTGGTCGACGATCTGCTGGTACCAGGCGCGCTCTTGCCCGTCCGCCGCGGCGGGTCCGCGGGCGACCCTGCGGGGCGGGGCGTCGGTGCCGCCGGGCGCGGTGGCGACGACGCGGATGCCGTACGGGGCCGCCTCCAGCGCCAGTGCGGAGGTGATGCCGTTGACGCCGCCCTTGGCCGCGGCGTACGGGACGCGGTTGACGCCGCGGGTGGCCACCGAGGAGACGTTCACGATCGTGCCGGAGCGCTGCGCGATCAGATGCGGGAGCGCCGCGTGGCAGGTCCACAGCGTGGGGAAGAGCGAGCGCTGCACCTCGGCATGGATCTGCTCGGGCGTGTAGTGCTCGTAGGGCTTGGCCCAGATGGTGCCGCCGACGTTGTTAACCAGGACGTCGATCCGGCCGAGGCGTTCGCGGGCCGCCTCGGTGGCGCGCGAGGCCTCCTCGTACTTCTCCAGGTCGGCGGTGACGGCGTAGGCGGTGGCGCCCGCGGCGGTCAGCTCGGCGGCCACCTCGTGCACCAGCTCCGAGCGGTCCACGAGCGCGACGTCGGCGCCCTCCGCGGCCAGCCGCCGGGCGACGCACTCGCCGATGCCCTGTGCCGCGCCGGTGACCACGGCCTTCTTGCCGGCGAACCGGCCGGGGAAGTGGGTCATCGGGCGGCGCCCGCGAGTTCGGTGGCTCCGGTGGGGGCGAACTTCTCGTTGTGGAAGTGGGCGGGTGTGACGCCCTGTCGCCGCAAGTGGTCGCGTACGCCTTCGACCATGGGCGGCGGCCCGCAGACGTACACGTCCACGTCACCGTCGTGGAGGTGCTTCGGCTCCAGCCGCTCGGTCACGTACTCCTTGACGCAGGTGTCGTAGGTGAATCCGGGGATCACCGCTGCGTAGTCGGCAAGGGTCTCCAGGCGGACCAGGTCCCGCTCGGACGAGACGCCGTACACGAGGTGGACGGGGTGCCCTGGCGGCTGCGTGGTCAGCTTCTCCAGCATCGACAGCAGCGGGGCGAGTCCGGTGCCGCCCGCCAACAGCAGCGCGGGACGGGTGAGTTCGCGCAGATAGAAGCTGCCCATCGGGCCGGTGAAGTCGATCCGGTCGCCGAGCTCGGCACGGTCGCGCAGATAGCTCGACATCGCGCCGTCCTCGGTGAGGCGGACGAGGAAGGAGACCAGGCCCTCGGCGGGGCCGTTGCTGAAGGAGTACGACCGGGTGACGTCCGTGCCGGGCACGGCGACGTTGACGTACTGGCCGGGAAGGAAGGCCAGCGCGCCGCGGTCGTCGAGTTCGAGCGTGAAGGCGACGGTGGACTCCGACAGCTTCTCCAGTGCGACCAGGGTCGCGCCGTGCGTGGCGGCCGCCGTCTTCGCGGCGTCGGAGGTGGTGGGGATGCGGAGCACCAGGTCGCTCTGCGGGGTCATCTGGCAGGGCAGTGCGTACCCCTGCGCGGCCTCCTCGTCGGTCAGCGCCTCCTCGATATAGTCGCCGCCGTCGTAACTGCCGCTCTCACAGAGGGACTTGCAGGTGCCGCAGGCGCCGTCGCGGCAGTCGAGGGGGATGTTGATGCGTGCCTTGTACGAGGCGTCGGCGACGGTTTCGTCCGGTCCGCAGGTGACGAACCGGGTGATGCCGTCCTCGAAGCTCAGGGCGACCTGGTAGCTCATGGTGAACTCGATTCGGGGAGGATGGGCGAGTGATCAGATGTGGTAGATGTCGACCACGTGGTGAATGCGGTCGTTCTTCAGAACGACCTTCTTCTTCCTGATCAGTGGGGTCTCGCCCGAGAAGTCGATGGTGTAGAACGACGTCCCGAAGTACGGGTCGATGTTCTGGTAGCGGTAGTACAGCGTGTGCCAGTTGAAGCGGATGTCGATCTCGTCGCCGCGGCGCTCGACGACCTCCACGTTGGCGATGTGGTGGCCGGTGCGCGGCTCGGGGAGGCTGGTGGCGCTGGAGCGGTCCGTGCGGATGCGGAAGACCCGGTCCTCCAGGCCGCCGCGGTTGGCGTAGTAGATCAGCGAGATCTCCGTCCGCGGGTCGCGGGTCAGCTCGTCGTCGTCCGCCCAGGCCGGCATCCAGAACTCCACGTCCGGGTGGTAGCACTCCAGCCACTTCTCGAACTCGCGGTCGTCGAGGTAGCGGGCCTCGCGGTAGAGGAACTGGCGGATGTCCTCAAGGGTGACGGTGGCCGTCTCGGCGATGGTGGTCATGATCTCGCTCCTTACCGGCCGGTCTGCTGGGTCGCGGCGTCCTCGGCGGCCACCGCGGCGCGCATGGTGTCCAGCCAGTACCCGTGCTGGATCGGGTAGAGGGTCTCGTCCTCGGTGCGCGCGCCACTGGCGATCGGATTGATGCCGAGCTTCTTTGCGTCCTCGTCCGGGCCCTCGATCTTGTGCGCCACGCCGCGGCTGAGGTCGTTCCAGGGCGCAGCGCCCGCCAGGTAGGTCTTCTGGCAGGAGCGGAACTCCTCCAGGTCGTCCGGGGTGGCCATGCCGGAGGCGTTGAAGAAGTCCTCGTACTGGCGGATGCGGTTGGCGCGGGCCTCGGCGCTCTCGCCCTTGGGGGCGATGCAGTAGATCGTGACCTCGGTCTTGTCCACGGAGATCGGGCGGAAGTGCCGGATCTGGGAGCTGAACTGGTCCATCAGGTAGACGTTCGGGTACAGGCACAGATTGCGCGAGTACTCGATCATCCAGTTGGCCTTGTCCTCGCCGAACTCGGCGACCAGCTCTTCCCGGCGCTCGTTCAGCGAGCGGTTGGAGGGGTCCTCCCAGCGGGTCCACAGCAGCAGGTGGCCGTGCTCGAAGGAGTAGTAGCCGCCCTTCTGGCGGGCCCAGGTGCCGGCGTCCATGTTCTTGGTGTCGTTGGTGGACTCGCCGGAGGAACGGCGGGCCGTGGTGGCCGCGTAGTTCCAGTGGGTGGCGGAGACGTGGTAGCCGTCGGCGCCGTTCTCCGCCTGGACCTTCCAGTTGCCGTCGTAGGTGTAGGTGGAGGAGCCGCGCAGCACCTCCAGGCCCTCCGGGGACTGGTCCACGATCATGTCGATGATCTTGGTGGCCTCGCCGAGGTGCTCGGTGAGCGGTAGGACGTCCGGGTTGAGGCTGCCGAAGAGGAAGCCGCGGTAGTTCTCGAAGCGGGCGACCTTGGTCAGGTCGTGCGAGCCGTCCTTGTTGAACTGCTCCGGGTAGCCGGCGCCGCGGCCGTCCTTGACCTTCAGCAGCTTGCCGGAGTTGTTGAAGGTCCAGCCGTGGAACGGACAGGTGAAGGTGGTGCGGTTGTCCGTCTTGCGGCGGCAGAGCATCGCGCCGCGGTGGCTGCAGGCGTTGATCAGCGCGTTGAGCTCGCCGTCCTTGCTCCGCGAGAGCACCACGGGCTGGCGGCCGATGTACGTCGTGAAGTAGTCGCCGACCTCGGGGAGCTGCGTCTCGTGGGCGAGGTAGACCCAGTTGCCCTCGAAGATGTGCTTCATCTCCAGCTCGAAGATCTCCTCGTCCGTGAAGATCTTCCGCCGGGCGCGGTACACACCGCGCTCCTCGTCCTCCACCAGGGCGTCGTCCAGGATCGCCCGGGTGCCGACCGACGTCTGCGTCATGGTCCCTCCAAACCTGCGCCCGGCCCCGTCGTCCCGTCGGGGTTCTTACGGCCGCTTTTCAGCACCATGGCAGCGGGATGGCGACGCCACCCCGGGCATTTCCCCAGGGTTAACCCAGGGCCTCATCCATATTCCTTGCATATCAATCAGCGGGAAAAGAGTATTTCTCTCGTCTGAGACCGGCTGCCTACGATGAGCCGCATCCGGCGGCAAGGAAGCCAAGGAGGCCCTCATGGAACTGCGCCACCTGCGCTATTTCGTCGCCGTCGCCGAGACCCGCCACTTCGGCCGGGCCGCGGAGAACCTGCACATGGCACAGCCCCCGCTGTCGCAGGCGATCCGGCAGCTGGAGGCGGATCTCGGGGTCGAGCTCTTCACCCGTACCACCCGCCAGGTGGCCCTGACCGGGGCCGGCGAGGTCTTCCGTACCGACGCGCTGCGCATCCTGCAGTCCGTCGACGAGGCGACCACCCGCGTGCGGCGCTTCGCCAAGGGCGCGGAGGGCATCCTGCGGCTCGGCCTGACCGGGACCGCCTGCTACCGGCAGCTCCCCGCGATCGCCCGGCTGGTCAAGGAGGAGATGCCGGGGGTGGCGCTGGAGATCCAGACCGAGCTGCTGACCCCGGCGCAGGAGCTGGCCCTCAGCGAGAACCGTCTCGACGTGGGCATGCTCCGGCCGCCGGTCCGCCAGGAGGGCATCGTCTGCCGGGAGGTCGCCCGGGAGCCGCTGGTACTGGCGGTCCCCGAGGACCACTGGCTGAGCGAGGCGGAGACCGCCGAGGTCGCCCAGCTGCGCCACGAGAACTTCATCATGTACGCGGTCAACTCCCGCTCCGTCGTCAACGACGCGGTCACCAGGAGCTGCCTCGCGGCGGGCTACTACCCGCACTGCGCACACGATGTCACCGAGACCTCGACCGCGCTGGCGCTCGTCGCCGCCGGTCTGGGCATCGCCCTGCTCCCCGACTCCGTCCGCTCGGTCTCCCGCGACGGCGTCGTCTTCAAGCCCGTCCGGGGCGCGGAGACCGTCGGACTCGCCCTCGCCTGGCGCGAGAACGACGCCTCTCCCCTGCTGGAGACGCTGCTCGGCGTCCTGGAGTCGCACGACGTATTCGTCCCGGACCGCGCCGCCGAGGACCGATAAGACCACCGCAATCGAGGACCGATGAAGATCACCGCCATCGAGGCGATCCCGTTCGCCATCCCCTACAAGAAGCCGCTGAAGTTCGCCAGCGGCGAGGTCCACACGGCCGAACACGTCCTCGTGCGCGTCCACACCGACGACGGCCCGGTGGGCGTCGCCGAGGCACCGCCCCGCCCCTTCACCTACGGCGAGACCCAGGAATCGATCGTCGCCGTCATCGACAAGGTCTTCGCGCCGCAGCTCACGGGCCTCGCCCCGACGGCGCGCGAGGCCGTGCACGCCCGGCTGAACCGTACGGTCGGCAACCCCACCGCCAAGTCGGCCGTGGACATGGCCCTTTGGGACGTCATCGGGCAGTCGCTCGGCATCTCCGTCACCGAACTGCTCGGCGGCTACACCGACCGGATGCGGGTCTCGCACATGGTGGGCTTCGCACCGCCGGAGGAGATGGTCGCCGAGGCGCAGCGGATCCGCGACACGTACGGCATCACTACCTTCAAGGTGAAGGTCGGCCGCCGCCCGTTCCAGCTCGACGTCGAGGCCTGCCGCGCACTGCGCGCGGAACTGGGCGACGAGGTCGAGCTGTACATCGACGGCAACCGCGGCTGGACGGCGTCGGAGTCGGCCCGCGCGCTGCGCGCCATGGACGGCCTGGACCTGACGCTGGCCGAGGAGCTGTGCCCGGCCGACGACGTGCTGGGCCGCCGCCGGCTGGTCACGCACACGGACATCCCGTTCGTCGCCGACGAGAGCGCCACCCGCCCCGGCGAGGTGACCCGCGAGCTGCTGTCCGGTTCGGCGACGGCCATCAGCATCAAGACCGCCCGTACCGGCTTCACGTACTCCCAGCGCGTGCACCACCTCTGCGAGGGGCTGGGCGTCGAGGCGGTGATGGGCAATCAGATCGACGGTCAGATCGGCACGCTGTGCACCGCGGTCTTCGGATCCGCTTACGAGCTGACCGCCCGCCGGGCCGGCGAGCTGTCCAACTTCCTCGACATGAGCGACGACCTGCTCGCCGAGCCGCTGCGGATCGAGGACGGCACGCTGCGCGTCCGCGAGAGCGCCGGCCTCGGCATCGAGTTGGACCCGGAAAAGCTGGCGCGTTACCGCCAGGACACCTGAACGACCAGAGGAGCAGAGCCATGACTGACAGCACTCAGGCCACCGCCGCCGCGTCCGGCGCCTCGGCCACCGAGGCGTTCCGCGCCAAGCAGCGGTCCGAGGCAGCCTCCAGCAAGGAGCGCGTCGACACCCTGGCCACCGAGGTCATCACCGCGGTGCACGACGTCATCCGCCGCCACAAGGTGACGTACGCGGAGTACGACGCGCTGAAGGCGTGGCTGATCGGCGTCGGCCAGGACGGCGAATGGCCGCTCTTCCTCGACGTGTGGATCGAGCACGTCGTCGAGGAGGTCGCGAACGAGAACCGCGAGGGCAGCAAGGGCACCATCGAAGGCCCCTACTACGTCCCCGACTCGCCGCAGCACGAGGCCGAGACGACCCTGCCGATGCGCGCGGACGAGGCCGGCACGCCGCTGCTCTTCCAGGGCCAGGTCACCGACGTCGAGGGCAAGCCGCTGGCCGGCGCGCACGTGGAGATGTGGCACGCCGACGACGACGGCCTGTACTCGCAGTACGCGCCGAACCTGCCGGAGTGGAACCTGCGCGGCACCGTCGTCGCCGACGACCGGGGCAACTTCAGGATCCACACGATCCAGCCCGCGCCGTACCAGATCCCCACCGACGGCTCCTGCGGCAAGCTGATCGCCGCGGCCGGGTGGCACGCCTGGCGCCCCGCGCACCTGCACCTGAAGGTGTCCGCGTCCGGCCACCAACTCATCACCACCCAGCTGTACTTCCAGGGCGGCAGCCATGTCGAGGACGACATCGCCTCGGCCGTGAAGCCCGAGCTGATCCTCGACCCGAAGCCCGCCGCGAGCGGCACGGGCAACGAGGTCACCTACAACTTCGTGATGGACCGGAGCTGAGCACATGCTGTTCGCAGTGAAGATGGACGTGAACCTCCCCACGGACCTGGACCCCGAGCTCAGGGCCGACACGATCGCCCGCGAGAAGGCGTACTCCCAGAAGCTCCAGAAGGCCGGGAAGTGGCCGCACATCTGGCGGTGCGTCGGCCAGTACTCCAACCTCAGCGTCTTCGACGTCGAGTCCAACGACGAGCTGCACGACATCCTCTGGGGCCTGCCGCTCTTCCCGTACATGTCCCTCGAGGTGACGCCGCTGGCCGTACACCCCTCCGACATCAACGCCTGACGGAGCGGTCCATGGACAAGGTCGTGGCCACCGCCGCTGCAGCGGTGGCGGATGTACGGGACGGCGCCTCGTTCGCCGTCGGCGGTTTCGGGCTCAGCGGCGTCCCCGACGTGCTGATCCAGGCGCTGTACGAGACCGGCGCGGGCGGGCTGGGCGTGGTCTCCAACAACTGCGGCGTGGACGGCGGCGGTCTGGGCATCCTGCTCGCCGCCGGCCGGATCGCCCGGGTGACCGGCTCCTATGTCGGCAACAACAAGGAGTTCGCCCGCCAGTACCTCGCCGGGGAACTGGAGTTGGAGCTCACCCCGCAGGGCACGCTCGCCGAGCGGCTGCGGGCCGGCGGCTGCGGCATCCCGGCGTTCTTCACCCCGGCCGGGGTGGGCACGGACGTCGCGGACGGCGGCATGGTGCTGCGGTACGCGCCGGACGGGACAGTGGCCGAGGCGTCGCCGCCCAAGGAGGTACGCGAGTTCGACGGCGTGCCGTACGTGATGGAGCGCGGCATCACCACCGACTTCGCGCTCGTCCGGGCCGCGAAGGGCGACCGGCACGGCAACCTCGTCTTCAACAAGGCGGCGCGCAACTTCAACCCGCTCGCGGCGATGGCCGGCAGGGTCACCGTCGCGGAGGTGGAGGAGCTGGTCGAGCCGGGCGTGCTGGACCCGGACGAGGTGCACCTGCCCGGCGTGTTCGTCCAGCGGGTGGTCGAGCTGACGCCGGCGCAGGCCGCCGACAAGCACGTGGAGAAGAGGACGGTGCGCGCCTGATGGCTTGGACCAGGGAAGAGATGGCCGCCCGGGCCGCGGGCGAGCTGCGCGACGGCGACTATGTGAACCTCGGCATCGGGCTGCCCACGCTGGTGCCCAGCTTCCTGCCCGAGGGCGTGGATGTCGTGCTCCAGTCGGAGAACGGGCTGCTGGGCGTCGGCCCGTACCCGGCCGAGGACGAGGTCGACCCGGACCTGATCAACGCGGGCAAGGAGACCGTCACGGTCCTTCCCGGCGCGGCGTTCTTCGACTCCGCGCTCTCCTTCGGCATGATCCGCGGCGGCCACATCGACACCGCGATCCTCGGCGCCATGCAGGTCTCGGCCCGCGGCGACCTGGCGAACTGGATGATCCCGGGGAAGATGGTCAAGGGCATGGGCGGCGCGATGGACCTGGTGCACGGCGCCCGCCGGGTGGTCGTGGTCATGGACCACACCGCCAAGGACGGCAGCCCGAAGATCGTCGCCGACTGCTCGCTGCCGCTGACCGGCCGGGCCTGCGTCCACCGGATCATCACCGACCTGGGCGTCCTGGACGTCACCGAGGACGGTCTCGTACTGGTGGAGACCGCGCCGGGGGTGACGCCCGAGGAGATCGCCGCACGCACGGCGGCCCCGGTCCGCGTGCCCGCCCCGCTTCCGCAGGAGAGCCCGTGACCAGCACCGATGTTCAGCTGCTCCACCACCGCCTGGACGGCCCCGAGGACGCGCCGCCGCTCGTGCTCGGCCCGTCGCTGGGCACCTCGCTCGCCGTGTGGGAGCCGCAGCTGGCCGAACTCACCCGCACCCACCGCGTGCTCCGCTTCGACCTCCCCGGGCACGGCGGGACGCCCGTCGGCGTGCTGGCGGACCCGACGCCCGGCAGCACGACCGTCGCGGACCTCGCCCAACTCGTCCTGGACCTCGCCGGCCACCACGGCTGGCGCGCCTTCCACTACGCCGGCATCTCGCTCGGCGGCGCGATCGGCGCGCACCTGGCCGTGCACCACGCCGACCGGCTCGCCTCGCTCGCGATGATCTGCTCCTCGGCCCGCTTCGGCGACCCGGCGGGCTGGCGGGAGCGCGCCGCCACGGTGCGCGCGCACGGTACGGCGGCGCTGCTGCAGCCGACGCCGGGCCGTTGGTTCGCCGATCCCGGTACGGCGGCGGGCCCGCGCGGCACGGCGCTGCTCGCCGACCTCGCGGCCGCCGACCGGGCCGGGTACGCGGCCTGCTGCGACGCGCTGTCCGGCTACGACGTGCGGTCCGGGCTGTGGTCCGTCGCGGTCCGGACGCTGGTGATCGCGGGGCGCCAGGACCCGGCGACGCCGCCCGCGCACGCCCGCGAGATCGCCGACGGGGTGCCCGGCGCGGCCCTCGTCGAGGTCGCGGGCGCCGCCCATCTGGCGGGCGTCGAGCGGCCGGACGCGGTGAACGCGGCGCTGCGCGTCCACTTGGACGCGGCGACGCGCGGACGCTGACGCACCGTCACGCCTTGTGCTGACGGTGCGTCACCCCAAGGCGGCCGACCGCGCTCCGTGCTGCTCGCCCCGGGGCAGCGGAAGGCCGCCCGGCGGACCCGCGAGTACCCGCCCCACGCGCTGCCCCGGCAGTTCGACCAGCCGGTGCGCGAGCATGGCCAGCGGCAGCAGCAGCGCGAGGTACGCGGCCATCAGCAGCGGCGTGTCGTGCCGCTGCCACGGCACGGCCAGGTCGCACACCTCCAGGACGAGCGGGTGCAGGAGGTAGAGCGAGTAACTGATCACGCCGCAGAAGGCGAGCCAGCGCGGTACGCGGTGCCGCCGCAGGGCCATCGCCGCGCCGAACGTGAGCAGCGCGAGCCCCGCCGTGACCGCCCAGATCCGCACCGCGGACCGCGGGTCGCCGCCGCCCGTGACCGCGTCCGCGCGGGTGCCGATGTGCAGCGCGGCGGAGAGCACGCAGGCCGCGAGCACGATGCCCGCCGCGGTCAGCCCGGCGGCCCTGCCGAGCTGCCCGCGCTCGACCCGGTACAGCACGGTCCCGGTGAACATCAGGGACAGCAGCGCGAGGCCCTGCCAGGGCGGGATGCGGCCGTTGCAGAGGACCAGGACGATCGCCAGCGCGCCCCCGAGCAGCGCACCGGCCCGGTTCCACGGCGCCCGCCCGCAGGCCACGGCGCACAGCGCGACGGCCGCCCCGAGCGCGGTCGCCGCGATCACCGGTGTGCCGCCCAACCCCCGCGTCAGCGCCGCGACGGGCAGCGCCCCGCCGGCCGCGACGCCGAGCGCGGCCAGGCCCAGGGCCATCGGCGCGGAGCGCCGGTGCAGCCGCACCGCGAAGAGCGCCGCGACCAGGAGGTAGAACACCATCTCGTACGAGAGGGTCCACAGCACATTGATGGCGTTGGGCACCCCGAGCAGGTCCTGCAGCATCGTCCCGTGCGCGACCAGGGCACTCAGCGGGTCGCGCTCCCCCAGCCCCGCCCGCAGCCGCCCGGGCCCCCACAGCACGAGCAGCGCCGTGGCCGCCAGCGCGACGCACAGCAGCGGGTAGAGGCGGCAGATCCGGCCGACCCAGAAGCGGCGCAGCGAGCCGCGCCGCTCCAGGGAGGCCGGGATGATGTAGCCGCTGACCAGGAAGAAGACGATGACGCCGTACGTACCGGGGTTGACGTACCGCTGCACGATGGCGGACAGCTCCGGCAGATAGCGGGGCCCCGCGTGGTGCAGCGCGACCATCAGCGCCCCGATGCCCCGCAGCGCGTCGAGCCACGCCAGCCGCCGGTCCGGGTCCGGCCCCGGTCCCGCGCCCGGCAGGTCGGGCACGTGTGCCGGCCGGGACGGCTGGGAGGACATCAGCCATGCCACATCACTCATCGTCACACCGTACGCACGGTGCGTGTCTGGCGCACGCCGAACTGACGCCGTATCAGTCGGACGGGTCACGGTCGGCCGCCCGGGGCGCTCGCCGCGCGCCGCATACCTCTGCCTAGACTGTGCCGACCAGTGGACCGTTCGCGAGGAGCCAGCCGTATGACCGCCGTTCACCCGCCGGCCCGTGCCGCAGGGCGGCAGCGCGACGCGGCGCGGACCCGGGCGGAGATCCTCAAGGTCGCGACGGAGGAGTTCGCGCGGAGCGGGTACACGGGTGCGCGGGTCGACGAGATCGCCGCCCGCATCCACACCACGAAGCGGATGATCTACTACTACTTCGGCGGCAAGGAGCAGCTGTTCACGGCCGTGCTGGAGCACGCGTACGCGGGCATCAGGCAGCAGGAACAGCAGCTGGACGTCGAGCATCTGGACCCCGCAGCGGCCATCCGCCGGCTGGCCGAGCTCACCTTCGACCACCACGAGGCGCACCCGGACTTCATCCGCCTGGTGAGCATCGAGAACATCCACGAGGCGGAGCACATCACCGCCTCGGAGACGATCGGCCGGCTCAACTCGCCCGCGATCGAGGTGATCGGGCGGATCCTCGACGAGGGCCGCGCGCAGGGCGTGTTCACGGCGGACGTGGACGCGGTCGACCTGCACGCGATGATCAGCGCGTTCTGCTTCTTCCGGGTCTCCAACCGGCACACCTTCGGCGCCCTCTTCGCGCGCGATCTGACGGCGGCGGACCGCCGGGAGCACTACCGCACGATGCTCGGTGACATGGTCCTCGGCTATCTGACCGGCGCCGCGGCGGTCTGAGCCGCGCGGCCGGCGCACGGGCGGCACACGGGCGGGAATTGTTTCCGCGAGATGTCTTGACAGTGACCTGTGGGCGGTTCACGATCGCTGCACCCCCACAACTAACTATCTAGTACGTTAACTCGCCGCCACCCGCCGTCCGCGAAGGTGGCTCTTCCCCACTGGAGCAGGCATGTCCGCTCTCTCCGCCGAGGCCGCGGCCCCACCGCCGGGACGCCCCCGCAAGGCCGCCGTCGCCGCCTGGATCGGCAGCGCGCTGGAGTACTACGACTTCTTCATCTACGGCAGCGCCGCCGCCCTGGTCTTCCCCAAGGTCTTCTTCGACCCGAGCGACCCGGCGACCGCGACGCTGATCTCGCTCGCGACGTTCGGCGTCGCCTACGCGGCCCGCCCCATCGGCGCGCTCTTCCTCGGCCATTTCGGCGACCGGCTCGGCCGCCGCAAGATCATGGTGTTCACCCTGATCCTGATGGGCCTGTCGACCTTCGCGATCGGCTGCCTGCCGACGTACGCGCAGGTCGGGACCGTCGCGCCGGTCCTGCTCGTCCTGATGCGGGTGCTGCAGGGCCTCTCCGCCGCCGGCGAGCAGGCCAGTGCCAATTCGATGACGCTGGAACACGCGCCGGAGCACCGGCGCGGGTACTACACGAGCTTCGCGCTCAACGGCACCCAGGCCGGCCAGATCCTGGCCACCCTGATCTTCATCCCGGTGGCCGCGCTGCCCGAGAAGCAGCTTCTGACCTGGGGCTGGCGACTGCCGTTCCTGATCAGCGTGGCCGTCACGGTCGTCGGCTACCTCATCCGCCGCAAGCTCTCGGAGACCCCGGTCTTCGAGCAGGCGGCGGCCGAGGACGCGGTGGCCAAGCTGCCGCTGGCGGACCTGCTGCGGCACCACTGGGCCGACGTGCTGCGGGTGATCGCGGCGGCCCTGATCGCCACGGTCAGCACGATCTTCACGGTCTGGGCCCTGTCGTACGCCACCAGCGACGCGGTCGGCATGGACAAGACGGCGATGCTCTGGGTCGGCGTGCTGTCCAACGCGGTGGCGCTGGCCGCCATCCCGCTGTGGGCCAAGCTCTCGGACCGCGTCGGCCGCAAGCCGGTCTTCCTCATCGGCTCGCTCGGCTCCGCCGTGCTGATCTTCGTCTACCTGTGGGCGATCTCCACCGGCAGCTATCCGTTGGTCTTCGTCACCGGCATCGTCTTCTTCGGCGTCGTCTACAGCGCGGCCAACGCCATCTGGCCGTCGTTCTACGGCGAGATGTTCCCGACCCGGGTCCGGCTGTCGGGCATGGCGATCGGCACGCAGATCGGCTTCGCGGTGGCGGGCTTCGCCGTGAGCATCGCCGAGCGGATCGCGGGCCCCGGCGGCGACAACTGGCTCGGCGTCGCCACCTTCACCGCCGCGACCTGCGTGATCTGCTCGCTCGCCGTGCTGACGGGCCGGGAGACGCACCGCGTGCCGACCGCGCTGCTGGGCGAGAAGCCGGCCGCGTCCGAGGAGGAGCGCGGAAGCCTGGCCCGGGCGTCCTCCGCCTGACGGCCGCGCGGGCCGCCGCTCGCCAGGGGGCCGCGGGCCGAACTTTCGCCCGCGGTCCCTTGCGGCCATAATTAACTAACTAGTACGTTCATAGCGCACCACCAGGGAGTCGCGTTGTCCACGCCCTCGTATCTCACCGGCCTCATCGGTTCCGGCATCGGCCCCTCGCTGAGCCCGGCCCTGCACGAGCGGGAGGCCGACCGGCACGGCCTGCGGCTGCTCTACCGGACGCTCGACCTCGACACGCTGGGCGTCGACGCGAAGGATGTCGGCGAGCTGATCCGCGCGGCCCGTACCCTCGGCTTCGATGGACTCAACATCACGCACCCCTGCAAGCAGCTGGTGATCGAGCACCTCGACGCGCTCTCGCCCGGCGCCGCCGAGCTGGGCGCGGTCAACACCGTCGTCTTCCGGGGCGGCCGGACGATCGGCCACAACACCGACGTCACCGGCTTCACCCAGTCCTTCGCGCGCGGCCTGCCCGGCGCCGCGACCCGCGAGGTCGTCCAGATCGGCGCGGGCGGCGCCGGCTCCGCCGTCGCGCACGCCATGCTCTCGCTCGGCACCGACCGCCTCACCCTCGTCGACACCGACGCCGTACGGGCCGGGGCGCTCGCCGACGCGCTCAACGCCCGCTTCGGCACCGGCCGCGCCACCACCGCCGCCCCGGACCGGCTGGCCCTCGTACTGCCCGGCGCCGACGGCCTGGTGCACGCCACCCCCACCGGCATGGCAGCGCACCCCGGCCTGCCGCTCCCCGCCGCGCTGCTCCGCGCCGACCTGTGGGTCGCCGAGGTCGTCTACCGGCCGCTGGAGACCGAACTGATCCGAACCGCACGGGAGTTGGGCTGCCGGACGCTGGACGGCGGCGGCATGGCCGTCTTCCAGGCCGCCGACGCCTTCCGGCTCTTCACCGGCCTGGAACCGCACGCCGAAGAGATGCTCGCCGACCTCGCCGACCTGGTCGGCACCGCCGCGGTCTGAGGAGGCCCCTGATGCGCAAGTCCATCGCCACGGTGTCGCTGAGCGGCTCGCTCTCCGAGAAGCTCAGCGCCGTCGCAGCGGCCGGGTTCGAGGGCGTCGAGATCTTCGAGAACGACCTGCTGGCCAGCCCGCTCAGCCCCGAGGAGATCCGGCTGCGCGCCGCGGACCTCGGCCTGTCCATCGACCTCTACCAGCCGTTCCGCGACTTCGAGGCGGTCCCGGACGAGGTCTTCGCGCGCAACATGCGGCGCGCTGAGCGGAAGTTCGCCGTCATGGAGCGGCTCGGCGCCGACACGATGCTGGTGTGCTCCAGCGTCTCGCCGGACGCCGCCGACGACGACGCGCTCGCCGCCCGGCAGCTGCGCGCCCTCGCCGAGCGCGCCGCCGCGCACGGCATCCGCCTCGCGTACGAGGCGCTGGCCTGGGGCCGGCACGTCAACACGTACGACCACTCCTGGCGCATCGTCGAGCAGGCCGATCACCCGGCGCTCGGCGTCTGCCTGGACAGCTTCCACATCCTCTCGCGCGGCTCCGACCCCAAGGGCATCGAGGACATCCCCGGCGAGAAGATCTTCTTCCTGCAGCTGGCCGACGCGCCCAAGCTGGCCATGGACGTCCTGCAGTGGAGCCGGCACTACCGCTGCTTCCCCGGCCAGGGCGGCTTCGACCTCGCCGGAATGCTCGGCCACGTGCTGCGCGCCGGCTACGCGGGCCCGCTCTCGCTGGAGATCTTCAACGACGTCTTCCGGCAGGCGGACGCGGGACGCACCGCGGTCGACGCGATGCGCTCGCTGATCGCCCTGGAGGAGGCCGCCGGGCTCAGCAGCCTGCCGGCGCCGGTCGTCCCGGACGGTGTCGCCTTCGCCGAACTCGCCGCCGCCGACACCGAACCGCTGCGCTCCCTGCTCGGCTCGCTCGGCTTCGTACGGGCGGGCCGGCACACCGGCGGCAAGCCGGTCGAGCTGTGGCAGCAGAACGAGGCGCGAGTACTGCTCAACACCGTGAGCGGCGCCCGCCGCGAGGGCCCCGGCCTGGTCGCGCTCGGCCTGGAGAGCCCGGAGCCCGCCGCCGCGGTGCGCCGCGCCGAGTCGCTGCGGGCGCCGGTCGTGCCCCGCCGCCGCGCGCCCGGGGACGTACCGCTGGACGCGGTGGCCGCGCCGGACGACACCGAGCTGTTCTTCTGCCGTACGGACCGGGCCGACCACCCGAGCTGGACGGCGGACTTCGGCAGCCCGGCGCCGCAGAGCGGCACGGCCGGGATCACCCGCGTCGACCACGTCGCGCTCACCCAGCCCTGGCACCACTTCGACGAGGCGTCCCTCTTCTACGCGAGCGTGCTGGGCCTCCAGCCGAACGAGAGCCTGGACCTCGCCGACCCCTACGGCCTCTTCCGCAGCCGCGCCGTCGCCAACGCCGGCGGCACGCTGCGGATCGCGCTGAACGTCGCTCCTGTACCGGGCGAGCAGGAGATCAGGCCGCAGCACATCGCGCTGGCCACCGACGACCTGCTCGCGACCGCGCGCCGGGTGCGGGAGGCGGGCGCGGCCCTGCTGCCCATCCCGGACAACTACTACGACGACCTCGACGCGCGGTACGGCCTCGCCCCCGAGACCCTGGCGGCCTTCCGCGAGCTGGGCATTCTCTACGAACGGGACGAGAACGGCGGCGAGTTCCTGCACTGCTACACCGTCACCGTCGGCCGGGTCTTCTTCGAGCTGGTGGAGCGGCGCGGCGGCTACCAGGGATACGGCGCGGCCAACGCCACGGTACGGCTGGCGGCGCAGCACACGGCGGACGCGGGCAGCCGACGGTCATGAGACCGCACCGCCGGGGACGTTGTGCACCGCGGCCGCGAACCGCTCGAAATTGCGGACGAAGCGCTCGACGTCCCCGGCGGTGTGCTGTACCGAAAGCGTCCACTGTTCGGTCTTGCCCCAGGGCGGCAGGAAAACGCCGCCGTTGTGCTGGTACAGCCAGTGCAGATGGCCCCAGCGGTCGTCGTAGGCGAGGAAGTCCCGGAAGTCGCGCAGCCGTTCGGTGAAGATCACCGAGCCCTTGGCGCCGTGCGCGGCGACGTATCCGGGGAGGCCATGGCGGGCCATCGCGGCTTCGACGCCGGACACCATCGTGTGCCGCAGCGCGTCGAAGTGGCGGTAGGCCGCGTCGGTCAGTACCTCGGTGAGCACGGCGTGCGTGGCGGCCAGCATCATCGGGTTGCCGTTGAACGTGCCCACCTGCTCGTAGGTGTTGTCGGCGACCTTGGCCATCAGGTCACGCGTGGCGCCCACCGCGCCGCAGGGAATGCCGCCGCCCATGGACTTCGCGAGGCAGATGATGTCCGGGGTGACGCCGAAGAGTTGGGTGGCGCCGCCGGGGGCGACCGCGAAGCCGGTCTTGACCTCGTCGTAGGCGAGGTAGGCGCCGTGCCGGTGCAGGAGCTGCTTCAGCCCGGCGTGGTAGCCGTCCGGCGGGACGATCAGGCCGATGTTCATCATGATGGGCTCGATGATCATCCCGGCGATGTCGTCGCCGTGCTCCGCGAGCACCCGCTCCACGGCGTCGAGGTCGCCGAACGGGACGACGAGGGTCAGGTCCGTGACCGCCGTCGGGTAGGCAGGGCCGTACGGCACCGAGCGCGGGCGGTCGTCCGGGCCGATGTCGCCCTCTCCGCGGGCGTAGATCGACACCTGCACCGAGTCGTGGTGGCCGTGGTAACTCCCCTCCACCTTGAGGATCTTGCGGCGGCCGGTCGCGGCCCGCATCAGATGCACCGCGTCCATGGTCGCTTCCGTACCGGAGTTGGTGAAGCGCCACTGGGGCAGGCCGAAGCGGTCGGCGAGCAGCCGGGTCACCGGGATCAGGTCGCGGGTGGGCTGCGCGAAGTGGGTACCGTGCTGCACCCGCTCGGTGACCGCGGCGACGATCGCCGGGTGGGCGTGGCCCGCGAGGCCGACGCCGAAGCCGCCGTGCAGGTCGACGTAGTCGGTGCCGTCCACGTCGCGGACGTGGGCGCCGTGCCCGTCCTCGATCCAGACGGCGACGGGCGGACCGTCCTGCCAGGCGGAGGCGACCCCGCCGGCGAGCGACTCCCGGGCCTCCTCGCGGAGCCGCGCCGAGGCGGTGGTGCGGTCCATGAGGAGCTTCTCCTGCTCCTCGATCAGGCGGTCGAGCTGCTTCATCGGGATGTCCTCCTCGGCGAGCGGCCGTTTCGCAGCGATTCGTCTGCGCAGCGATTCGTAGAGAAGTTACGGTAGGTTTTCTACGGAGGCAATGGGGCCTACGAGTGCCGACGGAGGGGGCAGCAGCACGATGCCGGGAGTCACCAAGAAGGCGCGGCGCAGCCGTCGTTCGCCGGCGGAGACGCGGGCCCTGATGCTGGAGGCGGGCGTGGAGCTGGTCCGCCGGCGCGCCGCCGACACCTCCGACCAGGCGCTCGCTGGGCCGCTGGCGCACATCAGGCTCACCGAGGTGGCCCGGCTCGCCACCGAGATCGCCGCGGGCCGACAGCCGGGCGTGGGTCGCGCGCAGCCGATCACCACCGGCGCGATCTACCCCCTGTGGCCCACCCAGGCCGACTACCAGACGGACCTGATGTTCCACCTGCTCGGTCCGGACGCGTATCCGGAGGACCGGGACGCGGTGGCCGAACTGCTGGCGCTGGCGGACACCACGGCGCCGGTCGAGGCCATCCTCACCACGGTCGCCGCCGGCTACCTCGAACGCGCCCGCGCCAACCCCCTCACCTACGTCTACCTGACCTTCTACGTACTGGGCGAACACCCCGAGGTCCGCGCGGCGGCCCAGGGCGGCTACCGCCAACTCGGCATCGGCTACGCCGCCGCGCTGGAACGCCTGCTGGCCCGCGAGGGCCGCCGCATGGCCCCCGGCCGCACCGTCACCGACTTCACCGTCTCCCTGCTCGCCGTCCTGGAGGGCTTCTGCCTGCGCGCCCGGGTCGACCCCACCCCGCTGCCCGAGCTGCTCGGCGCCACCGTCGTCGCCCTCTGGCACTCCTTCACGGAGCCTGACGCGACACTCTCATGAGTTCAACAGCCTTGTTTTATAAGGCCGTTCACAGGTTCCTCCTAGGTACCTTCAGTACCTTACGGAACATGACAGAAGAGAGCACACCTCGTTTCAGCCGCCGCCGGTTACTGGCCGCGGGCGGCGCCGGTATCGCCGCCGCGGGACTCGGCGGGGCCGCGCTGGCCGGCACCGCGGCGGCCGATGAGCCGGTCGCCACCGACTGCCTGCGCCTCACCAAGGAGTCCATCGAGGGGCCGTACTACCTCGACTACGACAAGTACCGCTCCGACGTCACCGAAGGAAAACCGGGCGTTCCGCTGACCCTGCGCATCCGTGTCGTCGACGCGGAACACTGCCGGCCGCTGTCCCGGGTCGCCGTCGACATCTGGCACTGCGACGCGCTGGGCGTCTACTCCAGCTACGAGAAGGCGTCCTCCGGAGGCGGCGGCACGCCGCCCACCGGCGCGCCGACCGCCACCCCCACCGGCCCGCCGCCCGGCGGTGGCGGCGGACACGCGGAGCCGGACAGCGACACCACCTACCTGCGCGGTTTCCAGCTGACCGACCGGGCGGGCTGGGTCACCTTCCGGACCGTCTTCCCCGGCTGGTACCGCGGCCGGGCCGTGCACATCCACACCAAGGTGCACGTCGACGGCACCTTCTCGCACGGTGAATACGAGGGCGGCACCGACTGCCACACCGGCCAGCTCTACTTCCCCGAGCGGGCGATCGAGGCCGTCGCGCGGGAGAACCCGTACGCCACCAACACCACCGAGCGCACCACCAACGCCGAGGACATGCTGTACTCCGGGGACACCGCGGCGGACGGGATGCTCGCGCTGCGGTACGACGCGCAGCGGGTGGGGCGCGGGGTGCACGCGGCGATCACCCTCGGCGTCGACCCCGACGCCGTCAACGACGGCCAGAACGGCGGCTTCCCGGCCCCGACATCCTCCCCGGCCGCCTAGGCGTGCCCTAGGCCACGCCCGGCGTGTCCCCCTGGCTCGGGCCCTCCTCCGGTACCTCCACCGCCGAGGAGCGGCGGTTCCAGGCCCGGGGGGCGCGCCAGTGGTAGCGGAGGGCGAGCAGGCGGACGGCGAAGGCGACGAGGGAGGCGGCCGCGCTGGTGCCGGGGTTGAGGGACTGGAAGCGGATGCAGAGCGCGACGATGGCGGAGCCGACGATGGCCGGCACGGCGTAGAGGTCGCGGTCCCAGCGGACCAGCGAGGGGACCTCGTTGGCGATGATGTCGCGGAGCACGCCGCCGCCGACGGCCGTGGCGAGGCCGAGGGTGGCGGAGGCGGTGAGGCCGAGCCCGTACTCGTACGCCTTGGTGGTGCCGGCGACGCAGAAGAGGCCGAGCCCGGCCGCGTCGAAGACGTTCACCCCCGTCTGGATCCGCTGGACCTGCGGGTGGAGGAAGAAGACGAGGACGGCCGCGACCAGCGGGGTGAGGAAGTACCCGAGGTCGGTGAAGGCGGCCGGCGGCACGGCGCCGATGATCAGGTCACGGAACAGCCCGCCGCCGAGCGCGGTCACCTCGGCGAGCACGGCGATGCCGAAGATGTCGAAGTTCTTGCGCACGGCGAGCAGCGCGCCGGAGATCGCGAAGACGAAGATGCCGATCAGGTCGAGCGTGTGCTGGACGGAGGGCGTGAACAGTTGCTGGAGCACACGGCATTCTTACGCGCGGACGGCGGCGGGCCGTATGACGTCTCGCACTCCGGTCCCGCCGCGCGCCCGCGGTTCAGCTGATCTGGCGGCGGACCAGCTCGTGGAAGAGGCCGCCGGTGTCGGCGAGCAGGTCGGCGGGGGTGCCCTGCTGGGCGACCCGGCCCTCGGACATGACGATCACCCGGTCGGCGTCCATGATCGTGGAGAGCCGGTGGGCGATGACGACGCGGGTGGCGTTGAGCGTGCGGGTGGACTCGGTGACCACCCGCTGGGTCTCGTTGTCCAGCGCGCTGGTGGCCTCGTCGAAGAAGAGGATGCGCGGCCGCCGGATCAGCGCCTGGGCGATCATCAGGCGCTGCCGCTGACCGCCGGAGATCGAGCCGCCGCCGTCGGAGAGCATCGTGTGCATGCCCATCGGCATCCGCTTGATGTCCTCGGCCAGGCCCGCCATCCCGGCCGCCGCCCACGCCTCCTCCTGCGTGAACATCTCGGCGCCGCAGATGCAGTCGAGGATGGAGCCGTTGAAGGGCTGGGCGTTCTGCAGCACCACGCCGCACTGGCGGCGCACGGCGGCCTGGTCCAGGGCCGCCAGGTCCTGGCCGTCGTAGAGGACGCTGCCCGAGACCGGGCGGTCGAAGCCGATGAGCAGGCGCAGCAGGGTGGACTTGCCGCAGCCGCTCGCGCCGACGACGGCGACGAACTCGCCGGGCCGCACCTCGAAGGACACGTCGTCCAGGACCAGCGGCCCGTCGTCGGAGTAGCGGAAGGACAGGCCGCGGGCCTCGATGCCGCCACTGAGGGTGCCGGGCTGGGTCGAGCCGCCGCGTACTTCGGGCCGCTCGTCGAGGACCGGCTTGATCTGCTCGAACATCGGCAGCACGGCGAACGCCTGGAGGCACGCGCCGGTCAGCTGGGTCACCGAGGACAGCATCATCGTGACGGCGGTGTTGAAGGTGAGGAACGCGCCGGCCGACAGCGCGCCGCGGGCCGGGCCCGCGAGCAGCATGAACATCACGAGGGTGCACAGCGGCAGGTAGACCGCGTTGAGCACGGTGGTGAGGTTCTTGATCCGGCCGACCTTCTGCTGCAGCTCCCGGCTGCGCGCGAACTCCCCGGCCCACGCCCCGTACGCGAAGCTCTCGGCGGCGGCGACGCGCAGCTTCGGCAGCCCGCGCAGGGTCTGGAACGCCTGGTTGTTGAGCTTGTTGGTCAGCTCGATCAGTTCGCGCTGGGAGCGCAGCTGCCACAGGCCCAGGAGCAGGAAGACCGCGGCGATGGAGAGCAGCATGGCGATCGCGACGACGGCCAGCTTCGGGCTGTAGACCAGCAGCAGGACGAGGTTCATCGTGCCGACCGTGCCGGCCTGCACGGCGACCGAGCCGATGCCGGACAGGATGCGGCGGATGCCGCTGATGCCCATCGCGGCGCTGGCCAGCTCGCCGGTGGACCGCCCGCTGAAGAACTTGGTGGGCAGCCGCAGCAGCCGGTCCCAGACGGCCGGCTGGAGGGTGGATTCGATGCGTCCTTCGACGCGCAGGATGGAGGTGTTCTCCAGCAGCATGAAGACGGCGGAGACCAGGCTGGTGACGATCAGCGCGACGGCCGTCTGGACGATGAGGCCGCGCTCGGCGTTGGGGACGTAATCGCCCAGCACCTTGCCGGTGGCGATCGGGACGAGCGCGCCGAGTACCACGGCGACCAGCCCGCCAATGGCAAGGTTCCGCAGGTCCAGGCGGGTGCCGCGCATGCTGAAGCGGATCAGCCGCAGCGGGCCCATCGGGCGGTCGGGCAGCGGCGGGTAGAGCATGACGGCGCGCGGTTCCAGCGCCGCCGCCTGCTCCTGGTCGAGCCGGGTGCGGGTGCCGTCGGCCGCGACCGCGTCGTACCGGCCCCGGCGCCACAGCAGCGCCACGGGCTCGCCGGTCTCGCTCCGGTGGCCGACGAGCGGGCCGCTGTTCTCGCGCCACCACCGGCCGTCGAGCTTGACGACGCGGGTGCGGATGCGGGAGCTGACGGCGATCCGCTCGACGGGGCTGAGCCGGTCGTCCGCCGTGCCGCCCTCCTTGGGCGAGGTCAGGGTGATCCTGGCGGCGTCGGCGACCTTGCGGCAGACGGCGAGGGTGGCGTCGTCGGTGGCTCCGGCGTGCCCGCCGCCGCGGCCCGAGGAGCCGATGGAGGACAGCAGGGTCTGGTCGGCCTGGGAGCGGGCGGCCTCGCCGGCCTTGATGCCGGCCGCCGTGCGGTCCTCGTGGGCGCGCTCCAGCCGCTCGATCCAGCGGTCCAGCGCGGACAGCAGCCGGTACTGCTGGTCGACCATGCGCTGCCACATCGTGCCGTCGATGAGCAGATCGGCGGCCGCCTCGGCGCTGTAGTGCGCGCCGTACTGGAGGCTGCCGGGGTCGACCGGCATCCAGAGGATGTTCTCGTCGGCCGCGCCGTCGGTCCCGTCGCTCTCGCCCGCCTCGTACTCGCCGTCCAGCGGCGCTTCGAAGAGCACGCGCTGGCTGCGGCCGACACCGCGCGCGAAGGCGTCCTCCAGCGGGCTGAGCGCGCCGTCGTACCCGAATTCCCCCGTGTCCCAGGACTGGCCGACGTACCGGCCGTACGCGTCGTACTCCGCGTAGCCCCCGTGCTCGGGCCGGAACAGCTCGCGCAGCTGGATACGGCGGACCGCGCAGCCCTGCAGCGGCCGGGCGACGAGGGTGTGCTGCGGCCCCTCGACGGGGCCGAGCAGGAGGGTGCCGGGGGCCAGGCGGCCGAGGAAGTACCAGTGGCCCTGCTGCGCCGCGTCGACCGCGAAGAGGTCCATGGCCCCGCCGGTGACCAGCCACAGCACGTGCGGCCCTTCGAGCGGCAGGCTGCGCAGGCCCGTGCAGTCGACTTCGGTGCCGAGCCCACCGAGGGCGCCGAGGACGGTGTCGTCGGCGGCCGTCCCGGTGGCCGCGGGGTGCGGGGTTGTCACCTCAGGACTCCTTGACCAGCTCTGCGTACGCGCCCTGGGCGGCGACCAGGTCCTCGTGCCGCCCGCGCTCGACGACCGTGCCGTGGTCCAGGACCACGATCTCGTCGCTGTCGCGCACCGTGCTGAGGCGGTGTGCGATGACGACGCAGGCGCAGCCCAGGCGCCGCAGGTTGTCCATGATGATCTGTTCGGTCTCCGCGTCGAGCGCGCTGGTGACCTCGTCCAGTACGAGGATGGAGGGGCGCCGGACCAGGGCCCGGGCGATCTCCAGGCGCTGCCGCTGGCCGCCGGAGAAGTTCCGGCCGTCCTGCTCGACGCGACTGTGGATGCCGCCGGGGCGGCGGGCCACCATGTCGTACGCGGCGGCGTTCTTGAGCGCCTCGATGACGGCCTCGTCGGGGATCGAGGGGTCCCACAGCGCGACGTTGTCGCGGACGGTGCCTTCGAAGAGGAAGACGTCCTGGTCGACGAAGGAGACCGAGGAGGCGAGCGCGCCGCGGGAGATGTCCTCCAGCCGCTGCCCGTCGATGTGGATGGTGCCCTCCCACGGGCTGTACAGGCCGGAGATCAGCCGGGAGACGGTGGACTTGCCGCTGCCGGAGCCGCCGACGAGGGCGACCTGCTGCCCGGGCCCGACGGTCAGCGAGAAGGCGCTGAGCAGCGGCTTGTCCAGTGGGCTGTAGCCGAAGGTGATGTTCGTCAGCTCCACATGGCCCTTGAGGCGGCGCGTGCTCGCGACGGGCTCGGGGCGGGTGTAGAGGGAGTCGACGGGGAAGGACTCGACGTCCTTCAGCCGGGCGACGTCGGCGGCGAAGTCCTGGATGCGGGCCGCCATGCCGTTGAGCCGGGTGATGGGCGCCGTGAAGTTGGTGACCAGCGCCTGGAAGGCGACAAGGAGACCTACCGACATATGGCCTTCGACCGCGCGCAGCCCGCCGATGAGCAGGATGGCGGCGCTGTTGAGGGCGGCGAGGGTGGGCGCGACGACGGCGAGCCAGGCGCTGGGCACGCCGAGCCGCTGCTGACCGTCCAGGGTGGTCGCGTGCTGTCCGGCCCAGCGGCGGAAGTAGCCGTTCTCTCCGCCGGTGGCCTTCATCGTCTCGATGAGCTGCAGGCCGCTGTACGAGGTGTTGGTCAGCCGGGCGGTGTCGGCGCGCAGCTTCTGGGTGCCCGTGGCGCGCAGCCGTACGACGATGCGCATCGCGGCGACGTTGAGCAGCGCGACGGCCACGCCGATGAGGGTGAGCTGCGGATCGTACGACCACAGCAGGAACGCGTAGAGGATGACGACGACCGCGTCCACGCCGGCCGCCGCGAGGTCGCGGGCCAGGGTCTCGGCGACGGTGTCGTTGGACTGCAGCCGCTGGACGAGGTCGGCGGGGTTGCGCTGGGCGAAGAAGGTGACCGGCAGCCGGAGCAGATGGCGCAGGAAGCGGGCGCTGCTCAGGGTGGAGGAGATGATCCGGCCGCGCAGCAGGTTCGCCTGTTGCAGGGCGGTGAGCGCCGCGGTGAGCACGAGGGTGGTGCCCATCGACGCGAAGAGCACGCCGAGCAGCGACGTCTGGTCGCCGATCAGGAACATGTCGATGTACGTACGGCTCAGCGCGGGCACCGTCGCGCCGACCACGACCAGCAGGAAGCTGGCGAGGACGGCGGCGAGCATGGTGCCGGAGGTGCCGCGCAGCCGGGGCGGCAGGGCGCCGAGGACGCCGGGCTTGCGGCCGCCCTTGCGGAACTCCTCGCCGGGCTCGAAGGTCAGCACGACGCCGGTGAAGCTGGTGTCGAAGTCCTCGGCGGGCACGAAGCGGCGGCCCCGGTCGGGGTCGTTGATGAACGCGCCCTTGCGGCCGAAGCGGCGGCCCATGCCGTCGAAGACGACGTAGTGGTTGAACTCCCAGAAGAGGATGGCCGGGGCGCGGACCTCGGCGAGCGCGGCCGGCTCCATCTGCATGCCCTTGGCCTTCAGGCCGTAGGCGCGGGCCGCCTTGAGGAGGTTGGAGGCGCGGGAGCCGTCGCGGGAGACGCCGCAGGCGATGCGCAGCTCCTCCAGCGGCACGTGCCGGCCGTAGTGGCCGAGGACCATGGCGAGCGACGCGGCGCCGCACTCCACGGCCTCCATCTGGAGGACGGTGGGCGTACGGATCGTCTTGCCGGCGCCCTTGGCGGGTCCGGTCCCGCTCCGGTTGGAGCGGCGCCGGTCGGGCTTGGTGTTCGGGCGGTGCCGGCCGCGGCCGCCGGGCGGCAGCGGCGGCGGTGCCGGGGCTTCGGGCTGCGCGGTCACGGGAGGAGCCAATCGATCGGACGCTGCGCGGTGAGGTGGACCGCACCGGTGACGGGCGTCATGGAGCCGATCGCGTTCGGCGGGCCGTCGGCGGTGGACCACTTGTAGCCGGACTTGGTGTCCTTGGTGCGCTCCAGCTCGACGAGGACCGCGATCGGCTGGCCGTCCGCGGTGAACTGCTCGCCGAGCTCGCGGTCGCCGAGGAAGCCGGCGATCTGGCGGCTGCTCTGCGGCGCCCGGCCGACGGCCTTGACCTTGCCGCGCAGCACTCCGTACTGCTGCGTGGGCACGGACTGGACGGTGAGGTCGACGGCGGCGCCGACGGGGACGGTGGCGGCGCTGCGGCTGGGTACGTACACCATCGCCACCAGCGGTTCGTGCGCGCTGCTGACGCGCTCGACGCTCGCGACGTCGGCGCCGACGGTGACCACCGAGCCGATCTTGCCGACCAGGCTGGTGACGCGGCCCGGCGCCACCGCGCGGACGGCGCGGTCGCCCTGTGCGGTGCGTACCTTCATGACCGGCGCTCCGGCCTTGAGCTGCTGGCCCTCCCTGGCGAAGACCTGGGTGACCTGGCCGGCGACCGGGCTCTGCAGGACGTAGCTGCCCTGGGGGTGGGTGAGGATGCCGGGCGAGGTCAGCTTGGAGGACACGGACCCGGTGAGCGCCCAGAAACAGGCGACGGCCATCACGACGACGGTGACGGCGAGGACGAGGCCGCCCTGCGGCCGGGCGTAGCGCACGGGCAGGTCGAGCTCTTCAGGCGACTGGAGCTTGGCCAGCGCCTTTTGCCGGAACTGCACGGAACTTTTCCCTCGACTGCTTTTGTCTCATTCGGCGCCGACGCATACACCAAAGGGCAGCGCGGGCAAAAAGGCGACCCAATGGGACACGCGCGACATGGCGCACCAATGATCCATGAAAATACCCGCTGTTCGGGCATACCAAGGCATGACCGTAACACAGGCGGAAAAGCCCGCACTTGACGGGCGAAGGCGGCGGCCGGTGGCATCCGTGAGCCCCGGAACAAATGCTCCGGGGCTCACGGCAAACCTATGGGTACGGACATGTACCGATAGGTCGAGTCACACCTGCGGCAGTGAAGCCGACGGCAGTGGCAGGACTCAGAGGCCCGCGACGACGCCGTTCACGTTGACGCCGGTGGCGCCCTGAACGGTGCCGGTGACGGTGCCGAGCACGTTGCCGACGGTGCCGCCGGTCACGCCGTCGACGGTGCCGACGACCTGGTTGGCGACCGGACCGACGACGCCGAGGCCACCGGCGATGTTGTCCAGCTCGGCGTCGGCGATCTCAGCGGTCTCGACCTGGGGGGTGAAGTCCATGGTGTGCGCTTCCCTTCAATTACTGTGGGTCATACTCGAATAACACGGAAGTCGGCGGCAGAACATAACCCGGCGGCCATATCGGTCATTTACCGAATGGAAACCGGGGAGGCATTCGCACAACTCCCGCGCCGAAATGATCCAAGCACGCCAACTGGTAGCCGGGCCAACTCGCTTGCGGCGGCCGGTCGGCACATTTCACCGGCACCGGACGATCACGTGCAGTTTTGTGCACGCCTTGGTGACGACTCCTTCACAAGAACGATTGCCCGCGCTCCGGCGGCCGCGTCCGCACGCCGGACCCATCCGGACATACCCGCGCCAAGCCCCGGACGCCCGCGCGCGGCCGCGTACGGAAGGGCACACACTGTGCCGCCGGTGCGCGGGCGATGTGCAGATTCCTTGAAACCCGCCTGCGCGGCGCAACCTCACGCGTGCAGGGGCGTCCGTGTATGCCGCTCAGGTCACCGAGACCCCGCCGGGCAGCGCCGCGCGCCAGCCCCGCAGCGTCTCCAGGACCCGCTCCAGCTCGCCGACGATCCGGTCCAGCTCGCCGGCGGTCCGCGCGTCGCAGGAGTACGGCAGCCGGCCCTCGGCCTCGATCACGCCCACCTCGACCACCGGCGACGTCCGCCCGGACGCACCTTCTTCACACATGATGCGGAAGTGGAACTGCGGGAAGCCCCGCTCCGGCTGCGCCGAGAGATTCCAGCCGACCGGTTCCGCCAGATGCATGATCCCGTCGTGGCCACCGGCCTCGGCGGCCGTGTGCACGCGCCGGCACCACACCGGGCACACCACGGGCCGTACGGCCAATGTCACGGGATCCAGCATGTCGTCCGTCATATGCACATTATCCGGCCGGTATGCCGAACCCGCCCTTGAACGACGCGCGGGAGTGCCCGCTTCCGCTTCCCCGTCGGCGCGCGGGCACGTCGGCGCGCGGGACACCGCTTCCGCGCGTCCCGCGTGCGGTCAGCCGGAGGCCCGTACGAGCAGTTCCGGCGTGAGCCGCACCGTACGGCTCGGGCTCGCGGCCGGGCCCGCTCCCCCGCCCAGTACTCGGTCGCCCGACCGCTCGGCGAGCAACCTGGCGGCCTCCGCCGCCAGTTCGGTGACCGGCTGGCGGACCGTGGTCAGCGCCGGGTCGGCCAGGCCCGCGAAGGGCACGTCGTCGAAGCCGGTGACGGCGACCTCGGCGGGCACGTCGGCGCCCAGCTGGCGCAGCCGCTGGAGCGCGCCGACCGCGATGAGGTCGTTGGCGCAGACGATCGCGTCCGGGCGGGACGGCCAGATGCGGTCGACCGCGGCCCGCCCCCACGCCACGGAGAAGTCGCCCAGCTCGACCCGGCCGGGGGCCTGCGGATCCAGGGCCGCCGCGCCCGCCTCGTACGCGGCGCGCCGCTCGGCCGCCGTCGAGGTCGTGCCGGCCGCGCCCACGAACCACGGCCGGCGGCGGCCCGCCGCCGCCAGGTGATCCAGTACGAGTGCCATGCCGGCCGCGTTGTCCACCGCGACCGAGTCGGCGACGCCCGGTCCGCAGGCACGGTCCAGCAGCACCACCGGCACCCGCCGCGCGGCGTCCGCGACCGCCTCCCGGCTGAGCCGCGCGTCGACCGGTATCAGCACCAGCGCGTCCACCTGCCGGTCCAGGAACTCCGCGATCCGGGCCGCCTCGGTCGCCGGGTCGTCGTCGCAATCCGCGAGCAGCACGGCCCGCCCCGCGGCGTGCAACGCGTGCTCCAGCTCGCGCACGAGCGCGGGGAAGAAGGGGTTGGTGATCTGCGGCAGGACCAGGCCGACGGTGCCGGTGGCGCGGCGGCGCAGCGCGCGGGCGACGTGGTTGGGGCGGTACCCCAGCCGGGTGGCCGCCTCCCGTACCGTACGGGCGGTCTCGGCGCCGACCGGGCGGGTGCCGGCGAGCACGCGGGAGACGGTGGCGACGGAGCAGCCCGAGGCACGGGCGACGTCCTTCAAGGTGACTTCGGCCACGGTCGCGCCCTTCGCTCGGCTCGGCTGCGCCCCTGCAGCGGCGTACGCTGCGGCAACGGCGGGCAAACGTTATCACCGGGCAGCCGCCGGACTCTGTGGGATGAATCATTGACAAGTACCCCGGTATGCGGGTGAACTCTTCGCGGCCTTTCGGAGAACGATTTCCCATCGCTCTCCCGAAGGCGTCACCGCACCACCGTTCAACAGGGCAAAGGGGCTCGACCGTTGGCCAGAAAGATCATCCTCGACTGCGACCCGGGGCACGACGACGCGATCGCCATGCTCCTGGCCCACGGCAACCCCGACATCGAGCTCGTCGCCGTGACGACCGTGGTCGGCAACCAGACGCTGGAGAAGGTCACCCGCAACGCGCTCTCCGTGGCGCGGATCGCGGGCATCACCGACGTGCCCTTCGCCGCCGGCTGCCCGCGTCCCCTCGTACGGAACATCGAGACCGCCGGTGACATCCACGGCGAGACCGGTCTGGACGGCCCCGTGCTGCCGGACCCGACGTGCGTCCTGGACGAGCGGCACGCCGTCGACCTGATCATCGACACCGTGATGTCCCACGAGCCGGGCGAGATCACCATCGTCCCGACCGCGGGCCTGACCAACATCGCGCTGGCCGCGCGCAAGGAGCCGCGCATCGTCGAGCGGGTCCGCGAGGTCGTCCTGATGGGCGGCGGCTACCACGAGGGCAACTGGAGCGCGGTCGCCGAGTTCAACATCGTCATCGACCCCGAGGCCGCGCACATCGTCTTCAACGCGGGCTGGCAGGTCACCATGGTCGGCCTGGACCTCACCCACCAGGCGCTCGCGACGCCCGAGGTGGCCGAGCGGATCGCCGCGCTGGGCACCAAGCCCGCCAAGTTCGTCGAGGAGCTGCTGGAGTTCTTCGGCACCACCTACCGCGACCACCAGGGCTTCGAGTCGCCGCCGGTGCACGACCCGTGCGCCGTCGCGTACGTGATCGACCCGGACGTGATGACGGTGCGCCGCGCCCCGGTGGACATCGAGCTGACCGGCACCCTGACCAAGGGCATGACCGTGACGGACTTCCGCGCGCCCGCGCCGGCCGACTGCCGCACCCAGGTCGCGGTGCAGCTGGACCACGGCCGCTTCTGGGACCTCGTCGTCGACGCGCTGGAGCGGATCGGCGACCCCGAGCTGATCGGCGAGAACCCGCAGAAGCCCGGAGACGTACTGGCATGAGCGCATCCACCACGACGGGGCAGCCCCCGGGCGGCCTGACGGAGAGACCCGGCATACGGGTCGGGGTCCTGGTCACCGCGCTGCTGGTGGCGTGCTTCGCCTTCCAGCTCAACGCGAGCATGCTGAGCCCCGCGCTGAAGAGCATCGAGGACAGCCTCCACGCCACCTCGGCGGAGATCGGCCTCACCCAGACCGCGTTCTTCACCTCGGCGGCCCTCTTCTCGCTCTTCCTGCCGCGGCTCGGCGACGTCATCGGCCGCCGCAAGGTGCTGGCCGGGATGATGGCCCTGATGGTCATCGGCTGCATCGTCGCGGCGCTCGCGACGAGCGTGCCGGTGCTCTTCGCCGGCCGGGTCCTCCAGGGCGTGAGCGGCCCGACCGTACCGCTGTGCCTGATCATGCTGCGGGTCGAGGTCACCGAGCCGAAGAAGTACGGCACCCTGCTCGGTGTGATCACCGCGGTCAACGGCGGCATCGCGGGCGTGGACTCGCTCGCGGGCGGCTACCTCGCCGACCACTACGGCTTCGGCGCCGTCTTCTGGGCGATGGCCGTGGTCGCGGCGCTCGCCGCGGTCCTGGTCGCCACCCTGACCCGGGAGTCCACCGCGCCCGTGAAGAGCCGGATGGACTGGCCCGGCGTGGTCCTGCTCGTCGTCTCGGTCGGCGCGCTGCTGACCGCGTTCAACGAGGCGGGCAAGCTGGCCGCCGCGAACTGGCCGCTGATCGGCGTGCTCGTCGTGATCGCCGCGCTCGCCTTCGCGCTGTTCTGGCGCACGGAGGGCCGCAGCGGCCACCCGCTGGTCGCCACCCACCACCTCAAGCAGCGCTCGACCTGGGCCCTGCTGCTGACCACGGTCCTCACCATGACCGGCGTCTTCGCCGTCATGAACGGGCTGATCCCGGCGTTCGCGCAGGACGCGCACGCGGGCCTGGGCATGTCGGCCGAGGCGTCGGCCTGGTGGACGCTGACGCCGTACGCGCTCGCCGGGCTCGCCATGGGCCCGGTCGCCGGGCGGCTCGCCGCGACGTTCGGGTACGGCCGCGTCCTGCGGTTCGGCCTGATCGGCTCGGTCGTGACCGTCGTCCTGATGATCCTCACCCTCGGCAGCCACTCGCGGCCGCTGCTGCTGGTGATGTCGCTGCTGGTCGGCATCACGTACGCGGGCGTGGCGAACATCGTCCTCAACGGGCTCGGCATCGTACTGTCCCCGCGCGAGAACCCGGGCTTCCTGCCGGGTCTGAACGCGGGCGCGTTCAACCTGGGCGCGGGGCTGAGCTTCGCGGTGCTGTACGCGGTGAAGACCGCGGCTGTTCCGGCCGACCCGTCGTCGCCGTCGGACTACACCGCGGGGATGATCGCGGGCATGGTCATCATCGCTGCGGCGATCGGGACGTCGTTCCTGATCCCCAAGCCGGTGTCCGCCGAGGCGGACGGCTGATCGACGGTCCGGGTGCGTGACGGTTGTTGCCTCACGCACCCGCCGTCGTGGCTGGGCGCGCCCACGCGGCGGAGCCGCACATCGACACGCCCCGCGCCCCTACGGGCGCAAGTATGCGCCCAGGCGTTCGATGGCTGCGGGGTTGCGGGGGCTTTCGACCAGGTCCGCGTAGTCCAGCGTGACGATCTTCTTGTGCTTGATCGCCGACACTCCCGCCAGCGGTTTGTAGTGGAGCAGGAAGTCCTTCTTGCGCGCGGCCGTGGTGTCGCCGTAGTCGCAGATCACGATGACGTCGGGGTCGCGCTCGACGACGGTCTCCCAGCCCACCGTCGTCCAGGAGTCCGCGAGGTCGTGGGTGATGCTGCGGCCGCCCGCCTTGGCGATGATGTCGTCGGGCGCCGCGTACCGCCCCGCCGTGAACGGCTTGTCCTGGCCGCTGTCGTACAGGAACACGTTCGGCCGGTCCGCGCCCTTGGGCGCCTTTCGCCGCACCTCGGCGACCCGGTCCTTGAAGTCCGCGATCAGCTTCCGCGCCCGGTCCTCGACGCCGAAGAGCTTTCCCAGCTGGGTGAGGTCGGTGTACAGCGCCTCCAGCGGCGGCATGACGCCACGTGCCGAGCCGCGTCCGTTGTGGCAGGACTCGGTGAGGAGGTACGAGTCGATGCCGAGCTCGTGCAGGGCGGCCGGGGTGAGGCCGCCCTCGCCGAAGCCGTAGTTCCAGCCCGCGAAGACCAGGTCGGCGCGCGCGTCGACGGCCAGCTCCTTGGTGATCTGGTGCTTCGACAGCCACTTCGTCTTCTTGTAGCCGTCCTTCCAGGGCACGTCGTGCAGGTCGCCCTTGTCGTCCGGCATGACGAACCCCGCCATCCGGTCCTCCAGGCCCAGCGCGAACATGATCTCGGTGATGCCGACGTCGTTGGTGACCACGCGTTCGGGCACCTTGTCGAAGGTCAGCTTCTTGCCGCAGTTCTCGATGGTCACGGCCGGCTGCCCGGCGGCCTTGCCGTCGGCGGCCGGGTCCGCGACGCGCGCGCCGCATCCGGTGAGGGCGAGCGCGAGACAGAGGGCGGCCGCGGTGCGGGGGCGAATCACGGACATGCGATCTCCTGATCGGTCAGGTCGAAGAGCAGCTGGACGGCGCCGGTCACCGGGTGCGTGACGCGGTGCGCCCGTACGCCGAACACCTCGGCCAGCAGGCGGGGTTGCAGTACGTCGTGCGGCGGGCCCGAGGCGACGACGCGGCCGCCGTCGAGCACGTACAGCACGTCGCAGTGGCTCGCGGCGAGGTTCAGGTCGTGCAGCGCGGCGAGCACCGTGAGGCCGCTGCGGCGCACCAGGGACAGCACCTCCAACTGGTGGGCGATGTCCAGGTGGTTGGTCGGCTCGTCGAGGACGAGGACGCGGGGCTGCTGGGCGAGGGCGCGGGCGATCAGGACGCGCTGCTTCTCGCCGCCGGAGAGCGCGCGGAAGCCGCGTCCGGCGAGGTGGGCCGCGCCGACCCGGCCCAGCGCCTCGGCGCAGAGGGCGGCGTCGGCGGCGGAGGCGCGGCCGGTGAAGAGGGTGCCGCCGCGCTGGTGCGGCAGCCGGCCCATCGCCACCACCTCGGCGGCGGTGAAGTCGAATTCGGCGGCGGACTCCTGGGGCAGCGCGGCCAGTCGGCGGGCGGCAGCGCGCGCGTCCATCGCGTGCAGGTCGTCGCCGTCCAGCCGTACCGTGCCCACCGCGGGCCGCAGGGCCCGGTACACGCACCGCAGCAGCGTGGACTTGCCGCTGCCGTTCGGCCCGACCACCCCCACGACCTGCCCGCTGTCGGCCCGCAACGTCATGTCCTCGACGATCCGAGCTCCTGCCAGCTCGACCGTCAGCCCGTCCACGTCTAGGCGCATCAGCGACCGCCTCCGAACGCGTAGCCGCCGCGCCGCATCAGCAGCAGGAAGCACGGCACGCCGAGCACGGCGGTGATCACGCCGACCGGGAGCTCCGCGGGCGCGAGCAGCAGTCGCGAGACGACGTCCGCCCAGACCAGCAGCACGGCACCGGCGAGCGGCGCGAGGAGCAGCACCCGGCGGTGGTCGGCGCCGACGAGCATCCGTACGACGTGCGGCACCATCAGCCCGACGAAGCCGATCGCGCCCGAGACGGCGACGACCGAGGCGGTGACGGCGGCGGTGACGACGAACAGTTCGGTCCGCAGCCGGCCCGGACGCACGCCGAGCGCCGCGGCGGTCTCGTCCCCCATCGCCAGCGCGTTCAGACGCCCCGCCCGCGCGCCGAGGTACAGCACCCCTGCCAGCACGGTGACCGCGGCGAGCGGCACCGAGCCCCAGGTCGCCCCGCCCAGGCTGCCGAGCAGCCACATCATCGCGGACCTGGCCGCCTCGCCGCGCTCGGCCCGGAAGACCATGAGCGTGGTGACGGCGGAGAAGCCGTAGGAGAGGGCGGTTCCGGCCAGCACCAGGCGCAGCGGCGTCAGCCCGTACGCGGTGCGCGCCGCGGCGTAGACGAGCGCCATCGCCGCGAGCGCCGAGACGAACGCGGACACCGACAGTGCCCACACGCCCAGCGCGGCGAACGCGCCGAGCAGCAGTACCGCGTTGGCGCCGACCGCGGCGCCGGAGGAGACGCCCAGCACGAAGGGGTCGGCGAGGGCGTTGCGCACCATGGCCTGCACGGCCACGCCGACCGAGGCGAGTCCGGCGCCGACCACGGCCGCGAGGACGGCGCGCGGCAGCCGTATCTCCCAGACGATGGCGTACGCGCCGGCCTCGTCGGCCCGTATCGTCCCGCCGGTCAGCCCGGCCCCCAGGAAGTGCAGCGTCTCGCCCCACGGCACCCCGGCCGCGCCCAGCCCGACCCCGCACACGAGGGAAACGAGCAGGAGCAGGGCGAGCACGGCGGCGGAGGCGGGGACCGGCAGGCGGGTGGCCTCGGGCGGTCCGGCCGCGGCGGGTGCCGGGGCGGTGGTCATGGCGGGCACGGGCGGGCGTCCTTCGCCTCGGGCCGCGTCCGTACGCACAGGGGGCGGCGCACCCGGCGCCGGGCGGGCGTCCGTGCGTCATCCCTCTCGCAGTCCGCGGCGAGCAGTCGGGAGATGTGCCACCCCGCGGGTCATCGGACTCACGCGAGCACTCCGCCCGGACCCCTACGACAGGCCCGTACCGCACACTCGCGCACACCGTTGCGGGTCAGCGCCGGACTCTCACCGGACTTCCCCCACGGGACACGATCGGCAGCCTAACAGCGGGCCCGGACCACCCGCATACGTGTGCGGGGGCCCGGGCCGACCGGTCACTTCATCGGCGTCAACGCTCCCCCGTGGTAGCGCACGCCCGGGTTCCACAGGAGGAAGGAGTGGATGCCGTCGTCCGCCGCGGCGCGGATCTGGGCGGCCACTTCGGCGTCGCCGTAGGAGACGCCGAGGGAGAAGTCCTGGATCCAGGGGACGATCTGGGCGTCGGTGTGGCGGGTCTTCTTCACGAAGTCGGCGAGGGACTTCTTGGTGATGGGGTACGGGTGGGAGTTCGGGTCGGAGACGCCGTACTCGCCGGCGGCCCAGTGCGAGGGGTAGATCATCGGCGCGATGTAGTCGCACTGCTTCGCGAGCTTGCCGATGTCCTGGGCGATCTCCTTCGGGCGGGTGACCGCGATGCCGAAGACGGAGACGCCGAGGAAGGCGCCGTGTTCGCGGGCCACCGCACGGGTCCGCGCGACCAGGTCCGCGATCGAGTCCTCCGGCGTGGTCTTCCCGAGGCCGGGGAAGGACATGCCGCTGAGCTTGCCGTCCGGGCGGCGGATGTAGTCGTAGAGGATGTCGTCGAAGCCGAGCTTCGCGGCCTCGGCGGCGAGGTCGAGGTGGTACTGGCGGACGTCGCGGTTCGCGAAGTTGGTGAAGGAGAGGGAGCCGTACTTGGAGCCCGCGCCGTACGGGCCGCCGTCGGGAGTGCGGACGACGCGGTCGCGGTGGCCGTCCTTCCAGGAGGCGGAGGCCAGGATCGGGTCGCGGAAGGCGACGATGCGGCCGACGACCGCGCCGCCGGCCGCGTGGATCTCCTTGATGGCCTTCTTCGCGTCGTAGTAGCCCTTGGCCGCGCCGGTCTTCTTCGCGAGCGGCACCTGTGAGTCGTAGCCGATCTCGCCCAGCTCGTCCTTGATGTCGAGCTGGACGGCGTTCAGCTTGCCCTCCTTGAGCAGCTTCAGCACCGGCTCGCGCAGCTGGTCCGAGGCCCACCCCTGGCCGCTGACGTGCACCGCGCGCAGCATCGGCCGTCGTACTGTCACCACCGCGTCCTCCCGGGCGGTGTTCCCGGCCGCGTCGGTGGCGACGGCGGTGGCCTTCGCGGGCGGCCGCGGGAGCGTGACGGCGAAGCGGCCGTCCTTGCCAAGGTCCGCCTTCCTGCCCGCGACCGTCACGGCGGTGGCGCCCTGCGCGCGGCCCTTGACCGTGACCGGGCCGCGCAGGCTGCGGCCCTCGGGGTCGGCCACCGCGAGGCGCGGCGGCGTGGTGTCGACGGTCAGTTCGCGGGTGAGCTCGGAGCCGCCGCCGAGCATCGAGCCCTCAGTGGCCACCTTCAGCTCGTGCGTGCCGTCGCGGAGGCCGTCCAGACCCACCGTCAGCTGCCGTCCGGCGCCCCGCACCGGTATTCGCCTGCCGTCCACGGTGACCTCGGCGCCGCGCAGCCGCTCCCCCGCCGGCGCGGTCACCGCCACCCCGCCCTTGTGCAGCGCCGCGGCGTTCACCACGCCGCCCGCCGGCAGTCCGGCCAGCCGGAAGGCGGGCGCGCGGTACTGCCGTACGAGGAGCACGCCTCCGACGACCAGGGCCATGGCCAGGACACCGGCCAGAAGAATGACGAGCGCTCTGCGCGGGGAACGAGTACGGGAGGAGTCAGTGGAAGCAGAGGAAGCAGAGGAATCCGAAGGATTCAAGAAAAGTGTCTTCCAGTTGAGCCGCATTGGCACGCCCTTTCCGGGAGGTCTCGTGCATCTCCGTCGCTCGCGTCCGGTCCCTCTCCGCCGGCCCGGCCTCGTCGTCCTGTCCCTGCTGGCGCTGGCCGCGTCGGCCGTCTCCTGCGCCGAGTCCCGCGGCGGCGCGCCACCGCCGGAACCCTCGGCTCCGAAAACCATCAGTGGTCGGCAGGATTCCCCCTCGGCCCGGCCCGAACACCCGTCACGGTCCAAGTCCCCGGCCTCGGTGCACGCCAACGAGCTCGGTGCGGTGCCGGTCCTGATGTACCACCAGATCGTGGACGAGCCGAAAGGCGTGTACGACCGCAGGCCCGCGGACTTCCGCGCCGAGCTGGAGCGGCTGGCCAAGGAGGGCTATGTGCCGGTGACCGCGGGCGCGTACAGCACGGGGAAGATCGACATACCGGCCGGGCGCCACCCGGTCGTGCTCACCTTCGACGACTCCACCGACAGCCAGTTCGCGCTCGGGGACGACGGCCGGCCCGTCGCGGACTGCGCGGTGGGCATCCTGCGCGACGTGGCGCGGCGGCATCCGGGGTTCACCCCCGCCGCCACCCTCTTCGTGAACGGCGGCGCGTTCCCCGCGACGGGTACGAAGAAGGCGCTGCGCTGGCTGCACGGGCACGGCTTCGAGGTCGGCAACCACACCCGGGACCACGCCAACCTCCGCGACATCTCCGCGGGCGAGGCGCAGCAGCAGATAGCCGGCGGCCAGCAGGTCGTCACCAAGAGCGTGCCGGACGCGAAGGTGACCTCGCTGGCGCTGCCGTTCGGCGTCCAGCCCAACCCGGCAGGGCTGGACATCAAGGGCGCGGCGGACGGGGTGCGGTACGCGTACGACGGTGCGTATCTCGTCGGCGCGGGCCCGGCCCCCTCGCCGTACGCCACCGCCTTCGACCCGGTCGGCATACCGCGCATCCGCTCGGCGGGCGCGCACGGCCAGGACGCCCAATTCGGCTCCGCGCACTGGCTGGACGAGCTGCGCGACGGGGCGGTCGCGCGGTACACCTCGGACGGCGATCCGGACCGCGTCTCCTACCCGAAGTCGGGCTCGGCCCGGCCGGCGAAGGCGTTCCGGGAGCGGGCGAAGCCGTACTGATCCACCCTTGGGCGCATAGCAGCGAGCCGGGGCGCGCACGATGTCGTGCGCGCCCCGGCTCTCGTTCCGGCACCCGGCGCTTTCCCGTTCCGGCGCCCGGCACTTTCCGCCGGCAGCCCCCTAGGCCTCGCTCGCGGTCACCAGGGGGAACGGCTCCCGGCTCACCCGCTGCGCGTCGTCCAGCGGCCTGCGGGCCTGCGCGCTCCGCGGCGCGATGACGTGGAAGGCCGTGCCCAGCGCCCGGGCCCGCCGGAAGACCCGGACCAGCGCGGGCACCCCGCAGCAGGCGCACACCGTGGAGCAGGCCCCGAGGTCGACCAGCAGGCTCGCGGCGCCCCGGTTGAGGAGGATGAGCATCTCCTCGCGGGCCTGGGTGACGCGGGCGCAGTCGAACTCCGGCGGGCGGAGCACCACGGCACCGCCGCCCGACTGACTGCACCAGGGGCTCCGGGGAGGACTGGACATCGCTTCTCCTGAACGGCCGGGCCGGCGCGCCGCACCGGCGGGGAATTCATGTGCCCGTCACGTGGTCCGCAGCATTGATGTGCCGTCCGGATATCCGGTCACTCGGGCTCGGGGAAATTCCACGGTAGGGCGGCGGGCCGATGCTCCGCCACCGCAGGGCCCGCCGCCGCACGGCATTCGCTGCGTATTCGCCCCGCGGGTTTTCTTCCCGGCGGCCGGTGTGTTCAGTCCTTCAGCTGAGGCAATACCTTTGTGCGATAGAAGTCGAAGAAACCGCGCTGGTCCTGGCCGATCTGGTTCACGTAGACGGTGTCGAATCCGGCGTCGGTGTACTCCTGCACCGCCGCGACATGTGCTTCCACGTCGTCGCCGCAGGTCACGGCGGACGCCACCTGATCGCGCGTGACGAGGGTCGTCGCCTGCTCGAAATGGCGCGGGGTCGGCAGTACCTGTCCCAGTTCGCCCGGCAGTTGTTCCGTCGCCCACAGCCGGTGCGCGGTGCGCACGGCTTCCTCGCGATCGGTTCCGTAACAGACCTTCAGGCCGCCGTGCACCGGCTTGCCTCCGCCGCCGCCCCGCCGGAACCGCTCGATCGCGTCCGCTTCCGGCGCGATGGTGATGAATCCGTCGCCGATCCGCGCGGCCAGTTCCGTGGCGGTCGGCCCGAAGCCGGAGACATCGATCTGCACCGGCTCCTCGGGAACGGTGTACAGCCGCGCGTTCTGCACGGTGTAGTGCTTTCCGTGGTGGCTCACTTCCTTTCCCTCGAAGAGCGAGCGCATCACCTGTATCGCTTCTTCCAGCATTTCCAGCCGGACCGAGGTCTGCGGCCATTCGCCGCCCACAACTTGCTCGTTGAGCGCTTCGCCGCTGCCCACGCCGAGCCGGAAACGGCCGTTCAGGAGTACCGCGCTGGTGGCCGCCGCCTGTGCGGTGATCACCGGGTGCAGCCGCTTGGTCGGGCAGGTCACGGCGGTCTCGACGGGCAGCGACGTGGCCTCGGCGAGCGCCCCGATCACCGACCAGACGAAGGGCGCCTGCCCTTGTTCGTCATTCCACGGATGGAAATGGTCGGAGATCCACAGGGAAGTGAATCCGGCCTGTTCCGCCATGCGTGCCTGTTCCACCAGTGCGCGCGGGTCGTGCTCCTCGCAGGAGAGGAAATAGCCGTATTCCGTCATCACAAGCTCCTCAGGTCCAAGGCCGCCGCGCGATGCCGGCGGCGGCCAGCGCCCCGACGGCCGCCGCCGCGACCAGGGCGCGGGCGTGCTCGGTGGCCCACAGCTGGCAGGAGCGCCCGTGCGACGCGTCGTCGAAGGAGCCGTGGGCCCCGTGGTCCCGGCCGTCCATGCCGTCGACCGGCTTCCAGAGGTTGTCCGGCGCCGGCGGCTCGGCATCCTGATCGGTCTGCTGCGAGTCGAAGCCCGTTCGCGCCAGATAGCGGTCCAGCAGCCCGGGGACGAGCCGGTTGGCGAGCACCGTCGCCGTGGTCGAGCCGCCCACGCAGTACTGCTTGCGCCGAGGGTGGTCGGCGGCGTACACGATGCCGCGCGCGGCCACCTCCGGCTGGTAGATGGGCGGTACCGGCTGCGGCCGCCGCGGCAGCCGGGAGAGCACCCAGGAGAACTGCGGGGTGTTGAGGGCCGGCAGCTGGACGACGGTGATCCGTACGTTGCTCTTGTCGTGCATCAGTTCCGTGCGCACCGAGGAGGTGAACCCCAGGATCGCGTGCTTGGCACCGCAGTAGGCGGACTGCAGCGGGATGGACCGCTCGCCCAGCGCGGAGCCGGCCTGCACGATCGTGCCCGCGTCGCGCGGCACCATCCGGGCCAGCGCCGCCTGCGTACCGTGCACGAAGCCGAGGTACGTCACCTCCGTCACCCGTTTGAACTCCGCCGGGCGCACCTCGGTGAAGGGCGCGAAGACCCCGGCGAACGCGCAGTTGACCCAGACGTCGATGGGCCCGAACTCCGCCTCGACCGCGTCGGCGGCGGCCTCGACCTGGGCCGGGTCGGCGACGTCGGTGGGCAGTGCCAGGGCCCGGCCGCCGGCCGCCGCGACCTCACCGGCGGCCGCGTCGAGCCCGGCCTGCCCGCGGGCCACCAGCCCGATGTTCGCGCCCCGGCGGGCGAATTCCCGGACGACGGCGCGGCCGACGCCCGCGCTCGCTCCGGTGACGACGACGGTCTCGCTCATCGGCGGTCTCCTCGGACGGTGCCGGAGGCCGGCCGGTCAGCCGGCCGGGCCGGACTCCTCGGGGGTGTGCGGCGGCGGTACGGGGTCGGGCGCGGGGCCGGGCGCCGGGCCCGGCGTCGGGGGTGCCGGATTGGGCGGTACCGGATCCGGCTCGGGTCCCGGGCTCGGCGCGGGCGGCACCGGGTCGGGCCCTGGCGCGGGTACAGGACCGGGCCCCGGCCCCGGTTCGGGACCGGGCGATCCCGGGCCGGGGCCCGGCGTCGGCGGCACCGGGTCGGGGTGCGGGGTGCCGGGGCGTCCCGGCGGCTGCGGCGTGGTCACGGGTCCTCCAGGGAGGGGTGCGTGGTGCGGGCGGCCGACGCCTGGACGGGGGCGGGGGCAGAACGCCTGCCCGCCGACCCGCCGGCGCCTCACGGGTGCCCGCCGGAGTCCGTGCCTAACGCCCGGCCGGCGGTCCGTCCGGGCGGATACGGGCTCTCAGTGGGTCACGGGCGTGGACCAGCGCAGCACCGCGCCGAGGCCGCCCGGGGGCACCGGGTCGCTGTGGTGCAGCAGTACGGCCTGCGCGCCGTTGGCCACGGCGGACCGCAGCAGGGCGTCGTCGGCGCGGGCCGGCGCGGGGTTCACCTCACCGAGGTACTGCATCTCCGTGCCGCGCACGGCCAGCTGGTCGGGGCCGGGGCCGACCCAGACCTCGCGGCCCGCGTCGCCGCCGTCGGGGCTGATGAGCAGCGTGTCGATGCGGTGCTCGCGGGCCGCCTCGACCAGGGAGGGCACGCCGGAGGTCACGGAGGACTCGCCGTCGCTGCGGCCCGAACCGGCCTGGAAGCGCTGCACGGCGTCCATGACGTGGTCCTGTTCGAGCCCGGCGCGTACCTGGGCGATGTCCCGGTCCAGCCGGGTGCTGTCGGCGCCGGAGGCCCGGCCGCCGTGGTCGCTCTCGTACGCGACGCCGCGCAGCTGATCGGGGAGCCGGTCGCGCACCGCGCGGCGTTCGCGCGCGTCGCCGACCAGCAGGAGGAGGTCGGCGCCGGCGTGCTCGAACGCCTGGCCCGCGGCCTCGGCGATCTCCCCGGCGTTCTGCTCCCAGGTGTTCTCGACCTTGAGCTGGAAGTGCCGCTCGGACCAGTCGCTGGAGGTCGTCCGGTGCACCGGGTAATCGGCTCCGCTGACCTGGCCCGCGCTGTCGTGCACCGTGTCGCTGCGCAGCTCGAAGTCGGCACCGGTCCGGTCCACGTACACCACGAGGCAGACGGGGTTCTCGCCCAGCGCGTCCAGCAGGGGGGCCAGCCGGGGCACCGGTGACCAGGTCGCGCCCCGCATCGTGGGCGGCCCGGCGAGCGGGGTGTCCAGGACGACCTCGCCGCCGGTGGCGAAGACGGCGCGGCCCGCGTGGGCCAGCGATTCGCCCGGCCTGCGGAGTGTGCTCAGGGCGTCGTGCACGGCGCGGCAGGTGGCGGCGTCGGCGCCCTGGCCGGACAGCTGGTCGGCCGCGTTCTGCGCCGACAGCTCCTGCTGCTTGGCCGCGTCCTCCGTGCCGTGCGAGACATCGGCGTAGACGGACGCCCAGGGTCCCGGTCGTTCGATGAGCGGTTGCAGGAGCGAGAGTCGCATGGCGCTTCCTCCTCGGAATGGGGCGATCACCAGGTACGGGGCCTCGAAGGAGGGCTTCGCAGGCCGTGGTATTCCGCTCTTGTGGGGCGTCGTCGCCGCGGTGGCTGATGAGGTGGTTCCATCACTCTTCGGGGTGCCCTCTTTGCCACTATTCATGCAGTTCGCCGTCGCTGCACCTCGCCGGTCCGACGGGCCTCTCCAAGGCCGCCACGGCCCCGGAATCACAGGGATTTCGCGGCTCGCCCTTCTGGGCCAGCCGAGGTTTCTCCGCCTCGGATAACGGTTACCTGGCGAGCCGAGACACATGCCCCCAGGCGCCCTCGTCGGCGACTCCAGCGCGGCGCGGAGCGGGAAGGAGCCTTCGGAGATGGCGGACAAGAAGCAGGAGCAACGGGAGCGGTACTACGCGCACGACTCGAGTGACGGGCCACTGACCACCGACCAGGGCGTGCCGGTCGACCACACCGATGACTCCCTCCAGGCGGGCGAACGCGGGCCCACGCTGATGGAGGACTTCCACTTCCGCGAGAAGATCACGCGCTTCGACCACGAGCGGATCCCGGAGCGCGTGGTGCACGCGCGCGGCTCGGGCGCGTACGGCTACTTCCAGCCGTACCGGTCCTGCGCGGAGTTCACCCGGGCCGCGTTCCTGCAGGACCCGGACGTCAAGACGCCGGTGTTCGTCCGCTTCTCCACCGTCCAGGGGCCGCGCGGCTCGGCCGACACGGTGCGGGACGTGCGCGGGTTCGCGACGAAGTTCTACACCTCCGAGGGCAACTACGACCTGGTCGGCAACAACTTCCCGGTCTTCTTCATCCAGGACGGCATCAAGTTCCCCGACTTCGTGCACGCGGTGAAGATGGAGCCGCACAACGAGATGCCCACCGGCGCTTCGGCCCACGACACGCTGTGGGACTTCGTCTCGCTGCAGCCCGAGACGCTGCACACGATCATGTGGCTGATGTCGGACCGCGCGATCCCGCGCAGCTATCGCATGATGCAGGGCTTCGGCGTGCACACCTTCCGCTTCGTGAACGCCCAGGGCAAGGGCACGTTCGTGAAGTTCCACTGGAAGCCCAAGCTCGGCGTGCACTCGCTGGTGTGGGACGAGGCGCAGGAGGCACAGGGCCGCGACCCCGACTTCAACCGCCGCGACCTGTGGGACTGCATCGAGGCCGGCGACTACCCGGAGTACGAACTGGGCGTGCAGCTGGTGCCGGAGGAGGACGAGCACAACTTCGACTTCGACCTGCTCGACGCCACGAAGATCATTCCCGAGGAGCAGGTGCCGGTCCGGCCGATCGGGCGGATGGTGCTCAACCGCAACCCCGACAATTTCTTCGCCGAGACCGAGCAGGTCGCCTTCCACACGGCCAACGTCGTCCCCGGTATCGACTTCACCAACGACCCGCTGCTCCAGGCCCGTAACTTCTCCTACCTGGACACCCAGCTGCTCCGGCTGGGCGGGCCGAACTTCGCGCAGATCCCGGTCAACCTGCCCGTGGCGCCGGTGCGCACCAACCAGCGCGACGGCTTCCACCAGAGCAAGATCCACCGCGGCACCACGAGCTACACCAAGAACTCCCTGGCCGGCGGCTGTCCCGCGGTGGCCGGTGCCGACGAGACGGCCTTCCGGCACCTGACCGAGGCGGTCTCCGGGCACAAGATCCGCAAGCGCAGCGACAGCTTCCAGAACCACTACAGCCAGGCCGCGATGTTCTGGCAGTCCATGACCGAGTGGGAGAAGCAGCACATCGTCGAGGCGTACCGCTTCGAGCTGGGCAAGGTGAACGCGAAGGAGATCCGCCAGCGGGTCGTCGAGCAGCTCGCGCGGGTCGACCACACCCTGGCCGTCTCGGTCGCCGAGGGCATCGGCGTGGCCCCGCCGGAGCGCCAGGAGACCCCCGACGTGACGCCCTCCCCCGCGCTGAGCTTCGAAAGTCTCAAGGGCGACGGCTCGATCGCCACCCGCCAGATCGCCGTCCTCGTCTCGGACGGCGTGGACGCCGACCAGGTCGACACGATCCGCTCCGCGCTCTCGGCGCAGGGCGCAAACGTCGAGGTCCTCGCGCCGCACGACGGCGAGTTCACCGGCTCCGACGGCGTCACCCACCCCGTCGACCGGGCGCTGCCCACCGTCGCCTCGGTCCTCTACGACGCGGTCGTGCTGCCCGGTGACCCCTCGTCCGTGCCCCGCACGGCCCAGGACCCGGCGGTGCTGAAGTTCGTACGGGACTCCTACCGGCACGGCAAGGCGATCGCCGCGCTGGGCACCGGCATCGACGTGCTGAAACTGCTGGAGCCGGCCCGGCTGCGGACCGCCGACGAACACGAACACACCGTCTCCGACGAGGGCGTCGTCACGCACCACCCGGTCGGCCCCGCGAGCGAGCAGTTCGCCCAGGCCTTCATCGAGGCGGTGGGCGCGCACCGGCACTGGAACCGGCCGCCGCTGCGCCGCTGACGCACCGCTTTATCGCCGGCCACCGGCGCCCGCGCGCGCGTCAGCGTCGCGCGCGGCGCCGGTGGCTGGTGTCGCACCAGGGGTAACGCTTGCTGCGCCGGCACCTGCACAGGGCCACGCAGAAGCGGTCGGAGGAGACGACCGTGCCGTCCTCCAGCCGCACCTCGACCGGGCCCTCGATCAGCAGCGGCCCGTCCTTCTGGAGGGTGATGCGGCGTACGGCACGGGGCCCGGCCGGTTCGGACACTTCTTTTTCAGACGCTTCTTTTTCAGACGCTGCGCTCGGCACGGATGACCACCAGCTCTTCCTTCTCCTCGTCGGGTGCCACCAGGCCCTGGCCGTGCAGCCAGCCCTGCCGCGACCGCAGGACCGGTCCGAAGGGCACATAGCGGTGCTCCACCACCACGGCGTCCAGCCCCGCCTCCCGCAGCAGCCGCAGCGTGGGCCCGGTACCGCTGAGCGCCGAGTGCACGAGCAGCAGGGCGCCGCCGGGCGCCAGCAGCCGCGGCGCTTCCCGGCAGATCCGGTCCAGCACCAGCCGCCCGTCGTGCCCGGCGTCCCAGGCCCGCGCGCTGCCGCGCCGGGGCAGCACCGCCTCGGGTGCCGGGACGTAGGGCGGGTTCGTCAGGATCAGGTCGAAGCGCCGCCCGGCCACGGGACCGAAGAGGCTGCCGCGCAGTACGCGTACCGGCAGCCGCGCCAGCCGGGCGTTGAGCCGGGCCGCGAGGACCGCGCGCCAGGAGATGTCGACGGCGGTGACCTCGCCGCCGCGCCGGGCCGCCGCGAGCGCCAGCGCGCCGGTGCCGGTACCGATGTCCAGCACCCGCGCGCCCGGCACCAGCGGCTCGTGCTCCAGCACTTCGGCGAGCAGCGCCGTGTCGTCCTGTGGGGGGTAGACCCCCGGAAGCGTTATCAGAGGCACAAAGCAGAAGTACCCGGATAAATCGCTTTCAGTGGCCGGTGCACGGGAGGGTTACGGTACGTGCGCGAGGTCCGGCCCGAGCGCCACCCGCAGTGACGACTCCCCCGCCCGCCAGGCCGCCAGCAGCCGTGCGCCGAAGCGGTCCTCCAGGAAGCCGGTGGCGTCGATGCCGAAGGCGACGTCCCGCTCCAGGTGCGGCTCGGCCGCCAGCAGCCCGTCCACGACCTCGTGCCGTACGACCTGTTCGTGCACCGCGTCGGCCTCGACGTGCTCGGTGTAGAAGAACTCGGCGGCCGGCCCCGCGCCCGCGCGCCGCATCGCCGCGGCCAGCCGGCGGGAGGCGGGCGAGGAGGTCACCTCGACCGCGGCGAAGTGCCCGACGAGCGCTCCGCGCAGCGCCCGGTGCAGCCCGAAGAGGGACATCAGGTTGACCAGGGCCAGCATCTCCGCGCTGCCCGCGTCGAGGTAGCGCCCGTACGTGGTGTCCAGGCCGAGGTCCGTCATCAGGTCCGCGAAGAGCTGTGCGTGCACCCGCTCGGGGCGCCCGCCGCCGAACTCGTCGAACTCCACCGCGGCCATCCCCGCCTTGGCCCGCCCCCACAGCCGCGGCAGCACCCAGGCGTGCGGATCGGCCTCCTTGAGGTGGTACAGGCTGCGCTGGGCGGCGTACTCGCGCAGCTGAGCGCGGGTGCCGGAGCGTTCCAGCAGGTGCGGGACGCCGTCCCCGCCGACCGGCTCGACCAGCAGCTCGTCCAGCGCCCCGGCCGCGTCCTCGTGCCGCGTGGCGTCGGCCCGCAGCGCGTCGAGGAAGCGCCGCTCCAGTACGGCGCGCAGGCGCAGCAGGTCGGGGTCCCACTCCAGCGCGGGATCCACGCCGGCGAAGCCGCGGTAGTGCAGTTCGTACGCCACGTACAGGGCCAGCTGCAGGTCGTCGCCGTACGGGTCGGCGGTGGCGGCCGCGGCCGCGTCGTCCGCGGCCGGCGGGCCGCCGCCGCGCAGCGCGGTGATCACGGCCGCGGAGACGGGACCCCGGTCCCGGGGCAGCTCGGGACCGGTCGGCTCGTCGCTCATCGCTGTTCTTCACCCCTGACGTCGTCGGTGACTCGCACGGCCACCGGGTGCCCGTCACGCCTGCGGTGTCACGCCTGCGGTGTCACCTCGACGCGCACCAGGCGGCAGCACCGCTGCAGGATGCGGGAGACGTGCATCTGCGAGATGCCGACCTCCTCGGCGATCTGGCTCTGCGTCATGTCGCGGAAGAACCGCAGGTAGAGGATGGCGCGGTCGCGCGGCGGCAGGGCCCGCAGCACCGGCGCCGCGCACATCCGCTCCTCGACCAGCTCCAGCTCCGGATCCTCGTCACCCAGGAAGTCGGCGAGGTGGAAGGAGTGGCCCGCGTCCGTGCTCATGGGGCACTCCAGCGACAGCGCCGTGTACGCCCCCTGCGCCTCCAGGCCCAGCACCACGTCCTCCTCGGACAGGCCGGTGTGCTCGGCCAGGTCGCCGATGGTGAGGGAGCCGGAGCCGTTGCGGAATTCCAGCTGCTCGCGTGCCTGGTGGACGGTGGCCCGCAGCTCCTGCGTGCGGCGCGGCACGTGTACGGCCCACAGGTCGTCCCGGAAGTGCCGTCGCAGCTCACCGAGGATCGTCGGGATCGCGTACGCGGGAAAGGGCGTGCCCGAGGTCGGGTCGAACCGGTCGACGGCCTTGAGCAGGCCGACCGCGGCGACCTGCCGCAGGTCCTCCTCGGTCTCGCCGCGCCCGCTGTAGCGGCGGGCGAGGCGGTTGGCCATCGGCAGCCAGCCGCAGACGATCTCCTCGCGGAGCCGCTTCCTGACCGGCCCGTCCTCCAGCTCGGCCAGCCGGGCGAAGGCGGCGTCGGTGTCCGGAGCATCCTGATGGCGGCGGAGCGCGGTGGTGGCGGCCATGGCCCTTCCCTTCCGTCGGGATTCCGGCACCGGCAGAATCACCGGGAACGGCGGCTTTTGCCGCGCGTTACCGGCTGCCGGGCAGTTGTTGCTTTCCGGCTGAAACACTTGTTTCCGAAACCACCGGCCGGGTACCCGGACATACGAGCACCGCCCGGCGGCGAATCCTCGGCTCACTGCCCACATTTTCTCACTTCGCCGCCCGGCGCACCGTGGGCGCTGCTTTCCGCGGCCGCTCACGGGGGCGGTGCGGCGGAAGCGCCCTGGCAGCACCGTGCGCACACGCCGATGCGGCCCGGAAATCCACGCTCGTCCGAATGTGTGACACGTGTCGTTTCCGGTATTCGCGGGTACCCGGCCGACATGACCAGCTATGAGTCCCTGGCGGCTCCCAACCGCGACCTGCTCGTCGGCATCGGTCCGTTCGTCGTGGGCCTCGTCGTCGTGCTCCTGCTCATCGGTGCCGTGGCCCTCGGCCTGCGGCGCAAGCGGTCGCGGCCGGCCTCCGCCGAAGAACAGCCGAAGACACCCACGGATCCCCGCGGATACGAAACGGGAATGCGCACGGGCGATGAGGTCACGCAGGACGGTCACCGCCGCACTCCGTACGAGTTCGACGGCACGCGCGGTACTCGCCCGGACGAGGAAGGCAAAAAGCCGGGGAAATGGCAGGAGGGCCACAGCGGCTCCTTCGGTAACGGCTGAGGCCCCGGGCGCGCGGCGCCGGGCCGCCGCCCGCCCGTGAAGCGGCCGAGCGCGGAGAACGCGACCGGCCGCGCTTGGCCATGCCCCCGTCCAGCACCTTTCCGTCCGCTCCGCCGAACGGCTGAACAAACCGGCCGGGCGGCGGCGTCGCGGCCCCTTTCCGGATTGTCTCCGAACCGTACCGGTTAGCCATGCAAGGAAGTCATGAGCGGCGGCCGGGCCACGGGCCCCGGAGGGAGTTCGGTGCAGGTGTTCCGACGGCGCGGGGCCCGGCTGGAGGAGCGGGCCGAGGGGGCGGCCGTCACCGCGTTCACCGCCCTCGACCAGCGGCTTCCCCTCGCCGAGGGGGCCAAGGCACTGCTCCGCAAGGCATTCCCCGACCACTGGTCCTTCCTGCTCGGGGAAATCGCGCTCTACAGTTTCGTCGTGCTGGTGATCACCGGCACCTATCTGACACTGTTCTTCGACCCGAGCATGGCGGAGACCGTCTATCACGGCCGGCACATTCCGCTGGACGGCACGCGGATGTCGCACGCGTACGCCTCCACCCTTGACATCAGTTTCGAGGTGCGCGGCGGGCTGCTCATCCGGCAGATTCATCACTGGTCGTCCCTGGTGTTCCTGGCCGCGATCGGCATCCATCTGCTCCGGGTCTTTTTCACCGGGGCCTTCCGGCGGCCGCGCGAGCTGAACTGGATGGTCGGCGTCACGCTTTTCATGCTGGCGATGCTGGAAGGCTTCGCCGGTTACTCCCTGCCGGACGATTCACTGTCCGGCACGGGGCTGCGCACCGCCAATGCCATCGTGACCTCCATTCCCCTCGTCGGCACCTATCTCAATTTCTTCCTCTGGCAGGGCGCGTATCCGGGGACGGCCATCATTCCGCGCCTGTACGTGCTGCACATCCTGCTCATCCCGGGAATCATCATCGCGCTGATCAGCCTGCACCTGTTGCTCGTGGTGACCCTGAAACACACGCACTGGAACAAGCCCGGCCACACCAACAGGAACGTCGTCGGACAGCCGATGGTCCCGCACTTCACCGTGAAGACCACCGGCTTCCTGCTGATGATTTTCGGCGTACTTGCCTGCCTCGGCGCACTGGCCCAGATCAATCCGGTCTGGGATTACGGCCCGTACCGCCCGGATCAGGTGTCCACCGGCGTCCAGCCCGACTGGTACGTGGGATTCCTGGAGGGCGGCCTGCGGCTCATGCCGCCTTTCGAGACGAACCTGTGGGGCCACACGGTCATGTGGAACGTCTTCATTCCCACGCTCGTGCTTCCAGGCCTGCTGTTCGTCTCGCTGTACCTCTATCCCTACTTCGAGCGCTGGGTGACCGGGGACCGCGCCGAGCACCATCTGTGCGACCGGCCGCGGAACCGGCCCACCCGTACCGGGCTCGGCGTGGCCGCGGTCGTCTTCTACGCCGTGCTGCTGCTGGCGGGCGGCAACGACGTCACCGCCTACAGCTTCCGGATCTCGGTCAACGCGCTCACGTGGGTGCTGCGGATCGCCCTCGTCCTCGGGCCGGTCGCCGCCTTCTGGCTCACCAAGCGGCTCTGCCTCGCCCTGCAGGCGGCGGACCGCGAGCTGCTGACCAAGGGCGAGGAGACCGGCGAGGTGACCCAGAGCGTCTACGGCGCGCTGGGCGAAGGGCACACCGGCATCTCCGCCGAGCGGAAGTACGTCATCCTCGTCCGCGACGTACCCGAGCCGCTGCCCCGCCCGGCGGCCGGGCTCACCTCGCGCGGCCGGCGGCTGCGGATCGCGCTGAGCGGCTGGTACTACCGCGATCACGTACCGCTCCCGGCCAGTCCCGAGCAGCGGCTGGAGATCAGCGAGCGCACCGCGAGCCCGGACCGGGAGGCCGCGGAGGCGCCGGACTCCTCCCGGTAGCGCCGGCGTCGGCCGGCTACCGGTCGTTGAACTCGAAGACCATCCCGAAGGCGCCCGCCACCAGCACGCCGAAGCCGATCAGGAAGAGCCACAGCCCGAAGACGATGCCCAGTCCGGCGACCGCCGCGCCCAGCGCGGTCAGCGGCGGGTAGCCGCTCTTGGGCGGGAAGAAGTCCAGCCGGCCGGCCCGGTGCATGACCTCCCCCTGCCGCTCGTCCTCCGGCCGGGGCCCCCTGCGCCGGTGGTTCGTCGCGCAGAAGAAGGACACCACCGCGGCCATCAGGCAGGAGACGGTCAGCGCCGCCACGCCCGCCGGCTCCAGGGAGGTCAGCGCGTAGACGACGTCCACGACGAAGAAGAACCCCGCCGCCCCGCCGAAAAGGTATGCCTCGGCTTTCATCGGCTCTGCTCTCCGTGCGTGTCGGGGGTCGGCTCCACCGTCCCGCGCTCCCCGCCCGGCAGCCGGTACGCCTCGGGATGGTGCAGGTCGAAGGCGGGCGAGTCGGAGCGGACGCGGGGCAGCGCGTGGAAGTTGTGCCGGGGCGGCGGGCAGGAGGTGGCCCATTCCAGCGACCGGCCCCAGCCCCAGGGGTCGTCCACGCCGACCTTCGCCGCGTACTTGGTGGTCTTCCAGACGTTGTAGAGGAACGGCAGCGTGGACAGGCCGAGGAGGAAGGCGCCGACGGAGGAGACGGTGTTGAGGACGGTGAAGCCGTCGGCCGCGAGGTAGTCGGCGTACCGCCGGGGCATGCCTTCCGAGCCCAGCCAGTGCTGGACGAGGAAGGTGGTCTGGAAGCCGACGAAGAGCGTCCAGAAGTGGATCTTCCCCAGCCGTTCGTCGAGCATCCGGCCGGTCAGCTTCGGCCACCAGAAGTAGAAGCCGCCGAACATCGCGAAGACCACCGTCCCGAACAGGACGTAGTGCAGGTGGGCGACGATGAAGTAGGTGTCGGTGACGTGGAAGTCCAGCGGCGGGGAGGCGATCAGGACCCCGCTCAGCCCGCCGAGCAGGAAGGTCACCAGGAAGCCGGCGGCCCACAGCATCGGCGTCTCGAACGACAGCGAGCCCCGCCACATCGTGCCGATCCAGTTGAAGAACTTCACACCGGTGGGCGCGGCGATCAGGAAGGACATCAGCGAGAAGAACGGCAGCAGCACCATGCCGGTGGCGAACATGTGGTGTGCCCAGACGGTCGCCGAGAGCATCGTGATGGCGATGGTCGCGCCGACCATGCCGACATAGCCGAAGATCGGTTTACGGCTGAAGACCGGCACGATCTCGGTGATCACGCCGAAGAACGGCAGCGCCACGATGTAGACCTCGGGGTGCCCGAAGAACCAGAACAGGTGCTGCCAGAGGATCGAGCCGCCGTACGCCGCGTCGAAGACGTGCGCCCCGAATTTGCGGTCCGCGAGCAGCGCGAAGAGCGCGGCGGTCAGGACCGGGAAGGCCAGCAGGGCGAGGATCGAGGTGAAGAGGACGTTCCAGGTGAAGATCGGCATCCGGAACATCGTCATGCCGGGCGCGCGCAGGGTCATGATGGTCGCGATGAAGTTCACCGAGCCCAGCGTCGTGCTGAGCCCGGACAGGATCAGGCCCATCGCCCACAGGTCACCGCCCTCCCCCGGCGTCCGGACGGCGCCGTTGAGCGGTGCGTACGCGAACCAGCCGAAGGACGCCGCGCCCTGCGGGGTGAGGAAGCCGGAGACGACCATCAGGCCGCCGAAGAGGAACAGCCAGTAGGTCAGCGCGTTCAGCCGGGGGAAGGCGACGTCCGGCGCGCCGATCTGCAGTGGCATGACGGCGTTGGCGAAGCCGGCGAACATCGGCGTCGCGAAGAGCAGCATCATGATCGTGCCGTGGATGGTGAACAGCTGGTTGTACTGCTCGGCCGTGACCAGCTGCAGTCCGGGGCGGGCCAGTTCGGTCCGCATCAGCATGGCCAGCAACCCCGCGAACAGGAAGAACGCGAAGGCGGTCACGAGGTAGAGGTTGCCGATCACCTTGTGGTCGGTGGTGGTCAGCCAGCCGCGGATCCGGCTGCCGGTCTCGATCCGGCGCCTCGCGGCGGCTGCCGCGCGCGCCTGCCGCTCAACGTGGACCACCGATAGCCTCCGTCCGACCGGTCCGACATCCGCCAGCCTGACATCACCGGCGGCGTTTGCCGCGGTCCGCAGCGCCCCGCGGCCGGCCGCCACCCGTAAGGAGCACCCACGGTTCGGCTCACGGTCAGGTCATCGGCACCTCTTGGTCACGTAATGATCGCGAGGCGGGGTTTCGCTGCGTGCGCAGACGCCGCAAGAATTACTTCGCGCACCATGCGTCTCTCGTGCCCCCCACCTGACGAAGAGGTCACCCGCCCATGTCGCATCTGGACCGCCGCCGCTTCCTGCAACTCGCCGGAGGCACCGCGGCCTTCACCGCGCTGTCGGGCAGCATCGCCCGCGCCGCCGCGATCCCGGCACAGCACCGCTCCGGCACCATCGACGACGTCGAGCACATCGTCGTACTGATGCAGGAGAACCGGTCCTTCGACCACTACTTCGGCTCGCTGCGCGGCGTGCGCGGCTTCGGCGACCCGCGCCCGGTGAACCTGGCGAGCGGCAAGTCGGTCTGGCACCAGCCGGACGGCACGAAGGAGGTGCTGCCGTTCCGGCCGGACGCCGACGACCTGGGCCTGCAGTTCATCCAGGACCTCAACCACGACTGGGCGGGCAGCCACAAGGCGTGGAACAACGGCAAGTACGACCAGTGGATACCCGCCAAGTCGGCGACGACCATGGCGTATCTGACGCGCGAGGACATCCCGTTCCACTACGCGCTCGCCGACACCTTCACCATCTGCGACGCGTACCACTGCTCACTGATCGGCTCCACCGACCCCAACCGCTACTACCTGTGGTCCGGGTACACCGGCAACGACGGCAGCGGCGGCGGCCCGGTCCTCGGCAACGAGGAGGCCGGATACAGCTGGACCACCTACCCCGAGCGGCTGGAGAAGGCCGGCGTCTCCTGGAAGATCTACCAGGACATCGGCGACGGGCTCGACGCGAACGGCAAGTGGGGCTGGATCGACGACGCGTACCGGGGCACGTACGGCGACAACTCGCTGCTGTACTTCAACCAGTACCGCAACGCCAAGCCCGGCGACCCGCTGTACGACAAGGCCCGCACCGGCACGAACGTCAAGAAGGGCGACGGCCTCTTCGATCAGCTCAAGGCCGACGTCAAGGGCGGGAAGCTGCCCAAGATCTCCTGGATCGTGGCCCCCGAGGCGTTCACCGAGCACCCCAACTGGCCCGCGAATTACGGCGCCTGGTACGTCTCCCAGGTCCTGGACGCGCTCACCTCCGACCCCGAGGTGTGGAGCAAGACCGCGCTGTTCCTGACCTACGACGAGAACGACGGCTTCTTCGACCACGTCGTGCCGCCGTACCCGCCGTCCTCCGACTCCCAGGGCCGCTCCACCGTGGACGTCGGCCCGGACCTCTACAAGGGCGGCAAGGGGTACGCGGCGGGCCCGTACGGCCTGGGCCAGCGGGTGCCGATGCTGGTCCTCTCGCCCTGGAGCAAGGGCGGCTACGTCTGCTCCGAGACCTTCGACCACACCTCCGTGATCCGCTTCATGGAGCGCCGTTTCGGCGTCCACGAGCCGAACATCTCGCCCTGGCGCCGGTCCGTCTGCGGCGACCTGACCTCGGCCTTCGACTTCGCGCAGCCGGACACCCGGCCGGCCGACCTGCCGGACACCGAGGGCTACCGCCCGCCGGACGGTGACCGGCACCCCGACTACGTCCCCAAGCCTCCGGCCAACCCCTCCCTCCCCCGCCAGGAGAAGGGCTCCCGCCCGGCCCGCGCCCTGCCCTACGCCCCGCACGCCGACGGCTCGGCCGACGCCGCGGCCGGGAAGTACACGCTTACCCTCAGCGGCGGCGACAAGACGGGCGCGGCCTTCTACGTGACCGCGGGGAACCGCGGCGACGGCCCCTGGACGTACACCGCGGCGGCCGGCAAGCCGGTCACCGACACCTGGAACACCGCCTACTCCAAGGGCGTCTACGACCTCTCGGTCTTCGGCCCGAACGGCTTCCTGCGCGTCTTCAAGGGGCCCGGCAAGGCAGCGGGCCCGGAGGTGACGGCCCGCCACGACGCCACCACCGGCAATGTGAAGCTCAGCTTCACCAACACCGCCCGCTCCGACGTGGACCTCACCCTGGCCAACGCCTACGGCGGTCCCGACGAGACCTTCAAGGTCCGGGCCGGCGCCACCGTCACCCACACCGTCGACCTGCGCCCGAGCAAGCGCTGGTACGACCTGACGGTGACCTCCGAGGCCGATGCGACGTTCCTGCGCCGCTTCGCCGGCCATGTCGAGACCGGCGAGGCGGGCGTGAGCGACCCGGCGATCCTCACGGCCTGACGGGCACGTCCGGCACCGGACCGGGACACTCTTGCGTCGGTTCGGTAACGGTGGGGGAATTGTCTTGGTTCGGCTGTGCAAAAGTTGCTTAAAGTAACAATGAGATGGCCCTGGCTGATGCCGATCGCCGGGGCCGTCCGTACGCGAGGGGACTGACGAACGGGAGCGGGGGCGCGTGGTGACAGCGGGGCGGGTCGTGAAGGGGCGCAGGCACCCTGCCACCGTGGCCCTGGGCGCCCTCCCCTATGCGGTGATGGCCGTGGTCACGCTGGCCGACCTCACGGCCGGGCCGGCCGCCGGCTTCCTGCCGCTGGTCTCGCTCGGCCCGGCCTTCGCCGGGCTGACCGGCGGCCGGCGGCGCACGGCGCTGATCGGCGTCCTCTCCTTCGTGCTGCGCCTCGTCCTCGGGGTGTACGACGGGCTCTTCTCCGGGCGCCGGGGCTACACCGCCCTGCTCTCGGTCGCCGGGGTCACGGTCGCCGGCGTGGTGGCCGCGGTGATGCGGCAGCGCCGGGAGGCCGAGCTGGCGAACGTACGGTCCATCGCCGAGGTCGCGCAGCGCGTTCTGCTGCGTGCCGTGCCGCGCCGCGCGGGCCGGCTGAGCATGGCGGTCTCGTACACCTCCGCGGTCGCCGATGCACGGATCGGCGGGGACCTGTACGAGGTGGTGGCCTCGCCGTACGGCGTGCGGACGCTCATCGGGGACGTGCAGGGCAAGGGCCTGGAGGCGGTGGAGACGGCCGCGGTGGTCGTCGGCGCCTTCCGGGAGGCCGCGTACGACGAACCGGACCTGGCCGCCGTCGGCGCCCGGCTCGAACGCGCCCTGGAACGGCATCTGCCGGACGAGAAGTTCGTGACCGCGGTGCTCGCCGAGACCGGCGCGGGGACGATGACGCTGCTGAACTACGGCCACCCCGCGCCGCTGGTGGTCCGCCCGGACGGCGGGGTGGCCTACCTGGAGCCGCCGGGCCGCGCCCTGCCGCTGGGCCTCACCGCGCACGGGGAGGAGGGGCCGGAGCCGTACGACGTCGGGTTCGCGCCCGGCGACCAGGTGCTCTTCTACACGGACGGGGTCACCGAGGCGCGGGACGGCGGCGGTCGGTTCTATCCGCTGGACGAGCGCGCCGCGCTGCTCAAGGAACCGGACCCGCAGGCCGCCGTGGACGCCATCCGCGCGGACCTGGTGGCCCACACCGGCGGCCCGCTGCACGACGACGCCGCGATGCTCCTGGTGCGGTACCGCACGAGCTGACCCGGCCGCGCGCACGGTGACCCGGCATCAGAATTGCGTAAAGATTGCCGGGATCCGGCAATGACGTTTTCGGTGAGCAGCTGAAAACATGGCGTTGACCAGGAAAGAATGCGCAACGGGGGAGGTATTCCGATGGCCTGGTTTCTCGGTCTCGGCATCGCAGGCATCGTGGTGCTGGCCCTCTCGCTCGTCCTCGACGGGGTGCTGGAAGGGCTCTTCGGCGGCCTCGGCGTGCTCGACGGCCTCTTCGACGGGCTGCTGTCGCTGCCGGTGATCGCCGGATTCGTCTCGATGCTCGGCTTCGGAGGCGCGCTCGTACTGGGCACCACCGGCCTCGGGGCCGGCCCGGCCGCCGCGGCCGGCACCCTCGCCGGCCTCGCCGCCGGCTGGCTGACCTGGCGCGCCTGCCGGGCGCTGATGCGCGATCAGACCGTGGCGACCCCACGCGGGGACGACCTCGTCGGGACCGCGGGCTCGGTCGTCACCGCCATCCCGGCCGACGGCTACGGCGAGGTACTGCTGCGGCTCGCGGGCCAGCCGGTGAAGCTCGCGGCCCGCGGCGACGCGCCCATCGAGCGCGGCGCCGAGATCTGGGTCGCGGCCGCGCTGTCACCGACGTCGGTGGAGGTCCGCGCCGTCGAGCGCTGACCCCTGCGCACCGGACATCCACTCCCGCGTACTTCTCACCCACTGCGTACTTCTCACCAACCGAACCGATCTGCCGTCCGTCCTACGGGGGCAGGGGGGAATTCACCATGAGTCCAGTCCTCACGGCGGTGGCAGGCATCGTCGTCCTCGTCGCACTCCTCGCGCTGGTCGTCATCACGCGCTACAAAGTCGCCGGGCCCAGCGAGGCGTTCATCGTCACCGGCCGGCGCGGCAAGCAGTCCACCGACCCGGAGACCGGCCGGGTCTTCACCGACAACAGCGGCCAGAAGGTCGTGGTCGGCGGCGGCGTCTTCGTCGTGCCGTTCGTGCAGCAGAAGTTCACCCTCGACCTGTCCAGCCGGCACATCCCGGTCGCGGTGCGCGGCGCGGTGACCCTGCGCGGCGTGAAGGGCAACCTCGAAGGCGTCGCGATCGTCAAGGTCGGCGGCACCGAGGACTGCATCCGGGCCGCGGCCCAGCGGTTCCTGCAGCAGCAGGACGAGATCGTCGGCTTCACGCAGGAGGTGCTCTCGGGCGCGCTGCGGGCCATCGTGGGCCGGATGTCCGTGGAGGACGTCATCCGGGACCGGGCCGCGTTCGCCGGGCAGGTCGCCGAGGAGGCCGAGGCCAGCCTGTCCGGGCAGGGCCTGGTGCTGGACGCCTTCCAGATCCACGACATCACCACCGAGGGCTCGTACCTGGAGGACCTCGGCCGCCCCGAGGCCGCCCGCGCCAAGCAGGAGGCCGACATCGCGGAGGCGGTGGCCCGGCGCGCGGCCGAGCAGGCCCGGCTGAAGGCCGAGGAGGAGATCGCGGTCGCGCAGCGGACGTTCGCGCTGCGGCAGGCGGAGATCAAGGCAGAGACGGACGAGGCAGCGGCGCGGGCCGACGCGGCCGGACCGCTCGCCGAGGCGGCGCGCCGCCAGGAGGTCCTCGCCGAGCAGGAGAAGGTCGCGCAGCGGCAGGCCGCGCTGACCGACCGCGAGCTGGACACCAAGGTGCGCAAGCCCGCCGACGCCGCCCGCTACCAGGCCGAGCAGGAGGCCGAGGCGCGCCGGATCGCCTCGGTCAAGGAGGCCGAGGCGGCCGCCGAGCGGGCCCGGCTCACCGGTGAGGGCGAGAAGGCACAGCGTGCGGCGCTCGCCGACGCGGTACGCCTGGAAGGCGAGGCGGAGGCCGCCGCGATCGGCGCGAAGGGCGCGGCGGAGGCCGAGGCCATGCAGAAGAAGGCGGACGCGTTCGCGCAGTACGGTGACGCGGCGGTGCTGCAAATGCTCGTGGAGGTGCTGCCGGAGGTGGTCGGCAAGGCGTCCGAGCCGCTGGCCGCCGTGGACAAGATGACCGTGATCTCCACGGACGGCGCCGGCCGGCTCCCCCGGGCGGTCGCCGACAACGTGGCACAGGGCGTCGAACTGCTCGGCTCCACGACCGGGATCGACCTCCCGGCGCTCCTCAAGGGGATCACCGAAGGCCGGGGCGCCCCGGTGCCGGCGCCGGCCAACGGCAGTACGGCCGCCGCCAACGGAAAGATCGACATCACCGAGTAGACCGGCGTCGGCGAGCAGACCGGCAAGAGCGAGTAGACCGGCATCTGCGTAAGACCTACGGCCGATAGGCCACGCACCTCCCGCCTCCTAGGATCGAACCATCGAACGGGAGGCATTTTCATGGCAGTTGAGCTGAACCAC